>CALWZZ010000011.1 GCA_944386145.1 uncultured Clostridia bacterium | reverse complement strand
TTGTATATATACCCATATGTTAGGACATGATTGTCATTCAATTGTTGCAGGAGAAGGTCATGCAAATGCAATTATAGCACAATTAAAAGGATATAAAGAAAAAGGATATAACTTAATATTATCTAGTCATTATGTACCAGAAACAACGGCAGATGTTGATACAAAAATTGCTTATCTTGAGGACTTAAAAGTATTAGCAAAAGAATCTTCAAATGCAGAAGAATTCAAAGATAAAGTAAAAGCAAAATTCCCAACATATAGCGGACTAAATTATTTAGATATGACAGCAGGATATTTCTTTCCAGAAAATTAAAACGAGATGGTGAACTTTAAAGTCTGCCTCTAAAGTTCACCGAAAGTTTAAAGGATTGCCAAAAGGCAGTCCTTAAAAAGCTTATAATTGGAGATGATGATTTTGGAAAAATTAGATTTTTTAATTCAATATTTATTAAAAGAAAATAGAGAAGTAAATATAGATAAACTTCCAACAGATATAACCCAAAAAAAGAATCTATATCGTTCACTTTGTAATATAAGAGAACCAAAGCCAATTTCAAAAGAGTATTTAGAAGTTGAAAATGCATATTTACAAGAGGAATTAAAGAAAAAAGATATTATAAAAGTAGAAGATATAGAAACCATATCTGAAAAGTATAAAACGAGTGAATTAAAAAACAGTAGTAAGATATGTTTATGGGAAGGAGATATCACAACTTTACAAATTGAAGCAATTGTGAATGCTGCAAATTCACAAGGACTAGGTTGCTTTGTGCCTTGCCATAAGTGTATTGACAATCAAATTCATACAATGGCAGGTGTGGAACTAAGGCAGGCATGTAACGAAATTATGAAAAAGAAAGACTATCAGTTGAAAACTGGAGAAGCCATTATTACAAAGGGATATAATTTACCTGCCAAATATGTAATCCATGCAGTTGGACCAATGATATATGATACAGTTACACAATTAGAGGAACAACAATTAGCAGACTGTTATATTAATAGTTTGCAGTTAGCTATGGATAATGGAATACGCACGATTGCTTTTCCATGTATTTCAACTGGAGAATTTCGATTTCCAAAAGAACAAGCAAGTAAAATTGCAATTGCCACAGTAGATGATTTTTTAAAACATAATAGTGATAAATTTGAAAAAGTTGTTTTTAATGTATTTACAGAGGATGACAAAAGAATTTATGAAAAGAATATAGCTATGGTGTAAATTTATTATAGAAAAGAGGAATGAAATTGGAAGAATATAAAATTCGATTACAAAATGCGAAACAAGCAATTAACAATACCGATTATATATTAATTGGAGCAGGTGCTGGACTTTCGACAGCTGCTGGTTTAGAATATGGTGGAGAAAGTTTTCAAAAAAATTATAAAGAATTTATTGATAAATATCATTTTGAAGACTTGTATACAGCGTCATTTTATCCATTCTCATCACAAGAAGAGAAATGGGCATTTTGGGCAAAATTGATTAAATTGAATAGATTTAGGAAGCCATTAAAGTTATATCAAGAATTATTAGATTTTGTAAAAGATAAAAACTATTTTGTCATTACAACCAATGTTGATGGACAATTTGAAACAGCAGGATTTGATAAAGAAAAGATATTTACTGTTCAAGGAGATTATCGTTTTTTACAATGTGAAAATGCTTGTCACAATAAATTGTATGATAATCAAGAAATGGTAGAAGAGTGGTTAAAACATACAAAAGATTGTAAAATACCAAGTTATTTAGTACCCAAATGTCCTGTTTGTGGTGGCAATATGGAAATGAATTTAAGGAAAGATGCCAATTTTGTTCAAGATGAAAATTGGTATAAACAAGCTCAAAAATATGATGAGTTCTTAGATAGAATAGAAGATAAAAATGTGGTATTATTAGAACTAGGTGTTGGATTTAATACACCTGGAATTATACGATTCCCATTTGAACAAATGACATATCAGCATATAAAAACAACTTTAATTAGAATGAATAAAGATTATCCAATGGCAAGTCAAGAAATCCAAAATAAAACAATTTCATTTGATGAAGATATCAATCAAATCATAGAAGATTTAAAGGAGAAATCATTATGATTATTAATACAGGGTGTAGAACAGATATACCAGCATTTTATGCAAAATGGCTTATGAACAGAAAATATGGAGAAACATGATGATAATTCTCCATTCTTAAATTATAACAATAAATAGCAATTTGTAGTTTAGGTAAAAAAATAAACAAGAATTAAGTTTCTTGTTTGTTTTCTGTTCCCCAATCACATAACTTATCCAAAATGGGCATTAAAGATTTTCCTTTATTAGACAAATAATATTCTACTTTTGGAGGAATTTCCTGATATTCTTTTCTTATGATTAGACCACAATCTTCTAATTCTTTTAAATTAGATGTTAATGTTTTAAAAGAAATTGGGTCTAAAAATCTTTTAAGTTCATTATATCTAAATGGACCGTAAAATGCTAAAGAATATAATATTGGCAATTTATATTTCCCTGAAATTAAGGACATACTATATGCAAATCCAGTTTCTTCAAAGTTCATATTAGGTTTTATACAATTTTTCATTTTTTACACTCTCCTTTAAGTAAGTACTTCACAAAAAGATTATATCATAATATAATGCAGTTGTAAATATTTTTAGAAAGGATGATGTATTATGAAAGATATTTATTTAAAGGATTATGAAGAAATTATGAGGGCAGGTAACTTGTATCTTGAAGGATGTAAAGCAGGAAAAGGAGATTATGAAACCTGCATTTCATAAAAATGCTACTATTAATGGAGCACCTATTCAAACTCTATTTGATGGGGCAGACGAAACAGGAGCAACAAATGTAAAAGGAAAAGTTGATATTTTAGATGTTGTAAATGATATTGCTGTTATTAGAATTACTATGGAAGATTATGCAGGTGAAGATTATGTAGATTTTCATGTATTAAGAAAAGAAGAAGATGGCTGGAAAATAGTCGCAAAAGTATTTACTGTATTCTAATATAAGAGGAATTCCTAATATTAATACAAGATATAGGACAGATAGTTTATTAAAAATTATCTGCCCCTTTATGTTACAATTATTTCAACAAATTACAATCTATCCTATTTCTTTTCGCCACACTCAGAACAATACTGATAATCTACATAAGATTGATTTTCATAATGTCCGTGGTCTTCTTGATGTGAACCAACCTTAATCTTTTCAGTTTTTGTTCTATTTACATATTGTGCATAGCAAATGCCATTAACGATACCTTGTGGGTTTTGCACTAATGCATTGCGCATAATATTTTTAAGGTTATCATTTGTAAATCCATTCTCAAACCAATATGTTGGTCCATTGCTCAAAAGTGAGCCGTCTGCTTGCACGGTATAAAACTGTGCACCATAAATCGTTTTTGTTTCATAATCATCAATTGTTACCATATTAGAAATCCAAACTTGTTTTGTAACTGTATGGTCTACCCATGTATGAGTATGTGATGGCCCTGAAGTATTACCATTGCTAGAGTTTCCACCAGCATTTGCATTACTTGAATTATTATTGTTATTTCCTGATGTAGAGTCTGTAGGTTTTGAATTTTCGTTTGCCTGTTCCTGATTGTCTTTAGCAATAGTATCTTCTGTTTCAGAAGTAATAATATCAGAATTTTCTATTTCTGCTTCTGCTTTTGGGATTTCTTCATCTTCGACTTCCTGTACTTGGTTTTGCTGTTCTGCTGGTTCTTGTTCATCCGTTGGTCGTGTGGCAAAATAAATGCTAATACTTGCAATTAATAGAATAATAACAATGACAATCACAATAGAAATCAAAATTTTCTTGTTTTGGCTTATGAAATCCTTAAACTTTTCCATATTCTCTTTTTTCCTTTCACATAAAAGATTCATATTTATTATACCATTTATAAGTAAAAAAATAAATAACTATTTAGTATGTTGTATCATCAATTTTTCTCTGATTCAATAGCAAAATCTTCGTATTTCCATCCATGTTTTTTATTTTTTATATATTTTTTCTTATAGGAATGTTATGATTTGAGTAAAAAAATAGTAATTTATCCTGAAGGTTAAAATATATTTATAAATTTAATGAATTTTGTAGACAAAATAAAAAGAATATTGTAGAATAAGTAGCGTAGGAAATGATAATTAGCAGATGTGGTTTTGCCACCAATTTTTACGATTCTTCGTAGGAAGGGTGGTGATGTTTATGGTTAAAGTAATACTATTTTTAATAATAGCATTAATGTTATCTTTAACATTAAACGTTGCCTTGACAGCAGTTCTGTATAAGAACTGGGTTAATAAGCAACTACATAAATAAAAAAAGCTCACATCTGTACTTTGACGAGTAGATGTGAGTTTAACTCTATTCGGCAAAACCACGTTTGTGGATTTGTCATTTCCTATATTTATTATAATATATGTATAAACAAAAAGTCAAGAAAAATAGGGGGATTTATTTAATAAGTATAATTTTTCTATCGATGGTATATACTATACATATTTCAATATATAAAAAATTGTATTTGACATAAGAAAGAAAAATAGTATAAAATAACCTCATACAAAAGAGAGGAGAAATAATTTGATATTAGAGATAATATTCATCATCATAGGATTTATATTTTTAATAAAGGGAGCAGATTTTTTAGTAAGGGCAGCTATCAGTATAGCAAAAAGATTTGGTTTATCTGAAATGCTTATAGGTCTAACAATAGTAGCTGTTGGAACATCACTTCCAGAGATTTTTATTACAGCAACTTCTGCAATAGATGGTCATTCTGATTTAATTATTGGAAATGCTATTGGTAGTTGTATTTGTAACTTCCTATTTGTTATTGGAATTACCAGTTTGGTAAGACCAGTAAAATTTGATAAACGAATTATAAAAAGACATCTTCCTATTGGAATAGGTGCTATGGTAGTACTCTTATTTTTAGGAAATACAGAAAAATTGCGGAGATGCCCAAACCATAACTAGAGGACAAGGTGTTATATTACTTTTATGCATGGTAGCTTATATCATCTATTCTATCTATGAAGAAAAGGCAATACATAATGAAAAAATAGATGAAGAGATAATAAAAGATGTAGAATCAAAAGAAAATTATTCCATGGGAATGATTATTTTATATATGATATTAGGTATTTTAGGATTAAAGTTTGGAGCAGATTTTGTTGTTGATAATGCTATAATTATAGCCAATAATTTGGGATTATCTGAGCGACTAATTGGAATGACAATTGTAGCCATTGGAACATCACTTCCAGAAATTATAACTGGTATTATATCTGCTAAAAAAGATGAAACAGACTTATTGTTAGGAAATATATCAGGTTCTAACATCATAAATTTATGCTTATTAGTGGGAATTGGTGCAGTCATTAATCCTTTGACATTTGCTACAGATTTTAATAGTGCATTAATACTTTTAATAATCGTAACTCTATTTTTACAATTGCTTGCAACACTTAATAAAAAGAGCGAACTTGATAGGAAAAGAGGTATTATCTTAATCATTGTGTATTTTATTTATATTTTTACTATGATATAAACTTTTTGTAACTATTCAAAGGTTAAGTCGGTTTTGCCTGCTAAGCAATATATAATATAAAGTCATTCATGATTTTGTATAAGCTAAATTTTCGAAGAACTAACACAATAAAACCATGAGCCTCTTTCACTCAGACCCTCACTAACGTGAGTACCGTGAACATTCCTCATGGTTTTATTGGTTATTTCTAACTTCAAATTTAGATACGCAAAATCATTTCATTTTTTTATATTATATATTGCCTAGCAGGCAAAACCGACTTAACTTCTGAATAATTATAACTTTTTTCTTAAAATTCACAATAATATTTGACATTTTTTGATATCTATATTAATCTATTATAGGCAATAAAAAAAGCCAATAGTAATAAATATACGGAGGAAATAAATCTATGGCAAAAGATATGTTAGAGGTAACAGATTTAAAAGATATGTTAAATAAGACAAGAGAATTATATGGAGATAAACCAGGATACAAAATAAAAATAGGAAAAGGGCAATATAAAATATATACACATAATGAAATAAGAGATATGATAAATTATTTAGGAACAGCATTAATCAGTTTAGGTCTAAAGGGAAAAAGAATAGGTGTTATTGGAGAAAATCGATATGAATGGGAACTTGCCTATTTATCAGCTGTATGTGGTGTAGGAATTGTCGTTCCAATGGATAAATCATTACCAGCCAATGAATTAGAAGAGGTAATAGAAAGATCAGAAGTAGAAGCCATATTTTATTCTAAAAAGTATGAAGAAATTATCAAGAAGATAAAATATAGTGAGAAAAATAAGTTAAAACATTTAATTTCTATGGATATAGATATTCATGATGAAGGAATATATTCTGAAAAAGAATTAATAGAAAAAGGAAAAGAACTAGTAGACAACGGAAATAGAGAATATATCAATGCAAAAATTAACCCAGAAGAAATGAGCATTATGCTGTTTACTTCTGGAACAACATCAAGAGCAAAAGTAGTGGCACTTTCACACAAAAATTTAATTTCAAATGTAATGGATTATGCGTCTGTTGTAGATGTAGATTCAAATGATAGAATATTATCATTTTTACCATTACATCATGTATATGAATGTACAGTTGGTATGCTAGTTTCATTATATGTAGGAGCTGAAAGAGCTTTTTGTGACGGAATTAGGCATATTGTAGAAAATTTAAATGAATATAAAATAACCTATGCAGCATTTGTTCCTGCTATATATGAATTGATGTATAAAAATATATGGAAAATGCTTGAGAAAAAAGGAAAAGTAGAAGAAACGAAAACATTAATGCAAGAATATAAAGATAAATCTGTGCAAGAGAAAAAAGAAGTGTTTAAAGAAATTCATGATATGTATGGAGGATGTATTAAGTTATTTATCACTGGAGCTGCAGCATTAGATAAAGAAGTAATTGAAACTTTTAGAAATTGGGGATTAAATTTATGTCAAGCCTATGGATTGACAGAAACTTCTCCAATCATTGGAATCGAAACAAACAAATATCATAGAGTAGGTTCTATTGGAAAACCAATTCCACATGTTCAGGCAAGAATTGATGAAGCAGATGAGGATGGTGTTGGTGAACTTGTTGTAAAAGGCCCAAATGTGATGTTAGGATATTATAATGATAAAAAGGCAACAAATAGTGTTATGGAAGATGGCTGGTTCCATACAGGAGATTTAGCAAAGATTGATGAAGATGGTTACATATTTATCTGTGGAAGAAAGAAAAGTGTGATTGTTTTAAAAAATGGAAAAAATATATACCCAGAAGAAATGGAAAACTTGGTAAATAAAATAGAAGGTGTAAAAGAATCTTTTATTTTTGGAAAACAACAAACAGATGATAAAGATAATATAAAAATACACGTAAAAATTGTATTTGATAAAGATATTATGAAAGAAGCATATAAAGTAGAAAATGAAGAAGACATTTATAGAGTACTAACTGAAAAAATAAAAGAAGTAAATAGTGTTATGCCAAAATATAAGGCGATAAGAGGAATTATCATTTCAGAAGAGCCATTAATCAAAACTACAACGAATAAAATAAAAAGACAAGCAAATTTAGACTTGATTAAATAAATAATGTTTTTAATAGAGGTGTATATAATGAAGAGATATAAGCAAAGTGACATAAAGGAGATTGCAAATGTTCTTAAAGAAGATGGCGTAGTTAGTGTACCTACTGACACTTTATATGGAATATGTGCAAGAATTAATTCAAGTAAAGCTTATGATAGATTAGTAAATATTAAAAATCGTCCTTCTAATAAATCTTTTCCTGTTGTATGTAGTGATATAGAACAAATTAAAAGTATTGCAATAGTGGACGAAAGAAGCGAAAAGTTAATGAAAGCTTTTATGCCAGGTCCTATTACCATCATTTTGAATAAAAGACCTGAAGCTTTTTCATATATAAATAATGCGGGCTTAAGAGAAACAAATGAATTGGCTGTGAGAATGGCACCTTCTGAATTTTTAGAAGCATTAATTAGAGAAGTTGGAAGTCCTCTATTTTTAACAAGTGCTAATAAAAGTGGAGAAAATCCATGTAAAAACTTAGAAGAAATAGAAAAGATGTGTCCTACACTTGATGGAATAGTTGAGGGAGACGTGGTGTTTGGACAAGCAAGTACGATAATAGACTGTACAAGTAAAGATATAAAAATTCAAAGACAAGGACCAATTTCAGAAGAACAGATTATGAAAGCAGCATATAAAGAAATTATATTTGAAAAAGAAAAAAATAGAGCAATAGCACTTGATGGCACAACACAAGTAGGAGAATGTGATTTTTTAGAAATAGAAGAGTATTGGAATATAACACATACGGAAGTGGATAATCATTATCAAGGACAAGGAATTGCAAGAAAATTAGTAGAATGTGTTATGGAGAATGCCAAAAAAGAAAATAAAAAGCTTATTGCAGAATGTTCTTATGCAAAAAAAGTGCTTGAAAAATACAAGGAATTTTAACTTATCAATAAGATTAAATAAATTTTAATAAAATGATTGACAAAGCCATAAATATATCATATAATACAAACAACAGTTTGCTAAAACTTATAAGTAAAACATCTGGATAAACTGAATTTTATAAAGGATGTGGTTTTATGGAAGAAAAGAAAAATGAAATCATTTTATTTGAAAACCAAGGAGTAAAATTAGAAGTAAACTTGAAAGATGAAACAGTGTGGCTTAATTTGGAGCAGATGGCGGAATTATTTAAAAGAGATAAATCCGTTATTTCAAGACATATAAAGAATGCATTGCAAGAAGAATTAAAAAATGAAGAGGTTATTGCAAAATTTGCAACAACCACTAAACATGGCGCTATAGAAGGAAAAACACAAACCCATATGGTAGATTATTATAATCTAGATATGATTATTTCTATTGGCTATCGAGTAAAATCAACACAAGGTGTTACTTTTAGAAAATGGGCAACAAAAATTTTAAAAGACTATATGCTAAAAGGATATGCCGTAAATCAAAAAAGATTAGAATATCTAGAAAAAACAATAAAACTAATTGATATTGCAAATCGTATGGAAGACAGATTAGAAAACAATGATGCAAAAGAAATTTTAAAAGTCATTGGAGACTATTCAAAAGCATTAGATTTGCTAGATGATTATGACCATAGAACACTTAAGAAAATCAAAGGAAATATAGATGAAAGAAGAATCCAATATCGTGATTGTATTGATATTATAAATAAACTTAGATTTAATGAAGAAAGTACATTATTTGCAGTAGAAAGAGATAAAGGACTAGAATCTATTATTGGAAATATATATCAAAGTTTTTCAGGGCAAGACATATATAAAAGTATAGAAGAAAAAGCAGCCAATTTCTTATATCTAACAGTTAAAAACCATGTCTTTGCAGATGGAAATAAAAGAATAGCAGCCACATTATTTATATATTTTTTAAACTTTTACGGGATTTTATATAAAGATGGAAAACAAACAATTGACAATAATACCTTAACAGCCTTAACTTTGTTAATAGCCGAATCTAATCCAAAAGAGAAAGAAGTATTAATTGATTTAGTTATGAATTTTTTAAATACTGATTAAAGGATATAGAATAGATGATACATTAAATAAGAGTAACTCTATTGAGAGTTGCTCTTATTTGTGCTAATATAAGGTTATAAATCATAATTTTTCAAGGAAGTGTTAGTATTGAATATAGAAGAAAAAATCTTTAAAAGGATGAAATTAAATAAAGAAAAATTAGTACCTTATGGATTTATAAAAGAAAAAGAGGGATATTATTATAGCAAAAAATTTATGAAAGATACATTTAGAGCAGATATTTATATAGATTTAAATGGTAAGGTACAAGGAAAAGTATATGATTTAGATATTGAAGAAGAATATACCAATTTTCGTGTAGAAGATTCTATAGGAGAATTTGTAAATACTATAAAAGAAGAATATATAAAGATTTTGAAAGACATAGCCAATCATTGCTTTGAAAAAGATTATTTTATTTATGAGCAATCAAACCGAATAACAAAGTTGATAAAAGAAACATATCAGGTAGAACCTGAATTTTTATGGGAAAAGTTTCCAAACGATGGTGTTTTTAGAAATGCAAGGAGTCAGAAATGGTTTGGTATTATTATGAATATTGATAAGAGTAAGATTATTTCTAAAGAAAAAGGAGAAGTAGAAGTATTAAATGTAAAATTGGATGATGAGGTACCCAAATATCTAGAGCAAAAAGGGATTTATCCAGCTTATCATTTAAGTAAAAAAAGCTGGGTAAGTATTATATTAGATGATACCTTGTCAGACGAGAAAATTATGAAATTAGTAGATATCAGTTATGGAGCATCAAATGTAAAAGGAGAATGGATTGTTCCAGCAAATCCTAGATATTATGATGTGGTACATGCTTTTGATAATACAGATATCATTACATGGAAACAATCGAATCATATACAAAAAGGAGATACAGTATATTTATATGTAGCACAACCATATTCTGCTATTTTATTCAAATGTATGGCTGTAGAAACAGATATACCGTATACATATCAAGATGAAAATTTATCTATCACACAAATTATGAAACTAAAATTATTAAAACGATATGATAAAGAAGAATATTCATTTGAAACATTAAAAAAGTATGGTGTAAATGCTATTAGAGGACCAAGAAGTATTACAAGTAAATTGAGTAAGGAGTTAAATAAGAAATGATAAAAGAATTAAACATCAACCATAAACAGGTAAGTATACAATATCCGAAAACAGATATAAAGGAATTACCAGTTGTCATATTACATGCATATAATGAGGAAGAAGGAAGAGCTGTTTTTGAAAAGTGTGAAAAATTGCATTGTCCTGATTTTATACTAATTTCCATCTCTCATTTAGATTGGAATGATGAGATGACACCATGGTTTGCTCCAAAACTAAATAAGCATGATGAAGATTGTTTAGGAAAAGCAGATGAATATATAGAGGAATTAACCAAGGAAATTATAGCTAAGGTAGAAAATTACATAAAAAAGGATTTACAAAAAATAATAGCCTATTATGCTATTGCTGGCTATTCATTAGGTGGATTATTTGCTGTATATGCTACATATAAAACAGACATATTTAAGAAAGTTGCATCTGCTTCAGGTTCTTTTTGGTTTCCTGATTTTGTAGAATATATTAAGAAAAATAAAATGAAATCTAAAATTCAAAGTATGTATTTTTCACTAGGAAATAAAGAAAGTAAAGTTAGAAATCAAGTCTTAGCAACAGTAGAAGAAAATACAAAAGAAATAGAAAACATATATCATTCTCAAGGAATAAAAACCATATATGAAGAAAATGAGGGAAATCATTTTTACGAGCCAGATTTAAGAATGGCAAAAGGGATTAAATGGATATTAGATCAGAAATGAAAGGTTGACATTTTAATTTTTTTCGACCTAATTTGTATCTTGAGAAAGGAATGAAATGAATTATGAGAAATCTTAACAAAAATTGTAGAATATATAAAGGACATAGTTTAGTAAAAGATGTAGAAGATTATACAGTAGTAGACATAGAAACAACCAGTTTAGATTCTTTTCATGGTGAGATTCTTGAAATTAGTGCCATTAAAGTTAGAAATAAAGAAGAGGTAGACAATTTTTCTGAACTTATTAGAACGAGTGAGGAACTTGGATATTTTACAACAAACTTAACAGGAATTACCAATGAAATGATGTTGAAAGAAGGAAAAGAATTAGAAGAGGTTTTACAAAACTTTAAAACATTTTTAGGAAATGACATCATTGTTGGGCATAATGTTAATTTTGATATTAATTTTCTTTATGATAATATGGAAGAACATATAGATACTTATTTATCAAATGACTATGTTGATACTTTAAGAATTGCAAGAAAAGTGCTTCCAAATTTAATGCATCATAAATTAGATGATTTAATTACCTATTTTCATTTAACGAAAAGAAATGAACATAGAGCATTAAATGATTGTGTATTAACTAATCAAGTATATATAAGATTAAGTAAAATGATATAAAAGTTATTAAATGAAGTGAATCCAATTCATTGGACAAAAAGTTTAATAAGGAGGGGGGCACTTCATTTAATGACTTTTATGTGTTTATATATGCTGTTTATCTTGTAATTTTTTTTGCAATTCATTTAAAAATGTTTCAGAAGCTTTAGAAAATACTTGATATTTTTTCCAGACCATAACCAAGTTTGTTTTTAAATTAGGGGTAAGAGGTTTAAAGCATAAGTTATTATCTTCTGTTATACTAACTAATTTATCAAGAGTTAAAGCACTGCCAAAACCTTCTTCCACAAAAAAAGAAGCATTGTAAATCAAATTATATGTTGCAACAATATTTAACTTTTCTATATTGTGACCAAACCAGCCAGCAAGTTCATTATTATCAAGAGCTTGCTTAGAACAAATTAAAGGAACATTTAAAAGTGTATCAGGTGTTATATTAGTAAGTGGTGCTAATGGACTATCTTTTCTCATTAAAAGTCCCCAAGTATTATAGGCAGGTAACTTAATATAATTGTATTTTTTAATATCAGAAGGTTCAAAAAGGATACCAAAATCGATAAGTCCTTTATCTAATTTCTCTATAACATCCTCACTATTTCCACTAAATAAATGATAATGGATATGAGGATATTTTTTTTGTAAATTTGTACATATTTTGGCAATATCTTTCATAGCATCTGTTTCAGCAGCACCAATATAGACATCTCCAACGATAATTTCATCAGATTTTTTTAATTCAGATTCTGTTTTTTCGACTAATTCAATAATTTCGCTAGCTCTTTTACGAAGAAGAATGCCATCTTCTGTTAAAGTGATTCGTCTTTTACCTCTGATAAATAATTTTTTTCCAATTTCATCTTCCAATTCCATTAATTGTTTAGAAAGTGTAGGTTGAGTTATATGCAAAGATTCAGCAGCTGCTGTAATATTTTCTTCTCTAGCAACCTCTAAAAAATATCGTAAAACTCTTAATTCCACAACAGATACCTCCTATAAGATTTATCTTTATATAGATATATTTTAAATATCTAACTTCCAGGGAACTTTGAAGTGTGTTACCTAAAGTTCATAATAATTATAATTTTTTTTATCATTCCTGTCAACTATGATAGACCATGCAAAATAAGTATTGGCTATTTTTAAAATGATCGAGTATAATTAATATGAAATAAGAAAATGACATTGCTAAATGTGTCATTTTGTTTCACAATTGTTATATGAAAATAAGAATCTGAATGATAAGAAAGGATATGAATATGATGAATGGAAATCAAAATAAAAAAGATGCATTGATTCAAAATTTGCAGGATGCAGGTTGCAATCAAAAAATCATAGATAAATTTGTCGATTTGTTAGATAAAAAACAATTTGACCAAATTTTTATCTTGCTCAGAAAATATAGAAATACATTATTAGACAATATACATAAACAACAAAAAGAAATTGACATATTAGATTATCTAATTGCGAATTTAAAAAAAGCAAATTTATAAGGAGAAACAAATGAAAAGAAGAAAATGGAAAATGAATACCATTATAATCATTATATGTATTTTTATGATTATCTTACTATTGGCAATAATAGGATGGAATATAGCTTATTCTAATCAGAATGAAAATTTTAATGAAACAAATACTCAAAATAATATAAATACAAGTCATACAGATAATATACTTGTAAAGGATAGTCAAAATTCAGAAAGCTCAGACAGCATAGAAGAAAACAATTCGGAAAATAGTATAGCTAATTCTGAAGAAACTATAGAGGAAGGAAGTGAGACTATGGATAATCAAAAAGAAGAAATTAAAATCAATCTAATTATAAATAATAAAACATTTACTGCGACTTTAAATAATAATGAAACAGTAAAAGAGCTTATTTCAATGTTTCCAATGACATTACATATGAGTGATTTACATGCAAATGAAAAATATAATTATTTGAATTCTAATTTAACAACTAATAGCAATGCACCAGGAAGAATTCATGCAGGCGATATAAAATTATTTGGAAATAATTGCTTAGTCGTATTTTATGACAGTTTTGCTACATCATATAGTTATACAGATTTAGGTAAAGCAGATGATGTAGATGGTTTTGTTTCTGAGTTAGGTAGTGGAAATGTCACAATAACATTTGAAATTGCAGAATAATTGGTTTAGAATAGTAAAGTAATTTTAAATTGACATCAAATTTGAGTATTTTTTAACCAAAATTTGTTGATTAAGAAAGGAAAAGGTAAAAAATGGAATACAAAAATGTAATAGAAAATAAAACATTTGATGAAGAAAGAGCTTTGTATAATTTAAAAGATACAGAAGTGATAAACTGTACATTTGCGGGCAAGCAAGATGGAGAATCTGTATTGAAAGAAACAAGAAATATATCTGTAAAAGACTGCGCATTTTCTTTAAGATATCCATTGTGGCATGCTAAAAAATATGAATTAATCCATTCTACATTTGATGAAAAGACACGTGCACCAATATGGTATTCTGATGATGGATTAATAGAGAATTGTGATTTAAAAGGAATTAAATTATTAAGAGAATGTAATCATACAGAAATAAAAAATTCAAATATTGATTCTCCAGAATTTGGATGGAAATGTAATGATATTTGTATGGAAGATACAGACTTAGCATTTGAATATTCAGAAGTAGAAGCAGATATAAAAGGTAATGTTGTATCTATAAAAAATCCAAAATCAGGAAACATCATTGTGGATTCTGTGGGAGAAATTATAAATGAAGATTCTATCATGGAAGTTAAGGGAAAAGTAGTGATAAGAAATAAAAATGAGTAGTGTTGTTTAAAATGTTACAATTCACAGTTTAAAAAATTATTTTATAGAATGTTGATATATAAATATTTTTTGAAAATTCTCGGCTACCCTCCATTCCCGTTCAACAAATTCTAAAGATAAAGCCACAACAATACCCGAAAACAGGACCCTTTATGGCTTTATCTTAAGAATTTGTAAAACTATTCTGGTCACATTCGAATTTTCAAAAATATTTATATATCAACATTCTTATTAATACTCATCTATAAACTGTGAATTGTAACTTTAAAATAATTAATAATATAGTAAAATTAAAAAAATGAAAGGAAGGAAAATATTATGGAAGAAACATTAAATTTAACACAAGAATGGGATAAAACATTCCCTAAAAGTGAAAAGGTAAATCACAGAAAGGTAACATTTCATAATCGTTATGGAATTACATTAGCAGCAGACTTATATGAACCAAAAAAAGTACAGGGAAAATTACCAGCAATTGCTGTATGTGGACCTTTTGGAGCAGTAAAAGAGCAAGCATCAGGTTTGTATGCTCAAACGATGGCAGAAAGGGGATTTCTAACAATCGCATTTGACCCATCTTTTACAGGGGAAAGTGGAGGAACAGTTCGTTATGTAGCGTCTCCAGATATTAATACAGAAGATTTTTCATCAGCAGTAGACTTTTTATCAGTACAAGAAAATGTTGACCCAGAAAAAATCGGAATTATTGGAATCTGTGGCTGGGGTGGAATGGCTTTAAATGTAGCTGCAATGGATACAAGAATTAAAGCAACAGTTACATCTACCATGTATGATATGAGCCGTGTGAATGCAAATGGATATTTTGATAGTATGGACGAAAATGCACGTTATGAATTAAAGAAAAGTTTGAATGCTCAAAGAATAGAAGACTATAAAAATGGAACATATAAAAGAGCAGGTGGTGTGGTAGACCCACTTCCAGAAGACGCACCTTTTTATGTAAAAGACTATTATGATTATTATAAAACAGAACGTGGATATCATAAAAGGTCATTAAATTCAAATGATGGATGGAACATGACATCTTCATTATCATTTATCAATATGCCAATTTTACAATATAGTAATGAAATTCGAAATGCAGTTTTAATGATACATGGAGAAAAAGCACATTCTTGCTATTTTAGTAAAGACGCATTTAAGCATATGACTGAAAACAGCAAATATATAGATAATAAAGAACTAATGATTATTCCAAATGCAGTTCATACAGATTTATATGATAAAGTAGATATTATTCCTTTTGATAAAATTGAAGAATTCTTTAAAGAAAATTTGAAATAGAATTTATGATTTTGATTTAATAATCTGTAAATTTTTTGTGAATTCATAAAAAAACATTGCTCTCAGTTTATAAAAGGTATAAAGTATATAGATAGAGTTCAAAGCAATAATTTGACTTGATTTTATAAACTGATGAGGAGGAATTTTATGAGAGGAATAAAAATAGGAAATAAGATATCCAAATATCCTATTATACAAGGCGGAATGGGTGTTGGTGTTTCATTACACAAATTAGCAGGAGCAGTAAGCAAAGAAGGTGGAATTGGCATTATTTCCACAGCAGATATTGGATATCAAGAACCAGATTTTAAAACAAATCCGAAGGAAGCAAATCTAAGAGCTATCGGGAAAGAAATCAAAAAAGCAAGAGAAATTGCAGGAGAAGACAAAATATTAGGTGTCAATATCATGGTGGCTATGAAAGAATATGCTAGTATTGTAAAAGAATGTGTAAAACAAAAAATAGATTTAATCATATCAGGAGCGGGAATTCCAAAAGATTTACCAGAGTATGTAAAAAAGACAGCAACCAAAATTGCCCCAATTGTCTCTTCACTAAGATGTTGTAAATTAATCGTAAAACACTGGATGAATAAATATGATTATGTTCCAGACATGATTGTGATAGAAGGACCAGAAGCAGGTGGACACTTAGGATTTAAAAGGGAAGAGTTAGACGAAGAACATAAGCCTAAATTAGAAGATATCACGGTAGAAATTGTAAACTATATTAAAGAGGTAGAGAAAGAAACTGGAAAGGAAATACCAGTCATCAGTGCTGGCGGAATATGGGATAGTAAAGATATCAAAAAATTCTTAGACTTAGGTGCTGATGGTGTGCAAATGGCAACTAGATTTGTTGCTACAAATGAATGTGATGCATCAGAAGAATTTAAAAAAGCATATGTACAAGCTAAAAAAGAAGATATCAAAATTATAAAAAGCCCAGTAGGAATGCCAGGAAGAGCAATATATAATACATTTATAAAAAGAACAGAAAAAGAACCATGTAAGATTGATAAATGTTATCAATGTATAAAAACTTGTAATGTGGCAAATACCCCATATTGTATTACAAAAGCATTAATTAATGCAGTAAAGGGTAACTTAAAAGAAGGTTTGGTGTTTTGCGGAAGTAATGTAGAAAGAGTAAAAGAAATTGTTTCAGTAAAAACATTAATGAATGAATTGGTATGTGAACTTTAGGGATTTCCTTAGAGTTCATTTTTTTAATAAAAACAATTGTGCAACTTTTAAAGATGTGATATATTGTACAAGAATATGTAATAAAAAACTATAGAAAAATACATATAAATATTTAGGGGAAGATTAATGGAGAATAATATGAAAAAGGAAGATAATAAAAAACAAATCATTGTCTTTGGTGGTTGTTTTAATCCACCATTAAACTCACATTTTTCACTTGCAGAACAAATGGTAGCAGAATATCCAGAAATAGAAAAAATTGTATTTGTTCCTGTAAATAGCCAATACGAAAAAATGGATTTAATTGAAAATGAACACCGTTATCAAATGCTAAAAGCAGTCTGTGACAAAAATGAAAAATTTGAAGTATCTAGAGTGGAAATCGATAGTGTAAGACAACTATACACAGTAGAAACATTATATAAATTGCAAGAAGAATACAAAGATTATGAAGTGGCCTTCTTAACAGGAAGTGACAACTTAAAAACAATAGATACATGGAATAAAGCAGAGGAATTAACAAGGAATTTCAAAATCTATATCTTAGAAAGAGATAAAGACAATATGGAAGAAATTATACAAAATAATGCATTTTTAAGAAATCATAGACAGGCATTTATAAAAGCAAAAGATACCATAAAAAGCAACTTAAGTTCAACATTTGTAAGAGAAAAGATAAAAAATAGGAAAAGTATACGATATTTAACGCCTGACGAAGTTATATCCTACATAGAAAAAAAGCATCTGTATAGATAATGTCTCATTGGGACGTTTCTTTTTGAGACATTTTTATGTTAATAGCTAAATACATATATGCTTAAGGTATATATTTTTGAAAAATACTTTTAAAAAATATAAAAAATTATATAAATTAGATAGAAATAAAGATAAAGGAGATAGAACAATGTTAGAAAAAGAAGAATTGATTAAACAGGCAGAAGGTGCAATTGCTTGGATTAAAGAATATGTAAAACAAACTGGAGCAAAAGGTGTTGTTGTTGGAAATAGCGGAGGAAAAGATTCGGCAACTGTAATTGCAATGGCAACAAAGGCATTAGGAAAAGAAAATGTAGTGGCTGTATCTATGCCTTGTCATTCTATTTCTAATGATTTTGATGATGCCAAATTGGTTGCAGATACTTTTGGGGTAAATTTTTTAAAGGTAGATTTAACAGATACATATAATGAATTAGAAAAGGCAATACATATTTCAATAGGACAAGAATCATTAGAAGAAAAGGCTTTTCTAATCAAAGCATTATCAAATGAAGCAACAATCAACATAAAACCAAGATTAAGAATGACCACCTTATATGGAATTGCACAAAGTTTAGATTATCTAGTAATTGGAACAGGAAATCTTTGTGAAGCCATGGTAGGATATACAACTAAATGGGGAGACAATAGTTCAGATTTTAATCCAATTGGAAACTTTACAGTTGATGAAGTATTGGCAATTGGAAAATATTTAGGGGTTCCAGAGAAAATATTAAAAAAAGCACCAAATGATGGATTAGGTGGAAAAACAGATGAAGAAAAAATGGGAATTCGATATAGTCAAATTGCAGAAATAATAGAAACAGGAGAGACAGAAGAGGATGCAAAGAAAGAAATTTTGAAAAGATACAATGCGTCAAAACATAAAAGAGAGTTGGTTCCAGTTTATACTTTTGAAAGAAAAAATTATTTAAAAGATTTAGGAGAAAAAAACAAGTCAATTTTATGAATATAAAAATAATCAAGAAATGATAGAAATTATAAAGAATATTTTAAATAAAGAAATGAAATATAAGGAGAGTAAGTAAAATGGCAACTTTTGAGGATTTTATGAAGTTAGATATTAGAGTTGGAACAATTCTAAAAGCAGAAGAATTTAAAAACGCAAAAAAACCAGCGTATAAATTAGAAATTGATTTTGGAGAAGAAATCGGAATCAAAAAATCTTCTGCGCAAATTACAAGTTTATATACAAAAGAAGATTTAATAGGAAAGCAAATATTGGCTGTGGTTAACTTTCCTTCAAAGCAGATTGCGGATTTTATATCAGAAGTACTTGTCCTAGGAACATATAGTAAAGATGGTGTGATATTAATTACACCAGATAAAAAGGCAGAAAATGGAGATAAGCTAGGGTAATAGAAGAGATATAAAAAGAAATAAATGAATTAGTTTTCACTTATTTCTTTTTTTGTATAAATTGCATATGCACAAGAAAGCAAAACAGACTTTAACAGATATTTACGGTCAGTTGTAGAATAATTATCGATGAAATCGGTTTTTTCAAACACACAAGCTAATGCTTTTTCAAACAGTTTACAACAATTGTCATATGCAATTTCAATTGGTGCACTATCTAAAGCTAAACCAATCAATATTTTTATATCATTGATTTTATACACTTCTTTTAAAACACAAATGACAAAAAATTTAGCCAAGTGATTTTTATTATACTTTTTCTTTATAGGTGGTTCTACAATTTTATTTTTGACATAATTGTTAATCATATTTTTGGTTAAGATAGGTGTATCTTCATCAGGACTTGAATTAGACAAGAAAGAGGATAATGTTTCGTTTACCAATGTAACTACTTGGTCTAGATATAAATCAACATTAGGTAATTCTTTCCATCTAGGAATATGTAATTTAATGGTTTCTTTACTCATATTTAATCTCATTCCTTTTATTATTTATATACATATTATCATGATTGAGACAGATAGTCAATATTGACAAAGTTATCCATGTGTGATAATCTAGTTTAGAGAACCAGATTGGAGGGTTTGGGTTATGAAAAATCAATTAAGAGAAGTTCCAAAATTTGATAATATTAAAGAGATTATATATAATTCTGTAAAGCTATATCCAGAAAATATAGCCTTTACCATTAAAGAGAAGAAAGAAGATAAAATAGAATACAAAAATATTACTTATACACAATTATTAGAAGATATAAATGCACTTGGAACAGCGTTATATGAAAAAGGATTACAAGGAAAACGAATTGCCATTATTGGAAAAAATCAATATCACTGGGCAATATCTCATCTAGCTTGTTTGTTAGGTGGCATAGTTTCTGTTCCATTAGACAAAGACTTACAAGAAAATGAACTAGAAGAATCACTAATCAGAAGCAAAGTAGATGCCATTATCTTTGATGAAAAATTATTAGATAAAATACAAGTCGTTAAAGAAAATCAAAAAACCAATATCCAAGAATATATTTGTATGAGCAATATAGAAGGTTTTGAAAATATTGAGCAATTACTTAAAACAGGAAAAGAACTATTAGAAAGAGGAAAGCAAGAGTTTGTAAATCACGAAGTGGACGAAAAAAGCATGAGTATCTTATTATTTACATCTGGAACAACCTCTAAATCAAAAGCTGTTATGTTATCACAATATGGAATTGCAACAAATGTATATGACATGCAAATTGTAGAAACCTTTTTGCCAACAGATGTCAATATTGCCTTTTTACCATATCATCATATATTTGGTTCAACAGCAATGGTAGTCATGTTAGCATGTGGCGTCAAAACCGTATTTCCAGATGGATTACGATATATCAAACAAAACTTACAAGAATATCAAGTATCAGTCTTTATTGGTGTACCTTTATTAGTTGACAAAATGTATGCTAATATTGAAAAAGAAATTGAAAAGCAAGGAAAAACAAAACTAATAAAAGTAGCAACAAAAATCAGCAATTTTTTATTGAAATTCCATATTGATATCAGAAGAAAACTATTTAAACAAATTATTGATGGACTAGGTGGTAAAATGCGATTTGTTGTCGCAGGAGGTGCACCATTTGATAGTAGAACAGAAAGAAAATTCAATGAATTTGGAATTCATATGGTACAAGGATATGGGTTAACAGAAACATCACCAGTAATAGCAGCAGAAAATGATAAATATGCAAAATATGGCTCAGTCGGAATTCCAATGAAACACACAGAAGTCAAAATTGTAGACAAAGACGAAAACGGAATAGGAGAAATTACTGTAAAAGGACCAAATGTCATGTTGGGATATTATGAAAATGAAGAAGCAACAAAAGAAGTCATGCAAGATGGCTGGTTCCATACAGGAGATTTAGGATATGTAGACAAAGACGGTTACCTATTCATCACAGGAAGAAAAAAAGACATGATTGTCTTAAAAAATGGGAAAAAAGTATTTCCAGAAGAACTAGAAACCTTAATCAATCGAAATGAAGAAATAGAAGAATCATTTGTATTTGGAATGCCAGACAAAGAAGACAAAAGCAAAATCAAAGTAGCTGTTGAGGTAGTTTATAACAAAGAAATCGTAAAAGAAAAATATGGAGACATATCACAAGAAGAATTATATAAAATAATTTGGGACAAAATAAAAGAAATTAATAAAACTTTGCCAAAATATAAATATATGGTACATATGATATTAACAGATGAACCATTAATCAAAACAACAACACACAAAACCAAAAGAAACGAAGAATTGAAAAAAATTGAGACAATGGGGGACAGGTAGTAATCTGTCTCATTTTTGTCGAAATTTGTCTAATCAGTTACTATCATGAATGGCATGCTTTCTATAAGAAAGGCGTGCATAACGAAATCAAAGATTTCTATGCACACATGTGCAAAATCGCTTTGCGATTATTGCACGAATATAAGAAGCCTAACCTTGTTGTATACGGAAAAATCCACATAGGGTCAAGATAAAAGATGATTTTTCCTATACAATAAATAAGGTATAAGTAAAATTAAACTTCAAAAGATAAAAATTTGTCTTAATTTCAATTATTTTTGATTAATAAAAGAAAAAATCTTTCTAAGAGTTCAATACTCTAAGAAAGATTTTTACTTTTTAAGTTTAACAATAAAATATAGTAAAGTCAATAAAAAAACCAAAGAAAATTTTAAAAAAAGATCGGA
>CALWZZ010000010.1 GCA_944386145.1 uncultured Clostridia bacterium | reverse complement strand
AATGATAAAAAAGCAGTAAGAATGTATCAGTTAGGAGAAAAGTATTTGCCGAAAAATATTGCAGAAAGAGTTTTTCAAAATCCATATTATGTGCAAGATGAATATTATAAATTGATAAAACCAAAAAAGAATTATACAAAATATAAAGTTTATAAATATAAAGGAAATTTAAAAGATATTAGTAAAATGAGTGGAATTGATGTACTTTTTATATTACTATTTCATTTATTAGGCTTAATACCAAAACGAGAAAATTACAAACCACTATCTCCAGAAATGAAACAAGAAGTCAGAAAAATGCAACGATATACTAATGAAATTAGACTTATTGTGACAGGAAAATTAAAAACATTTGATGATGTAAAAAACTATATTTCACAAACTGAAAAAGATATAGAAAGTGTTATCAATTTAAGACAAAAATATAGAAATAAGCTAAGAAATTGTACAGATGATATTCTAATAAAAGAATACAAAACAAAGCGAGATGAATGTACTACTATGCTAGATAAATATAGAAAAAATCTAAAAATAGCAAATTATATTTTAGAAGATACACCAAAAGTTAAAGAAGTTATAAAAATTGAAACACAAATGAAGAGAACTCAAGAAGATATTACCAAAACAGAGAAAAAGGATAGGAATTTAAACAGATAATAATACAAAGAGGTTGTTATATATAAAAGTGGCAATCTCTTTTATATTAATTTCTGGAAATAATTGTTTTTATACGGATTTTATGATATAAATAAGGAAAATACGAAATTTGCGACGTTTTTATAGCAAGTTTTAAAACGGAGGAAAATAAGAATGGATAAAAAAACTATTATGATTGATATGGATGAAGTTATTGTAGTAGGGAATTTCTCAAATTATTTAATAGAATTTTTAGGAAAAGTAGATTTTGACAAACTACATAGTCAATATAGACAAGATTTAATAAAAGGAAAAGAGGAAGAATTTAAGACAATATATAAATATAAAAATTTATATAAAAATAATAATGGAGACTATATTGAGCCATTACCTAATTGTATAGAAGTAATCAAAGAATTAAATGAAAAATATGATGTTTATATTGCTACAACTTATATTTGGAAAGAAGATGTAATTGATGCAGCTACTAATTTAAAAAATAAATTTGAGTATTTACATTATTGGCTTCCTTTTATTGATACAAATAATTTTATATTTATGACAGACAAAACAAAAATAAAATATGACATAGGAATTGATGATAGAGTATCAAATTTAGAAAATTGTGATAAAAAGTTATTATTTACAGAATTTAGAAATAAAAAATTAACTGATAACGAACTTAAAGCTAAAGGAATAGTAAGAGTAAACAATTGGTTAGATGTAAAAGAAGAATTGATATAATTAAAGATATAAGGGATTCAGAATATATATAGGATTGGAGAGAAATATTATGGACAAGCCAATAAGAAAGGCAGTACGATGCTATTTAATAAAAGACAATGAAGTAGTAGTAACAAAATATAAAAAAGGTAATAAAAAAGAAGGATATTACGATATACCTGGAGGCAAAATTGAGGAAGGAGAAAGCCCAAAACAAACAGCAATAAGAGAAATGAAAGAAGAAACAGGAATAGAAATACAAAATTTAAAATATAAAGGAATTATGATAATAGAATATCCAAATAGAATGTTTATATTTGACACATTTATCTCTAAGGAATATGAAGGAGAACCACAGGAGTTTGAGGAAAATACGTCAGAGTGGATAGATATAGATGAATTATTGAAAAAAGAAAAAATATTGTCGAATATAATATTATTAGATAAATTTCTTATAAAAGGATTAATAGATGATAATCGCAATTTTAACTTACATATAAAAGTAGATGAACAAGAGAATATTTTAGAAATAGACTATAAATTAGAAAAAAATAATAATTAAAAATAAAATAGAATGGAGGTCATAAAAAAATGAAAATAGCAGTTATTTCAGATATACATGGGAATTTAGAAGCATTAAAAGCAACTCTAAACGATATAGAAAAAAGAAAAGTAGATAAAATCATATGTTTAGGAGATATAATAGCAAAAGGAGTACATCCTAAAGAATGTATATCATTAATAAGAACAAACTGCGAAATAGTATTACAAGGGAACTGTGATGTCCATTTTTCAACAGAGCATAAGAATATTGAGGAAATGAATGAGCAAGAGAAAAAAAGAATAAAATGGAATCAATCATTAATAGATAAAGAGGATAGAGAATATTTATTAAATTTACCGTTTTGCTATGAACTATATATGAGTGGTAGTTTAATAAGATTATTTCATGCAACACCTACTGTTAATAATAAAGCAATATTAAATGTTGATAGTATTGAAACAAAATATCAAATGTTTTTACCAAGTGAAAAAACACTATCTCAAGATATTGCAGATGTTGTAATATATGGTCATATTCATCATCCATATATGGACAGAATATACAATAAAACTATAATAAATGTAGGAAGTGTAGGAAATTCTTTCGATGTTATAAGGAATAAAAATAAAGATAGCGACGTGTTAGAAACTACGAAAAGTAATTATCTAATAATTGAAGGAGAATACGGAAGTAGAGAATATTCGTCCGATATTTCTTTTCAGTTTATAAAAGTGCCTTATGATATTGACATGGAATTGGAAGATGAAAATTTGAATATTGAAAAAGAAAACTATAGATTTGAGTTAAAACAAGGTATGTATAGAGATATGACTAAAATTAACGAAAATTTTAAAAAATTAGGAATAGATGTGGATAAAATTTAAGGAGGAAAATTGCAATGGAAATTATTGTAGGAGGAATCATTGAAAAAGACAATAAAATATTAATGGTAAAAGAGGCAAAAAAGAAATGTTATGGAAAATGGAATGTGCCTGCAGGACATTTAGAAGATGGAGAAACAATATTCGAAGGAGCTATTAGAGAAATATTTGAAGAAACAGGATGTAAAGTTAGATTGAAAAATGTACTTCCAATAATAAATAAAGAATTGGAAAATGTTAAATTTTTATTAATAACTTTTACAACAGAATTATTAGAAGAGAATATATCTTTTAACAAAGAAGAAATTTTAGATGTAAAATGGATTTTAAAAGAAGAGTTAAAAAATATGACAAGTGAAAACTTAAGAGATGAGAAATTAATAAAAAGTACATTAAAAATGCTTGAAGAAAATAAATTATATCCTTTAGATGTAATAGAAGTATTATAATATATCAATTTATGGAAATAACTAAAACGAGATGATTGATTTTAGAAAAGCAGAGGAAAGCTTCGAAGAATATTAAAAAGATTATGATTTAGAAAATAGCAGTTAAAAAATATACATAGAAAAACTAAAATGGTATGAAAATTGAAAGTGAGGCAAGTAAAAAATATGTCAAATGAAATTAAGTTATTAGATGATGATTTTATAAAAATTGTGAAAGCTATTGAACAAGATATATTAGAGACTAGATTTAACATCATAGCTAAAGCTAATAAAGAGGTCATAGATTTTTATTTGAGATTGGGAAAAATTATTAGTGATAATGCTAAATATGGTAATAATTTTATAAACAAATTATCAATAGCATTAAAATTAGATTTTCCTGGAGAAACAGGATTTTCTCCTCGTAATTTAGCAAGAATGAGAAAAGTTTATGAATCATATAAAGATTTAGATGAATTTCCAAAGGAATTAGAAATGATTTCGTGGTCTCAAAATTGTATATTAGTTGATAAAACTAAAGAGTTAGATAAAAGACTCTGGTATGCTAAACAAGTTTTAGAAAATGGTTGGTCTAAAACTGTGTTAAGTCATCAAATTGATTTAGAATTATATGAAAGACAAGCTATTCCTGACAAGTTAACAAACTTTGATAATAAACTACCTATTGCACAAAGTGAATTTGCTAGAGATATGATAAAAGACCCTTATATTTTTGAATTGGCTAATATAAGTAAAAAGGCAACAGAAAGAGACATTGAAAATGCTATGATAGAAAGAATAAAAAATGTATTACTTGAATTAGGAAAAGGTTTTAGCTTTGTTGGAAATCAATATAAAGTTTCAACAAACAATAATGACTATTATATAGATTTATTATTTTATCATTTAGATTTAAGATGTTTTATAGTTGTCGAATTGAAAAATACTGAATTTAAGCCAGAGTTTATTGGACAACTAGGATTTTATGTAACAGCCGTTGACGAAACATTGAAGAAAGAAACTGATAATGACACAATAGGATTATTGCTTTGTGAAGATAAAGACAAATTAACTGTAGAATGGTCATTAAAAAATGTCAATGCTCCAATAGGAGTAGCTTCATATAAAGTAAAGAATGCAATTCCTAAAGAAATAATGGAAAAATTACCTACTGAAGAAGAATTGAATTTGTATATAAATAGGTTACCAAATGAAGAAAATGAATAAGAAAATGATTGGTATTTTGAAATTTGCCACTGGTGGCAAATTTCATATATAAATATTATTACATATGGTTGTAGTATGAAGGAGTAATTATGACCGAGATAGAAATGGATAAAATAGATATCACTAGAGAAAAAGCAAAAGAATTTGTTGGTGCTGGAAATACAATTAAAGCAGAGGAAATATTAGAACAATTATGGACAAATTCTAGCAAGAAAGATGTATATTTATTATATGAATATGGAAATGTACTTCGATCTAATAACAAGCAAATAGTATTTATAAATATTTGTAGAGAGTGTTATAAGAACAAAAGTATTATTAATAATACATACATTAAAAATTTATTATGTTGGTGTATTTATGAAGTTTATATTAAAGATTTTGTAAAAGATGAAGATAGTGATTTTAATGAATTTATAAAAGAAGCAAATTTTATAAAAGACAATATAATGCAATTACCTAAAGAACAAGAACATTATAATCCATATGTATTAACAATCTTTAAAGTGATTAGAGTTTATATGAAAAGTGCCAAAATTAACTATAAGGAGATATTAAAGTGGCTTAATTGTCTAAATCCGAACGAATTACCAGAAGAAGTGTTTAAATTTCAAGATGTTAAAGGAAAAGAAAGAGAAAAAGCTTCAAAAAAAGAATTCTTTTATCAATACAAAACAAAAGCATTAGAAAAATTACATAGATATGAGGAATGTATAAATATATGCGAAGAAGCACTAAAAAGCATTGAAAGATTTCATTATAGAAATGATGTATGGATTAAAGCAAGATTGTATTTTAGTAAATGCATGGAAGCTAATGATAATAACTTGGAATGTGAAATCAGAGAATATAAAAATCTAGCTTTAGAAGAAAATCATTGGTTTATGTATCATAAAATATCATCGATGTATTGGAGATATGGAAAAATGGAAGAAGCCTTGCTATATGCAAACAAAGCATTAAGTTGTAATTTTAAATATGAAATGATGAATAGACTTTTGCAAGATATAGCACTTTTGTGGGAATATAAAGGAAATTTAGTTAATGCCAAAATCTATTATGAAGCAAGTGCTTATTATAGAAATAGAGAAGGATGGAAATTAACAGAAGAATTGGAATTTGCAATAAAAAATTATAATTTGAATGTGAAAAATAAACCTAATGTCAAGTTACTACAAGAAATAGCTTCGAAGCATATTCAAAGTATTGAAGGAACTAAAAAAATTCACATAGGTAAAATATGTAATTTAGATAGAAATTTTGGCTTTATAAATTCACATGAATTTAAAGAAAATATATATTTTAAATTAAATGATATAAGGAATGATAAATTTTTAAGATTAAATAAAATAGTCGAATTTGAAATTATTGAAGCATCTAAAGGAAAACGAGCTATAAATATAGTAATTAGGGGGAATAAAAATGGCAGAAATATGTATCAATGAAAAAGATATAAAATCACTTATCGAATCATATAAAAAGGAAAATAATACTTTTAACTTATACTCTTATTCTGAATTAAAGGGAAACAAAAGGGTGTGTAAATTTTTTATAAATAACCAAGAGTGTAGGATAGATATATGGATTAAAAAAAGTAGTGTAAAAGTGATTCCTACAAAAAATCCAAATTATGCAAATAAGTTAATAGAATTTATTACCAAAAACACTCAGAATGCGAATATCAGTGGAACACAAAGTGTTTTTCAATTTAGTAGGAGTATGCTAGATTATTTACTAAATAAGATTGATGATGAATATTATGGTTTAATAACATATACAAGAAATGAAAATATAATTAGATTTAAAGGATATAATGGAGATATAGTAACATTTACCTATTATGAAAATAAAAACAAAGCAATGATTCAAGCTAAACCGTTAGTAACTTTTGGAATAATTGTTAATATCTTAACAGAAATAACGGATATATCTATTGATGAAATAATAGATATAAATAAAGCACTAGCAAATGTTAATATGCCAACTGATAAGATTAGAGAGAAAATGAAAAATATATTGAAAAATTCATATACCTATTTAGATGAAGCTATATTGAAATCAATCTCAGGATCAATGACTTTGTTGGAGCAAAATGATTATAGTGAAGATTATACTGGGCATATTACGGGAATTTTTAAAGCTCTAGAGGGATATTTAAAGAAAGTTTTAAGTAAAGAATTTAATTATAAAATTAAAAAGAAGCAAAGTTTTTCTATGTTCTATAAGGATAAAGGAAATAAAAGTGAAATAGATTTGGATAATAATTTGACACAAGATGAAAAAGATGCTTTAAACAGACTGTATTCAATTTATAGTGATAAAAGAAATGTTTATTTACATAGTACAGTTGATCCATCTCAAATGAGAATAATTGAAAAAATAAGTGAAGCAAGAAATTTAGCAGATGAAATATTAAACAAAATTGAAAGTTCATATGATGTTTTTTTTAATAAATGAGGAGATTAAAATGGGAGAATATGAGATATTTGAATTTGAAGAAGATATTAATGAAAAAGTGGTATTTTTAAATACCACTGAAGATTTATATTTTTTACAAGATGAAATAATGGAAAAGGTATCTAGTAAAAATAAAACTGTATTGGTAGATTTATTTTTAAGAAATGGATTCACCTTTAATAGATATGTACTGTTAAAAATGGATTCAAATAATAAATTTAAAAGCTTTATTATAAATCCAAGAGAAGTTTCAGAAAAAATAAAAAAGAAAGTTGAAAATTATTTAAAAGAGCATAATGAATTATTATATTCAAGTTCCCTTACTCAAAATGAAATTGAATTTATTATTAATAGATAAAAATATTTATTAAAATTATAAAGTATATAGTTGCAATTTATAAAAAGTTATGTTAAATTAAAAACATAGTAATAGACAAAAAAATGCCAATGTGGGTATACATGTCCTTGAAACTATTGCTATAACTAATTTTGAAACGGATAATAAGGTGCTTCTATGCGTGGCGTTTTTCGAATACGTCCTTCGCTAAGGCACCATAAAATACAAGTTTAACTTGTATTTTATTTTACAAGTAATAACGAACAAATGCTTAAAAGAAGAGATTATGCATTTTAATACTAATAAAGAAAAAGGAAATTCTGGATTAGGAATGGCAATAGCATATTTAAAATTTTATTATGTTGAAATTTTACAAAGATATGAATTATTAATAATCATAAAAATTTGATAATCTTTTATAAATATAATTGATAATATATGAAAGAGGGAGTAAAATTAGTGATAGATGAAAAATTAACATATATCGATAAAAATACATTAGAAAATTATTACCTTACTTTAAAATTTTACTTTGTTCGCTTGTTTTTAATTGTAAAATATTGTATAGTAGATAACATAGAAAATGAGATAGTAGATATGTGTTGCCACTTTACTAGATAGCATTTGCTATCAGAAAGTGAGGTGGTGTTTATGAGTTTTATATTATTTTTAATAATTACTGTAATAGTATCATTAACCATAAACGTAGCCTTATTAGCGATTATATACATACAATATGTAAATACAATTATAAATAAGGAATAAAAATAACGGCACATTCTACTTTTTGACCGAAGGGAATGTGTCGTTATTACTTGTATAAGTGGTAACCACAAACATCTGTGGTTCTCATTTTCTATCTTTATTATACATACTTTATTATAAAATGTCAAATAATTTTATTTCAAAATATTGTTAAATCACACATCCTATGATAAAACTGATTATATAAAATATAATAAGGAGAATAATTTATATGGAAGAAAAGAAAGTAATAAAATTGAATATTATAATAGCTATAATATTAGTTGCTTTAATAATTGTTGGAGTGATAGTATTTTGGATATTTTGGAAAAAAAAAAAATCCCAATATCAAATAGTGAAATAAAGAAGATTGCAAATGACTATCAATATGAAATAGAGGATGAACAATTAAAAAAATTTTATAATGATTTGTTAGGAGAAGGAACGTTAATTGTCTCAAAAGAAAGTGCTAGTACATTAGATGAGGCTAAAAATCTTTCACTTGAATATAAGGACAAATTGAATGAAGGAATATCTAATGAGCTAAATACAAGTAGTTACGAATCTTATACAGAATTTGAATATATTGACTTGATAGAAACAACATACTATTATAAATATATAGGAGAATATACATATAAATATAGAAGAACAAGCACTCTTATAGAAGATCATTCGCAAAAATATACATTTTTAGTTTTTAAATCAGATTATTTTGATTTTCCTTATTTGAAAAAATATAGTGATTCATATGAAATAAAAGAGTTTGGAGATATTTTGGCAGTTATAAATTATGGAAATAAAAAGATTATAAAATCGGAAGTAGAAGATAATGGGGAAAGTTTTACTTATAATTTATATTATATTTCAAAATCATATAGTGGACCTGATCCAGATAGCTCAGGACTAGTTCTACCTGTTATAACAGGAGAACATTATTCTTTAGAAAGAGCTAGCTTTACAATAGATAAATCAACAGGAAAGTCAGATTTATCCATTAAACAAAGTTCTTATCAAGGATATCTGAACTATAAAAATTCCTATTACCCTTATATGAATATTGAAATTATAGAAGCCTTTAGTGAGTGAGGACAAGTAAATCATAAAATTTTTATTGTTGAGGTGAAAACATCAATAGAATTAGGTGAAGTTGAATTTGGAATATTTATAAATTCTAATAAATTTAAAGAGTTGAACGATTTGATAAAGCTTATAAAAGAATATTTAAAAAAATAAAAAAAACACTACATTTAGCTTTGATAAGCAATGTAGTGTTTTAATGTAATCTAATGTTTATATTTTTTTTATATTTAAAGCAACTGCATATACATAGTATTTATCCCATAGATAAATATTATAAATATCATAGTTCTCAATATTGCTATAGTCAATAATATATTGCTTCAATCCTTTTATCATTTCACAAGCATTTGCTAGATTTGTTTTTTTCCTTTGGATTATATCGTCAAATAGAATTATAATTGCCATAATTGCTAAAATAAAGGAAATAGTTATTGCAATTGGTGCCCACATAAGAAATAGAGTATTTAGAAAAAATGAAGTTATAACAATAGAAGTAAGATAGGAGCTACCACCTAGTATAGAAGATTTTATAAATGTTATTGCTATAATAAATAAGAAAAACGCTAGAATACTTTCAAAAAATATAGGTAATAGTAGATTAGTAACTGTGGAAATTCCTTCCATATCTATTAGTAAGGCAAAGAGTGCGATAAGAAATAGAATATAACATAATACAATGTTGTTAATATTAGTACGTTTAGTGATTTTCTTTATTTCTTGCTTGTTGTCAAAATATTCTCTTATTTCGCTATTAAAACCTCTTTTTATTCTTCCATCTTGTCCCCAAATTTTTTCTGTTTTCATTATTTTTTTAAATTGATTTAAGCTTTGACTATAACCAACTTCTAAAAATTGACTATTAAAAAATATTTGTAATGCTTTTCCTTCAAGTGCGGTAGCCTTAATTTTTTTGATTATAGTAAATATATAATCTGTTTCACTTTTATTCTTTTCTACTCTTATATATCCTTGACGTGCAAAATCTAATGCTGTGGCAATGAAATGTTCTTCCTTGATTGTTTTATTATTTAAAAAACCAACTACTATTGTAGGGTATTTTACATTTTCGAAATCTCTAAAATATTGCAAAGTATATTCTGGTTTTTCTATTCCAGAGTATTTTACAATTAAATAGATAAAGTATATTAGTAAAAATACAATTATACCATAAATTATAAGCATTTTCATCACCGAAATCATTTTACCATAGGTTGATTATTTTTTCAATTTATATTAGAATATATTTGGTGATTTAGATGATATTAGTTATTCTATATGTTATATGTTTATGGATTGAAATAAAATCATTAAGAAGAAAAAAAATAAATATTTTCTATAAAGAAAATCTATTATTGGTATTAATGGCTTCTGTAAGATTTCCTTTAGCAGTACTTACATTATTCTTTGGATGTAATGGAATTAAAGATTTCTATAAAGATGACATTGCTGCTGCGGGATACTTTTTTACTTTTGCATTTGGGGCGTTGGCGTATATTTTTCTTTATATTAAAAAACAAGTCTATACGTTTATTCCGGATAAAAATAAATTAAGTTTTTTAGGAATTGGAACTATATATGATAGAGAAGACTAATAAGAAAATATAGTATAATCATTTTAAATAACCATTAAGAGGTGCAAAAATGAAAAAAAAAAATAGTAAAAAACAAATGAAACAATTTTTAGGAATAATTATTGTTATAATTTAATTAGAAATAAATGCTGTGTATGAAAATGAAAATAGCGATATATTAAATAAAACCAATCAGGTATCTGCAAATCAAACAAGTACATATGTAAATTTAGCAGATATTCCAGAATATACGGATGAAATCTATATTGAAATTAACAACAATATACCATATTTCGAAGAAAGTGAGTATACAACAGAAAGTTTTGAAAATTATAGTGAATTAGATAGCTTGGGAAGATGTGGGGTAGCATATGCAAATATTTGCAAAGAAACCATGCCAGCTGATGGAGACGAAAGAGAAAGTATTAGCAGTATAAAGCCAACTGGCTGGGTGCAAGCACAGTATGATGGTGAATATTTATATAATAGATGTCATTTAATAGGCTATCAATTGTCAAATGAAAATGCGAATGAATTAAATTTAATTACAGGTACAAGGTATTTTAATGTAGAAGGTATGTTGCCATTTGAAAATATGGTGGCAGATTATATTGATGAAAATCCAAATAACCATGTACTTTATAGAGTGACACCAGTATTCCAAGATGACAATCTCCTAGCAAGCGGTGTCGAAATAGAAGCATATTCTGTAGAAGATAATGGACAAGGAATTTGCTTTAATGTATTTGTATATAATGTACAACCAGGAATTACCATAGATTATAAAACCGGAGAAAGTTCTAAATAAAGAAATTTTAATTTGTATTATAACAGGGGTAGCCATGGTTTGCTAATTTTTTATTGAATAGGAAAAATCGTTTTTCCTATTCAATAAAAAAACAACGTTGCACAGAAAAATTGCTACGCAATTTTTCGCGTCGACAAATCTTTACGCTTCTTTGAGAACTTAAATATATATAGTTAAATTAGAAAAGTGGAGAAAAGTTCCCGCGAAGCGAGATTTGTCCTAATATGAATTTAAAAAATGATTGACATAAATCATTTTATCATATATAATAGTCCTAGTTTTATTCGTTTTGTTACAATTCTTAGTGACAAGTATTTCCCATAATAAACAAAAATAAAATTAGGAAGGATGATGCTTATTGAATTTAGACTTTTTTAATGATGTATTCAACAAAGTAAAAGAAAGTGACTTTGCACAAAAATTTACGGAGGAATTATCAAATTATTTAGAAAAAGTAAATGAAGAAGGGAGAGGACAGCTAGAGGTGCAAGAAAATAACAAAAATTTAGATACATATAGAGAAGAAAATGCACTGTATCAAGTAGTAGATTTTAGCTCCAAGGGTGTTTTTTTGCAAAATACAAATACGGGTGTGACTTTTGAAGAAACAGATATATCACAAGACATTTTAGACAAAATAGGAAATGATTATATTTTACGATATACAGATGGAAAATATGTCGTTGAGCAAGAATTAACAGAAGATTTTATGAATAGCATGGTAGGAATACAAGAATATAGAAAGATAAAAGAGCAATTTGAAAAAGAAAGCAACATATTACATATTGATGCAAATACAAGGTTTAATGTTTTATCACGAGATAATGACTATACAATGTTAAGTTATGGAGAAAAAGATACACTAAAAGTACCAAATGCATTAGTACCATTTTTTGCAAATGAACAATCTATTTTGTGTTATAAAAATGGAAAATTTGAAAATGCTTAAAAAAAGACAATAAAATTGTAACAGGAGGTGAACATGGTTTTGCTCACCTCCTGTTCCTTACCAGACAGACTTTGTCGCGTCAACGTCCGCATAATATCCAGCTTCGTAAAAAAATAAAAGGCTATGATTAGCCTTAAATTTAATAAGAATATAGAACATCTTCAATGATATCTGCAATTTCAGAAACAGAATGGTCTGATTGAATTAAAAAATTTGGATGTCCTTTAAATTCTCCATTGTAAATAGAAATAGTGATTTGACCAGTGATATTACCAACAACTCTACTATCTTTATCATGCAATTTTACAACATTCATGGAATTACCCCCTTTTCATTGGTTCATAAATCCTATTATAGCAAAACAAAAAGTAAAAAAATGTCGAAACTTGTCAGTAATTTAAAAAAATATAAAAAATTTTATAAATTATGGCAAAAAACAGAAAATATGCGGTATAATAAAATAAAAACTTTAGGAGAAGAATGCCAATGAAAAAATTAGTCGTCATCATTATTATCTTATTAATCATATTTATCGGAATGTACATATATAGACAAAATCAAATTGAGACCAATAGAAACAATGAAATAACAGTTGATGAAATTAATAAAATTGAAACATATCTACAAAAAATATATATGTGGAAAGAAATTACAGGAGAAGCATTGCCGACTTTTGACAATATCAATAATGCACCAGATATATGGTTGTGGGAAGTTGTCAAGAAAAATTTAGAAGAATATGAATTATCTTATGAACAACTACAAGACAAGGCAAAAGAAATTTTTGGTAATGATTTACAAAAAGAATTTCCAAGAGAAGGCTACGAATACATGGAATATAATGAAGAAACAGACACATATTATGCAGTTGGAAGTGGATTAGATAATCAAGATGATGTCTTTTTGTTAGATACGATACAAAAAAATGAAAATGGATATACTGTTCAAATTGTAGAATATTTAGAAGATTATTCAGAAGGAATAGAGACAACAAATACAGAATACAATATTTCAATAAAAAATTTGAATGACGAAACAATTGGAACAGTAAAAAACACAGAAGATGAAACTAATATACAACAACTTGTAAAGGATAATGTAGATAGGTTTACCAAAAAAGAAGTTAGTTTAAAAACAGATGAGAATGGAAATATATATGTAACAAGTGTGCAGAATATTTAGAATATAAAAAAAGATCTAGTAATTGAGGGAGAAAGGTTGAAAAATAATTACAATATTACCAAAAATTAAATTTTTTTAACCATATTTCTACCTTAGGAAAGAATGTGAAAAAATGGATTTAACAAAATGCGAAATATGTCCACATAAATGTGGTGTAAATAGAACGAAAAATGAAATTGGTAGATGTAAAAGTACAGACAAAATAAAAATGGCGTTATATTCATTACACCATTTTGAAGAACCTTGTATTAGTGGAAAACACGGCTCAGGAACTGTGTTTTTTTCAAATTGTAATTTAAATTGTATTTATTGTCAAAACTATGAAATTAGTCAGCAAGGAAAGGGAAAGGAGATTTCAATAGAACAATTAGCAGATATCATGATAGAACAACAAAATAGACAAGCAGAAAATATCAATCTGGTAACACCTACAAGTTATGCACTTCAAATTATAGAAGCGATTAAAATTGCAAAGAAAAACGGATTAACAATTCCCATTATCTATAACACAAATGGATATGAAAATGTAGAAACTTTAAAACTGCTAGAAGGATATGTTGATGTTTATTTACCAGATTTAAAATATTATGATAATGCAATTGGAAAAAAATATTCTAAAATTGATAATTATTTTGAAATTGCAACAAAGGCAATTCAGGAAATGTATAGACAAGTTGGAAGTCCTAAATTTGATGAACAGGGAATGATACAAAAAGGTTTAATGATAAGGCATTTGGTATTGCCAAACAATATTGAAAACAGTAAGAAAATTTTGAAATGGTTAAAAGATAACATAGATGAAAATGTGTATATTGATATCATGGCACAGTATTTTCCTACATATAAAGCAAAAGAATCAGAAGACTTGAATAGAAAGTTGACAAAAGAAGAATATGATGAGATTGAAGAGTTTGTGTATGTATTAGATATTAAAAATGGATATATGCAAGATTTGGGTGAGCATGAGGAGGAGTTTGTCCCTAAATGGGAGGACTGAAAAGTGCTTGAAACATAATTGCGTTTTGGCGTCGTTAAGCTTCATTTCGAATAAATTCAACGTGTAAAAAGCACGCCTCATTTATTCAAAATTTGCTTGCCTAGCCAAAATCACAATTCTTTTTCAAGCAAATTGTGATTTGAGAAGGGAATGCAAAAATGAATATAAAAAATTATATAGAGAACTTAACAAATGGAAAAGCGGATAATTTGTCAGTAAAAAAGATGAAACGAATAATGGAACTATTGGGAAATCCACAGGATAAATTGAAATTCGTTCATGTGACGGGAACCAATGCAAAAGGCAGTATTATTGAAATGTTAAATAGCATTTTGGTAAATGCAAATTTAAAAGTAGGAAAATTTATTTCGCCACATTTAGTTAAATATAATGAAAGAATTAGTATAAATTATCAAAATATACAAGATGAAGAAATACAAGAATTATATGAAGAATTAGAAACAGTACTAGAAAAAGAAAATATAGAAATCAGTTTTTTTGAGTTTTTTACAGTAATAGCATTTATGTATTTTTATAAACAAAAAGTAGATATTGTCCTAATGGAAGTAGGATTAGGTGGTTTATATGACAGTACAAATGTCATTTATCCGATGATTTCTGTCATCAGTTCTATTGGTTATGACCATATGCAAGTTTTAGGAAATACATTGGAAGAAATTGCAAAACAAAAAGCAGGAATAATCAAAGAACATTCTATAACTGTATATATGGAGCAAGAGCCAGAAATAAACAAAATTATAATAGAAACCTCTAAAGAAAAACAGAATACCTTGCATTTGATACAAAAAGAAGAAATAAAAAATCCAAGATTAGAAAATGGTTTTGAAAAATTTGATTATAAACAATATCATGATGTAGAAGTAAATTTAAAGGGAAAAAGACAAATCCAAAATGCAACAATTGTGTTAGAATGTTGTGATATATTAAAACAAAAGGGATATCCTATTACAGAAGAAGCCATAAGAGAAGGATTAAAAACAGTTGTCCATAAAGCTAGATTTGAAAACATACACGAAAGTCCAACAATTATATTTGATGGAGGACATAATGAACAAGCTATTCAAAATTTGAAAGAAACCATCAATCTGTATTACAAAAAAGAAAAGAAAATTTATGTGATTTCAGTATTGAAGTCTAAAGATTATAAAACAATTCTAGATGAGATGATGGAAAATAAAAACATATATATTTTTACAAATGGAAATGATAAAAAGAGATATACAGATAATCATTTGATGTATGATTATGCAAAACAAATGAATCAAAATGTGGAAATATATCAGATGGAATTAGAAGAAGCCATCAATTTTTGTAAAGAGAAAAAAGAGTGTGTTTCTTTTGTGATTGGCTCATTTTATATTTATGGAGATGTGAAAAAAATAGTACAATGTTAGAGATATTGAATTATAAAATTTAGACCAAATAACTTGTAAAAAAATATAAAGTTTGATATATTGAAAAAAATAAAATAATGGGAGGAATTGAAAATGACACAAGCAGATGAACAATTTATAAAAACTTGCAAAGAAATTATAAAAAATGGGTATTCATCAAAAGGAACAAATGTAAGAACAAGATGGGATGATGGAGAAGAAGCCAATTATTATTCAATTGTAGGTGTACAAAATAAATATGATGTTGGAAAAGAATTTCCAATGATAACATTAAGAAACAATACAAAAACATATAAAAATGCTATAGATGAAATTTTATGGATATGGCAAAAAAAATCTAATAAAATCAGTGAATTACATTCTCATATATGGGACCAATGGGCAAATGAAGAAGGAACCATTGGAAAAGCATATGGATATCAATTAGGGAAAAAATATGAATTTAAAACAAAAGAAGGTATAAAAGTCATGGACCAAGTAGATTATGTTTTATACCTATTAAAACATGACCAATCAAGTAGAAGAATTATGACAAACATATTTAACCATGAAGAACTAAAAGATATGGAATTAGAACCATGTGCTTATGGAACACAATGGTTAGTAAAAGAAGGAAAATTACATTTAATATTAAACCAACGTTCACAAGATATGTTAACAGCAAATGGCTGGAACTTAATGCAATATGCCGCTTTACAATATATGTTTGCACAAGTATCTGGCTTAGAAGTAGGAACATTAACACACAACATTGGAGATTGTCACATTTATGACAGACATATTCCATTAGTTGAAAAATTATTAGAAGCAGAACCAATGGATGTAAAACCAAAATTAGTTATCAAAAATCCAACAAAAGATTTTTATGAATTCAAAGTAGAAGATTTTGAAGTAGAAGGATATGATTATAATAAAGAAGTAAAAATTGGTAAAATACCAGTTGCTATATAGACACAAAATAAATATTTAAAAATATTTGTATTTGTTCGCATTATAGGAATTTTCATTTCTTATAACAATAAAAAATTTATCGCAAAGAAAGGAATATAAATTAACATGTTAAGTATCATAGTAGCAAAAGCAAAAAACAATGTAATAGGAAAAGATAACAAATTATTATGGCATTTATCAGATGATTTAAAAAGATTTAAAAAATTAACAACAGGACATACTATTATCATGGGGAGAAAAACATTTGAATCACTAGGAAGAGTATTACCAAATAGAAAACATATTGTATTTACACAAAATCCAGATTTTAAAGTAAATGATGAAAATGTAGAAATTGTACATTCAATGTTACAAATACAAGAATACATCGAAAATGAAGAAGAAGCATTTGTAATAGGTGGGGCAGTAATTTATAATTTATTAATGCCATATGTGAAAAAAATGTATGTAACAGAAATTGACAAAGAATTTGATGGAGATGCTTTCTTTCCAAGAATAGATGAAACAAAATGGAAAGAAGTTAGCAGAGAAAAAGGCCCAGAGGATGAAGAAAATAAATTTACATATGAATATGTAACTTATGAATGTTAGATGTCCAATTGGGGACGTTTCTTTTTGAGACATTTTTATGTAAAGTTCTTTCTTTAAAATTATTTAATTAACTTTTTCTGCTAAAAATTATTAAAGAATATATAACACAAAAAATGAAATGATTTTATATATAAATTTAATATAAAAAATTTAACTTATATAAAATTATTTCATTTTTTATTTTTTTATTTTAGAATTTATTCAGATTCAAGTTTAATCTAGACTTATCTATAGGTTTGCATAAAAATGTCTCAAAAAGAAACGTCCCCAATTGGACATTTGATTAAAAAGTCTGTTTTTGGTTACACTAAGTCCTGAAAGGATGATTTAGATGTTTAAACCAAAAGCAATTTATTTTGAAAAGGATATTGTGAATTATGAATTGGGAAAAGAATTAATGGAGAAATATAAAGAAGTTCCAAAAGTAGAAATTGAAAACCATAATAATATAGAAGAGATGAGAAAAAAATCGAATAAAGAATTTATGGATATGAAACGTAATTTAATTATTGGTATTAGAAAAACACATAAATTTGTTCCTAATCATAAAACTTCAGATTTTTTAGTTCCATATACTTCTTCAGGTTGTACAGCTGCTTGTATGTATTGTTATTTAGTGTGTAATTACAATAAATGTGCATATTTAAGATTATTTGTCAATAGAGAAAAGATGTTAGAAAAAATTATCAAGACAAGTGAAACTTCAGAAAAAGAATTAACCTTTGAAATTGGTAGTAATAGTGATTTGATATTAGAAAATACAATTACAAATAATTTAGTTTGGACAATAGAAAATTTTAAGGATGCGAAAAAAGGATTTTTAACATTGCCAACCAAGTTTTCTATGGTAGATGATATATTGGATTTAGAGCATAGAGGAAAAGTCATTATTAGAATGAGTGTAAATCCTAAAGAAATTATTAATCGTGTCGAGTTTGGAACTTCAAGATTAGAAGTAAGAATAGAGGCAATTAATAAATTAAGTGAAGCAGGATATAAAGTGGGAATCTTAATTGCACCTGTGATTATGGTTGAAAATTGGAAGGAATTATATAAAGAATTAATTATTGAATTAGATAATAAACTTTCTAAAAAAGCAAAGCAACAAGTATTTTTTGAGATTATTTTTATGACATATAGTTTTGTTCATACGAAAATTAATGAAGAAGCTTTTCCAAATGCGATTCAAATTTATGATAAAGAAAAAATGCAAGGAAGAGGAAAAGGAAAATATATGTATAAAACAGAGTTAAGAGAAGAGGGAAAAAAGTTTTTACTAGAAGAAATGAATAAGTATTTTAGGGATAATACAATTGAATATATGGTGTAGGTTGTCGGTCATTGGGGAGGTGCCAAAATGTACAAAAAATGGTCAAAAGTGATAGACATAAAAATATAATAAAATAAAAAACATAGTATATATCCATAAATTATAATAATATATGTCATGCTGTTTTATTTATTGTCTGTCCCTTTTGACCATTTTTTGTACATTTTGGCACCTCCCCAATGACCGACCTTTTTAATTTTCAAATATTGGGTATCCAGTATTTTTATTTTCAATATCTTGTTTCCATATAGTGGAATCATTCAATGTATTTAATAAGTCTATAAAATCCTGTCCTTTCATAAAATCCTCATCCGCTGATTCGGCTTGATTTTCTATGTCTTCTCCGTTTATTCCACCATTATAAGTTCCATGTAAATAGTAGCAATTTTTTACAGTTCCAGCATTTGTTCCTGCAATGGCTCCTCCATTTGAATTAGCCGTTACTGTTCCGATGTTATAACTATAATACAATTCCCCTCCTAAGCCATTCCATATTTCAATACTTCCTGAAATTCCACCTATCGAGGTTTCTCCCTTTATATTTCCAACATTATAGCAATTTCTTACTATAACACCAGAATTATAATACATTCTTCCAATGATACCGCCAATTTTGGTATTTCCATTTATTTCTCCATAGTTTACTGATTTTTCTATTATTCCATAAGAAAGTCTACCTATGATTCCTCCAACTTCTGAGTTACCTGATATATTTCCATGATTTTGATTGCTTGAAGAAGGAGAATAAGAACCCCAAGTGTTTCCTACGATACCACCTACAAGAGTATTTCCTGTAACTGTTGCATAATTTATATTGTTAGTATTTAGAGCGTCTAGTCTACCCGCAATTCCTCCAACTTGATCATTACCAGTTATGTAGCCAGAAACAGAGCAATCAGTTACAGGAACATATCCTGAAGCTTGTCCTATTATTCCACCAACATAATTATTACCTTTTATTTGTACATCTTCTAGATTCAAATGTTCTATTCTACTACTATATGAATTTATATAACCAAAAAATCCAATATGATCATTTGAAGAATTCATAAAAAGATGGCCTATGGAATGACCATTTCCTAAAAAAGAACCTTGAAAATAATTAGTAGTATTTCCAATTGAAACAAATCCTACATTTTCTGTCAATTCTTCCATTAATTCTTCTATTGATGATTTACTTTCTATTTGACCAGCGACTGCAATGTTGCCATTGATGTATGAAAATGATGAGAGAAAATCTAAATCAATTGTTAATTCTATATATTTTTCAAAATAGCTTTCACCAGAGTTTACAGCATTAGAAAATGCACAGAGATCTTCTATACAGTTTATTTGGTATGGTTCATCGACAGTTCCAGCTAATGTTGATCCTGTTGGACTTTTTGTTATATCTCCAGGATATTCATCTGTTACTTTACTGATTTCTACTGGTCCTGTTACATTTCCGTCAGTATCAACATTATAAAATCTATTTGTTTCCTTAAAGTATACTATTAAATCATCGATATTTTTTACTACTTCTGTTTTTGATCTAGTGTTGGAATCTAAGAAATTTTGTAAATCTTCTTTAGTTATATTTCCATATTTATTTTGTCCCATAGCTTGTACAGTTGCAGTGTTTACAATTTCTCTTTCATTTGTAATTTCTGCTTCTTGTTTTGCATGTCCTGCATTATTTATAATTCCATTGTCCTCAGTTATAGTTCCAATAGTGATTCCTGCTAGAATTAATAAAACAATTATTGTTATAACAAGAGAAATCATTGTAATACCAGTTCTATTGTATTTTAAATCTTTAACAAACTTTCTCATAATCCATCTATTCCTTTCATTTTTTCTTTTGATTTTTTGTGATATAAAAAATTGCTTTTACATATATCAGAACATCGCTTGGCTCTAGTACTTGTTCAGTAGATATAACTAGTTTGGCGAATTGAAGTAATTACATTGTAACACATCAAAATCTTCAATGCAACAAACTAGTTCGATAAATTGAAAATATTTTATATTTTTTCAATGCACCAAAGTAGTACATGATTTCATTTATATATAATTTTATTGATTTTTTAGTTGTTTAAAGGAGAATTAATAAAATGAAATTGTCAGATGCAATTCGAAAAAGAATTCAATTTTATTTGAAGGAAAAGAACATGAATGTATGGAAATTATGCAAAATGTCTGGGATACCATGTTCTACTATTTCAACTTTTATGAGTGGTAAAACAGAATTAATAAAATTAGATACATTATTACATATGTGCGAAGGATTTGGCATTACATTAGGAGAATTTTTTACAGAGCCAATGTTTGATACTGCTGAACAAGATGAACAAAAAGACTAACATATAAAATTACAATATGTTAGCCTTGTTTTTTTATTATTTTTATTTTGTTTGCTTGAATTCTATTTCGTAATATTGTATAGTAATATTCATAGGAAATGAAAAAGTAGATGTGTTCGTGTTACCACCTACATACACAGTTTTACTGTGAGAACGGAGGTGGTGTCTATGATAGAATCAACAGTATTAACAATAATTTATCTATTATTCTATGGATTAATAGGTGTAACTATCATAAATATTGCCTTAATTATAACTTTGGTTATCATTTTGAGCAAATAATAAAAACGGCACATTTGCTTGGCAGAGCGATGTGTCGTTTATCCTTTTTATGTGGTAACCGCATTTCTGCGATTGTCATTTCCTATATTTATTATACTTAAATATCAAATGTTTGTCAAATTTTTTCGGAATATTTAACTACTAAAAAATAAAATAATAAAATTTGTTTTTAATAAAAGGTAATCTTAAAGTTCACTCAAAATTCACAAACAAAATGGAAAAAATTTCTTCTACTTTTTATTTCAATATGATATAATGTCATTAGAAAAATGTATAGAAATTTTTCTATACAATATATTTGTTAATCAATAGAAAATTTAATAGCAAAATCTCTTAAAGAAGGGAGAAAAATATGGCATATATAGAATTTAAAAATGTTTGTAAAGAATATAAAATGGGAGAAATCATTATAAAAGCATTAGACAATACAAACTTTTCAATAGAAAAGGGAGAATTAGTTGTTGTTGTAGGACCATCAGGAGCAGGAAAAACAACTGCCTTAAATATATTAGGCGGTATGGACAGTGTAACTTCAGGAGATGTCATTGTTGATGGAAAAAATGTATCAAAATTAAAAAATAAAGCATTAATCAAATATAGAAGAGAAGATATTGGATTTGTATTTCAATTCTATAATTTAGTACAAAATTTAACTGCAATTGAAAATGTCGAATTGGCAACACAAATTTGTAAAGATTCATTAAGTCCAGATGAGGTCATGGAAAAAGTAGGGCTAGCGGACAGAAAAAAGAATTTTCCATCTCAATTATCAGGAGGAGAACAACAAAGAGTGGCCATTGCAAGAGCCATTGCTAAAAATCCAAAATTATTATTATGTGATGAACCAACAGGTGCATTGGATTATAAAACAGGTAAACAAATTTTGAAATTATTGCAAGATACAGCCAGAAAAGAAAATATGACAGTTATTATCATAACCCATAATGCAGCAATTGCACCAATGGCAGATAAAATTATTAGATTTAAAAATGGAACTGCAGAGAGTATTGAAATTAATAAAAATCCAATTCCAGTAGAAAATATAGAATGGTA
>CALWZZ010000009.1 GCA_944386145.1 uncultured Clostridia bacterium | reverse complement strand
CTTCGCAGTACTTCACAAATATATGTAGCTTAACCTTGTTGTATACGGAAAAATCCACATAGGGTCAAGATAAAAGATGATTTTTCTATACAATAAAAAAGTATACATTGAATTGGACGTGCAATAGACAAATTTCGACTTTTTTCGGGAATAATGAGACAAAAACCAACCTGGCCCGAATTGTCTCTTGCAATATCTTTTACTTTGTGTTATATTTGATACGATAATAGAGTGTGATAATATACACTCTATTTTGTTTTTAAATTTGATGACTTATAAATTATTATATATATTGGGGGTAATAGAAATTGGAAAAATTAGTTGTAAAAGGACCAACACCTTTAAAAGGCGAAGTTACAATCAGTGGAGCAAAAAATGCAGCAGTTGCTATATTGCCTGCTACACTTTTAATTGATGGTGTATGCACAATTGAAAATTTACCAAATATTAGCGACATAAAAATTTCTTGTACAATTTTAGAAAAATTAGGTGCGAAAATCACATGGAATAATCCACATAGCATTACAATTGATACATCTCATATCACAACAACAAAAGCACCTTTAGATTTAACAAGTAAATTTAGAGCTTCTTATTATCTAATTGGCGCTATGCTTAGTAGAAAAGGAGAAATTGAAGTTGGAATGCCTGGTGGTTGTAAATTAGGTGCTAGACCAATTGACCAACATATCAAGGGGTTTGAATTATTAGGGGCTAATGTCACTGTAGAAAAAGGAAGAATTTATGCAAAAGCAAAAAAATTAAAAGGTTGCCCAATTTACATGGATATTGTTTCTGTAGGTGCTACAATTAATGTTATGCTTTCTGCCGTTCTTGCTGAAGGAACAACAATCATTGATAATGCTGCAAAAGAACCACATATTGTTGATGTTGCAAACTTTTTAAATACAATGGGTGCTGACATTAGAGGTGCTGGTACAGATGTTATCAAAATCAATGGTGTTAAAAAATTAGAGGGAAATGCTACTTATTCTGTTGTTCCAGACCAAATTGAAGCTGGTACATTTATGCTTGCTGCTGTGGCAACAAGAGGAGATTTGTTAATAAAAAATTGTATTACAAAGCACTTAGAATCTGTTACAGCTAAAATAATAGAAATTGGTGGAAATGTAGAAGACAATGGAGACAGTATTCGTGTTTGGTGTAATAAAAGACCAAACCGTGCAACAATTAAAACATTACCTTATCCAGGTTTCCCTACAGATTTACAACCACAAATGGGTGTTGTTTTATCACTTGCAAATGGGACAAGTACAATTAATGAAAGTATTTGGGATTCTAGATTTCAATATACAGAAGAATTAAATAAAATGGGAGCAAAGATTACTGCTCACGGAAAAACAGCCTTTTTTGAAGGTGTAAAAAAATTAACTGGTGCACCTGTTTATTCTTCTGATTTAAGAGCTGGAGCTGCTTTGGTCATTGCTGGTACAGCTGCTGAAGGAGAAACAGAAATTTATAATCTAGAACATATTGACAGAGGATATGAAAATATCGAAGAAAAATTCAGAAAAATCGGTGCCAAAATCGAAAGAGTTACAGAATAAACAAAGGAAAGAGAAGATACCATATGCTAAATTTTTGTAGTTTATATAGTGGAAGTAGCGGAAATAGCTTATTTGTTGAGACAGAAAATACAAAATTATTAATCGATGCAGGTGTTAGTAGCAAAAAAATAGAAAAGGCATTAAATGACATACATATAGACCCATCCTCTATAGATGGAATATTAATTACTCATGAACATTCTGACCATGTACAAGGATTAGGTACATTTTCTAAAAAATTTGATTTGCCTGTATTTGTCAATCAAGAAACATTAGACGCTATGCCAAAACAAAGAGATAAAATTGCAGATAAAAATATCAAGAAATTTAAAGTTGCAGAAAAATTTTCTATTGGAGATTTGGATATTAATCCATTCTCTATACCACATGATGCAGCAAATCCTTGCGGATTTACCATATTAAATGATGATAAAAAAATTAGTATCGCAACTGATATTGGTCATATGACAAATGACATTTTAAAAAATTTAGAAGAAAGTATTTTTGTTATGTTAGAATCTAACTATGACCCAGAAGTATTAAAATGTTCTTCATATCCATTTTCTTTAAAAACAAGAATTGCTGGACCAACAGGACATTTGTCAAATGAAATTGCTGGAAAAACGATTTCTTTCTTATTAAAATCAGGCCTTAAAAATGCCATGCTTGGTCATTTAAGTAAAGAAAGCAATTTCCCAGAACTTGCATATAAGACAGTTGTTGAAGAGTTAATAGCAAATAACTATAATGAAAATGCTTTGATGTTGTCTGTTGCAGGAAGAGATACACATAGCAAATTGATTACTATTTAAAGATAATGATTTTGGAGAGAGATGATTTTAGGGACGGAGCAAAAAATCATCTTTTATTTTATAAAATGTTTTACAAAAAATCTTTATAGAAAAGATGATTTTTTGCTCCGTCCCTAAAATCATCTCTCTCCAAACCAACCATTCAGAAAGGAAACCATAAAATGCTAACAATTGATATCGTTTGTATTGGAAAAATAAAAGAAACCTATTTAAAAGACGCCATTAATGAATATTCTAAAAGATTAAGTAAATATTGTAAATTAAATATTATAGAATTGCCAGATGAAAAAATACCAGATAAATTAAATGAAAGCCTTTCTTTAGAAATTAAAACAAAAGAATCTGACGCTATTTTAAATCATATAAAAAAAGATTCCTATATTATTTGTTTAGATTTAACAGGAAAAGAACTTACTTCTGAAGAATTTTCTAAAACGATTGAAAATTTATCTTTAGAAACCAGTCATATTACATTTGTGATTGGTGGCTCTTTGGGGCTTTCTTCCGATATATTAAAAAAATCTCGCCAAAAGATATGCTTTTCTAAAATGACTTTTCCTCATCAATTAATTCGTGTCTTTTTATTAGAACAAATTTTTAGAGGATTTAAGATATCTCATGGCGAAACGTATCATCGTTAATTTATCTTTTGTAAAAAACATAGATAAATATATATTTTATTGTAGAGAAAATAACAGAGAAAAAATATTTAAAATATAAATATAGGGGCAAAAATTTTTTTAAATACTAATTATGGGGGATTTGTTATTTCCTCTACAAAATTAAAAACTTTTTGATGAATATAAATATATTAATATATTTTATTATTATTTTTTATCATTTTTTATACTACGTCTTTATTTTGCATATTAACTATTTGATTTTTTGTTAAATATAAAAAACAATTTTTTAATTTTCTATATTTCTCATTTTTCTGGATTTGTTTTAGAATTTAATAATTTTCTAAATAAAATTTTTACAATTATTCTTCTTATGATAAAAAATATTGAAATAAATATTAGAATTTTTAATATCATATTGTTTCATTCCTTATTGCTTTTGCTTCCATTATTATACAGTATTTGTAAAATATTGTCAAGAAAAACTTTACGACAAAAAACGACAAACTACTACACTTGTAATAATTCCAACAATATCTGCTGTTAATGAAGCAATTAAAACAAATCTTGTTTTTTTTATTTTCACACTTGAGGAATATACCGCAATGGTATATAAAGTGGTCTCTGTTGCTCCCATAATCACAGAAGCTAATATCCCCATTTGACTATCTACCCCAAAATTTTTCATAATATCTGTAGCAATTGCAATTGAACTACTACCTGAAATTGGTCTTAAAATAGCTAATGGCATAATTTCACTTGGAAAATTGATAAGATGTAATATTGGCTCAAGGCATTGAATTATGATGTCAATAATTCCTGAACTTCTAAGTGCCCCTACTGCTAAAAAAAGTCCGATTAATGTTGGAAAAATATTAACAACAATCTTAATTCCATCTTTTGCCCCTTCAAGGAATTTATCAAAAACTTCTTTTTTCTCTAAAAATCCATAAAGCACAATTATTAAAATAATGAGTGGCATGGCTAAATTTGAAATAAAATTCACAATATCTATCATATATTCTTCCTTTTTTTAGAATATTTAATGAGCAATTTTGTTATACTAATACCAGCTATTCCTGCACAAATGGTTGCAATCCATACAGGAACAATAATAGACGTGGGATTTTCAGAACCTAGAGAACTTCTAATCGCAATAATTGTTGTTGGAATAATTTGAATGGAAGCTGTATTTAATACAATTAACATAATCATAGAATTGCTTAGTGTTTCTTTATGCTCATTTTCCTCTTGCAAAGTTTCCATTGCTTTTAATCCAAGTGGGGTTGCTGCATTTCCTAAACCTAAGATATTTGCTACCATATTCATAGAAATTTCATTTTGTGCTTTTGTATTATGTTTTATCTCTGGAAACAAAAATTTGATAACTGGTTTTAATAATTTATGAATGATATTTATGATTTTTGTATTTGTTGCTACATGAATAATTCCGCTCCATAAGCACATCGTTCCTAACATAGTTATACTTAAATTGACGGCACTTTCTACACTTTCAAATATGCTTGAATTTAAGTTTTGAAGATTTCCTGAAAAAATAGCATAAGAAAATGATAGGATTATAAAAATTGGCCAAATGAAATTTAACATCGTTTATCACCTAAATAATTTTATTCAAATCTAAACTTTTTATTACTTTTTGATTGACCTAGTAATGTATTTGTGATATAGTAACAATGTATATAGGGTTGTAATATAACTTTTTAAGGGGGGATATACCGTGAAATCAACTGGAATTATTAGAAAAGTAGATGAACTAGGAAGAGTTGTTATTCCTATCGAAATAAGAAATCAATTTAATATTGCTGAAAAAGATCCTATTGAAATATATGTCGATGGTTCATCAATAATCTTGAAAAAATATGAACCAAATTGTATTTTTTGTGGAAATACTGAAAATTTAATTAGTTATAATGATAAATTAATTTGTGAAGATTGTTCAAAAAATATAAGTAAATTAAAACCAAGCAAGTAAAAGCAAAGGCTTTTACTTGCTTGCTTATTATTAATAAACAATATAAAACTTTTTTATTTCACATCACAAAGTAGAAATCAGTGAACACACAATTTTTTTCTAAATGAATTTTTGATAAATTTCATTTTTATTTACATTTCTATCTTTTGCAATTTGCTTAATAATATCTTTTTTAGAAAGTCCTTGTTTCTCATAATATGCATAATGTTCCTCTAAAGATAATTCCATTAAATGGTTATCCTCTTTTTTCTTGGCCCCCTCTATAATTAAAACAATCTCGCCTTTTATATCTTTTGCTTTTTCTATTAAAACATCTATATTTTCTCGAATATATTCTTCATGAATTTTGGTTAATTCCCTTGCCAATACAATTTTTCTATCCTCTATGATATCTTTTAAATCTTTTAATGTCGCCTCTAATTTATGTGGAGCTTCATATAAAATAATCGTCTTTGTTTCATTTTTTATTTCTTCTAATTTTTCTCTCCTATTTTTTTTATTTAATGGCAAAAATCCCATAAATAAAAACTCTTTTGTATCTAATCCTGAACAGATTAAGGCATTTACCATTGCACAAGCGCCTGGAATGGGAACAATTTGAATTCCCTCTTCTATACATTTTTTTATTACCTCTTCTCCTGGGTCACAAATTCCGGGTGTACCAGCATCAGAAACAAGTGCAATTTGTTTTCCTTGCTTTAATTCTTTTAATAATACATCTGTTTTAATATCTTCATTATGTCTATGATAACTGATTAATGGTTTTGAAATTTCTAAATGATTTAATAATTTTAAGGTATGTCTTGTGTCTTCTGCAGCAATTAAATCTACATTTTTTAAGACATTGATTGCTCTTAATGTAATATCTTCCAAATTTCCAATTGGTGTGGCTACAATATATAACGTTCCTGCTTCTTTTTGATTGATTTCTTTCATACTTTTTATCCTTTCTTTTTTGATTTTATAATAGCTACAATCAATAAAATAATATCCACTATTAATGGAATTCCCATAATATAAAAGAAAAATGCCATATCTAATCTAAATTGTTCATACCAATTGTGTATATCAATTCCAAGTGCAGGATATGGATATTTTATATCTAAAGTATAACAATAAATTGCATCAATGATTATTCTTAATACACAAATTATTAAAATAATACTTGTTACTATTAAAATTATTTTCCATTTTTTATTTTTCATAATTATCTTTTACCTTTCATTATTTTCATTTATTTTTTATTATAAATTTTTAAAATCTCCTCTGTGTAATTTCCATTGTCATCATAAATATATAAATTAGGTTCTAACTTTAAAAATGGCCTAGCATTTTTTACACCTTGCACTAAAACCAATTTTGATACAGCATGAATATTAGAATAAACAAATCGTATTTTCTTAGGTTCTATTTTATATTTTCTCATCAAAGATAACAAGTCTACCAATCTTTCTGGTCTATACACAATATAAAACTCGCCTTTATCTTTTAACATATCTTTTGAAATTTTAATAAAATCCTCTAAATTCGCTTCTATTTCATGTCTAGAAATAAATTTTCTTGTGTCTTCATTTTGTATTCCTGTTTCTTTCTTTTTATATGGTGGATTTGTCACAATAGCATCAAATGTATTTTTTTCAAAATGGTTATTTAAATTTAATATATTATCTTGTATGATTTTAAATCTATCTTCTAAATGATTTACTTGTATACTTCTTTTTGCCATATCCGCTACTTCTTCTTGCACTTCTATTCCAATAATCTCAGACAATTCTGTTTTCCCACATAATAAAGTAGCAATAATCCCTGTTCCTGTCCCTAAATCTAATACTCTTGCACCTTTTTTTATCTGTTTTGCAAAATCTGAAAGCAAGATACTATCAATTCCAAAACAAAAACCTTCTGTATTTTGAATCATTTTTAATCCTTTAAATTCTAAGTCATCAATTCTTTCATTCTCTTTTAATTCTATATTTTTTTCCATAACTTTTCCTTTTCTTATATTTATTATCTATTACGGTAACTATATTTAGTATTTATTTTAAAAGGCCCGCCATCTGAAAGCGAGCCCCTCACTATGTCAGTATACTGACTCGATTAGGATGGGCAAAAAGCCCATTATGACAACAACTATTATACAGGATATTACAACTCTTTTTATGTTGTAATTCCTATTATACAATTTACTTTCTATGGTCTCAATAAAATTAATTGCAATTATGAGACCTAAAGCAAGCAATCCCCGTATAATCTGTTCCATAACTTTTCCTCCTTTGCACTTTGTGGATTTTAGTATATCATATTTACATAATTTATGCAATATTTATAAATACTTTCACTTTTATTTTAAATAAGGAATATACTATAATAACAATTTTAGATTAAATAATAAAGGTGAAGGTTATCATGGATAAAAAAATAATTAAAAATATAGAAAATAGAGGTGGAAAATGCCCACCTCCAAAAAAGAAATTTAATTTTAAATGTTGCAAAGATAATACTATTAAATCATTACATGAAGTTGAATATTTTTTAAATAATTTTCATCGATTTATTAAATATGTTAAATTATATAAAATATTAAAATAATTTTATTTTATATAATTTAATGTATTGTGCTTTTTTAATTATTTTCTAGTTTATAAACTTCATTAAATTCTGTATTTTCTTCTCCATCAATTAAAATTTTAATAGAATTTACTTCTGTTAGTTGTGTTAATGTTTTTACTAAACTATTAATTATATTTTCTTTCATATTTGTTGCTTCTTTGTCATAATTTAAAAATTCATTAGAAAAATCCAAATAAAGCATATCTTTTTCTAAATAACTTTGATTTAATTTTGTATTATCTGGAATTAATTTTGTATATTTTTCATTTTTAGGTCCTTCAATTAACATATTAACCAATTTATCATATGGTGTATTCATAATTTCCTTAATATCCACTAATCTTGCTTCTGGCGCCAATTCATTTGTTTCTTTTTCTAAAAAGTATAAACTTACAATCGTTTGTCTATTTTGTTCTTCTGTAATTTCTTCTTCTGGTGTATATTCTTCTATAACGGTTTCTTCTTCCTGAATTTTAAAATAGTTAATAATAAAATAGCCTCCTATTAAAATGATAAGTAATAACACTGTAAAAATAATGATTATTTTCTTATTCATGCTAGTTTCATCCCTTTCTTCCATTTTAATTTTTTATTTATTACCTATTTTATTATTTGTTTGTCCGTTTTAGAACTTAAAAAAATTGTCAAAAAGGCACGGAGCGATGATTTTGGGGACGGAGCAAAAAATCATCATTTTTATAAAGATTTTCTATAAAACATTTTATAGACTAAATGATGATTTTTTGCTCCGTCCCCAAAATCATCGCTCCGTTCCCAAAATTACCTTGAACTTTAAATACAGAAATAGACAATTAAAAGTATTTTACCTTTAATTGCCTTTATATTTTACCAATATACTTATATAAAGGCTAAACACCGTAAATTTTCTAATTCCTTTTCAAATTCAGGTTGCAGTTTTATATAAAATTTTTTTATTTCCTCCCAATCATATTCCACATAAGTTTTTGGTAATATTTCCTCTTCTGCGTCTTCAAAATAACTTAGTCCCATAATAATATTGACATAATTTATATTATTACCACATTTCTTTATCAATCCTTTTGCTAATTCAGATATAGATATGTGACATTTTTGAATAATATTATATAAGTCAAAAAAATCTTTTTTAGAACCACGTCCTCCAATTGCCAGAATCTTCATAACGGCTATATCTAAAATACTTGCCATTCTCAAGTTTGGCATTTCCTCTACTGTTATTAAATTATCTATTAAAACATTTGGATAATAGAAAAAACTAATTTGAACACCATTTAAAATTACATCACATGTTCCTTTTTGATTTTGTTGTATTTCTATTTCTCCTATTCTTGACAGTTCTTCTATAATAACTTCATTATTAAACGGTACAGACACACAAAAATCAAAATCAAAAGATTGTCTTAATCCAAGTTGTAATGACAAAGCAGTTCCTCCTATCATATAATAATTTTGTAAGCTAATAGTATCTGTAATTTTTTTTAATAACGCATATCTATTTTTATCTAATATATTCCAGTACATTAGTAATTCTCCCTTCCAAATTCATAATTCAACGCTTTTGTCATTTTATAATACATCATTTCTTCTTTTTTTAAATTGAATTGTTGTCTTAGATAATTAGCAACTAAGGGATTTAAATTTCTACTTTTTTTTGCTACTTCTTTGATATCTTTGTTTGTATATGTGTGTTTTATCCATTTTATAGCTTTCAAATCTCCATAGCAATATAACCTAGATATGATATATCTTTTATTTTTTTCCAAATCTAATTTTTCAAATTCTGTATCCCAAAAATATTTTTTTAATTCTGTTGGCATTTGCAACACCTCGTTAAAATTAATACATACATATTATACCAAATAATTAATAGAAATACAATTATTTATAAAACTTTGTCTCAAAAGAAATGATCCATTAGGGACGGAGCAAAAAATCATCATTTAGTCTATAAAATGTTTTATAAAAAATCTTTATAAAAATGATGATTTTTTGCTCCGTCCCCAAAATCATCACCCCGTCCCCTTTGGCAACTTTCAAAAAATATAAAAAATATTTTGAAAAAACCATTTACATTTTAAAAAAATATGTATAAAATATATTTAAATGTGTTAATTTGTCATAAACGAAAGAAAATTAAAAATGAAAGGGAGTATATCAATGAAGATATTGATGTTAACATGGGAATATCCACCAAGAGTAGTAGGAGGAATTGCAAGGGTTGTATATGATTTATCAAGAACCTTGATAAAAGATGGTCATGATGTAACAGTTGTTACATACAGAGATGGCGATGTACCGTATTTTGAGGACGATAAGGGCATAAAAGTATATAGAGTCGATAATTATATGATAAATCCAAATAATTTTATTGATTGGATTATGCAATTAAACTTTAATTTGATTGCAAAAGCAAATGAAATTATCGCACAACAAGGAAATTTTGACGTTATTCATGCACATGATTGGTTAGTGGCTTATGCTGCAAAAACATTAAAAAATTCATATAATATACCAATAGTTGCAACAATCCATGCAACGGAATCTGGCAGAAATAGTGGGATTCATGATGAAACACAAAGATATATTAATGATACAGAATGGATGTTAACCTATGAGGCTTCAGAAGTTATTGTTAATAGTAATTATATGAAAAACGAATTACAAAGACTATTTGGATTACCTTATGAAAAAATCAATGTTGTGCCAAATGGTGTTAACTTAAATTTATTTAATGGAATAGAAAGAGATTATAACTTTAGAAGAAGATTTGCTATGGATAATGAAAAAATTATTCTATTTATGGGAAGATTAGTCTATGAAAAAGGTGTACAGCATTTGATTAGTGCAATGCCAAAGATATTAAATGGATATCATGATTCTAAATTGGTAATTTGCGGAAGAGGTGGTATGCTAGAAGAGTTACAAGCACAAGTAAATGCCATGGGAATTTCTAATAAAGTATATTTTGCAGGATATATGCAAGGTAAAGATGTTCAAAGAATGTATAAAGCAGCAGATATAGCAGTATTTCCAAGCACATATGAACCTTTTGGAATTGTAGCACTAGAAGCCATGTTATCAGAAAATCCAGTTGTTGTATCTGATATTGGAGGATTAAATGAAATTGTACAACATAGAGAAAATGGAATGAAAGCATATTGTGGAAATCCAAATTCAATTGCAGATTCTATTCTAGAATTATTATATGATCATAAACTTTGTGCAGATATTACAAAAAAAGCAAAAAATAAAGTAAGAAATGAATATAATTGGAGCAAAATTGCACAAGATACACATTTCACATATCAAAAAGCCATTTGTCAATCAATGGCAGAAAAACAAAAAAGAGAGCTTGAACAAGAAAGAGCTAAGAAAACGAAAAAGACAATTAAAGGTGAAAATGAAATTACAAACTTACTTAATTTCAGAAAACGTCAAGCATATGCATAAAAAAATAAAAGTTGTATTTTTTAAAAAAGAATACAACTTTTTTTGTAGTATAGATGTATACAAAAAGAAGTTAATGTGATAGAATTTAAACATAAAAAATAAAGGAGGAAAATCAAATGAAAAGCAAAGTTATTGGAAGAATGATTATTATATTACTAATTATCATACTTATTTTAGGAGGAATTTTTTGTTACTTATATTTTACAACAGATTTATTTAAATCAAATCAACAATTATTTTTTAAATATTTAGGACAAACATTGGATATGCAAAATGGATTTATGGATACAGCGTATGTTTCATATCTTGATAAAAAGGAAACTGGTAAATATGAAGATAGCGGAAGTTTTAGTGTAGATATGAATATGGAAGGTGTAGAGGATACTGTGTTAGAGACAATCAACAATTTTAACATAGAATATACAGGTTTGGTAGATAATACCACAAGCAAAAGTGAACAAAATATTACATTAAATTATTCAGAGGATGTAAATTTTCCAATAAAATATAAATATGCGAATAATATTGGGGGATTACAAACAGACTATATTTCAAGTAAATATATAGGGGTAGACACTACAGGAATACAAGAATTTATGGAAAATATGGGATCACAAGATCCAGAACGTGTTGACGAAATGATAAATTCACTTGGGGATAGCAACATAAATGAGATTTTTAATTTTACAGAAGAAGAAAGAGAACAATTGCAAGATACATATTTATCACTTTTACAAGAAAAACTAAAAGATATAGAATTTACAAAAACAGAAGAAAATGGTGCAACCACATATTCAGTTGAAATAACAAATCAACAATTACAAGAGTTAGTAGTTACTGTTTTAGAAACAGTAAAGAATGATTCATTATTAATGCCAAAAATAGAACAACTTACAAGTGATTATTTTGAAATTATTAACAATAGTAGTGACGAGGATGTAGATATTACAGCACAAAGTTTATTACAAGATTATATAGATTCTATAAATGAATCAGGTGTAATTGAAGGAACGACTTCTTTAAGTGTTTCACAAAAAGATGGAATCGTAAATGGTATTATGCTAAAAACAGGAGAAAATGATTTTACAATCACAAAATCAAATAACCAAGGAACAGTGGCATATCGTTTTGAAATTAATGCAACAGACATAGATACAGGAGAAAATATACAATATTTCTTAACAGCAAATTATGAAGGATTAGACCAGCTAACAACTGTTAATGAAACATATCAATTGGGAATGATAACAATGGTAGGAGGAGAAGAAGAACAAATTGTATATAACATAGACAGTACAAATAATTTTAGAGATGATATCAATATTGCAGATTATACAGAAGATGAAGTACAAATATTAAATGATTATGATAGTGAACAAATTACAACATTATTAGCTTCTATCATTGGAAGAATCATAGAAGTAAATGATATGCAAATGGAGCAAATTGGTTTTAGCGAATATGGAAACCCAATATTATATACGTTTCCATTTGTTTCATTAGATACATTAATAACAAATCAAGCAACAGATGTTGTTAGCGAATAACGTATTTTATATGATTGACAATGCGTTAAGAAAATAAAGCGTGAAAGGAATGAGGGTAAAGATGAAAATAAAAAGTGATATGACAATTTCAAAAGATATTTTGTATATAGGTGCAAGTGATAAAAATATTAAGATATTTGAAAATCAATATGTATTAGAAAATGGAATGAGTTACAATTCTTATGTAATAAAAGATAAGAAAAACGTGGTATTAGATACAATTGATGAAAAATTAACAGACAAATGGCTAGAAAATTTAGAAAAAGCATTAGAAGGCGAGAAACCAGATTATTTAATTGTTTCGCACATGGAGCCAGACCATGCCTATAACATCGGGATACTTGCAAAAAAATATCCAGAAATGAAAATTGTAGGAAATCAAATAACCTTTAATATGCTAGCAAATTTCTTTAAAGAAATAGACTTCTCTAATCGTAAATTTGTTGTTATGGAAGGAGATGTACTAGACATCGGCAACCACAAATTACAATTCTTTATGGCACCAATGGTGCATTGGCCAGAGGTTATGGTAACATATGAGCAAACAGAAAAAATCCTATTTTCAGCAGATGGATTTGGAAAATTTGGTGCAATAGAGCCAGAAGAAGATTGGGACTGTGAAGCAAGGAGATATTATTTTGGAATTGTTGGAAAATATGGAATGCAAGTACAAGCCTTACTAAAAAAAGCAGCAAATTTAGACATTCAAATGATTTGTCCTTTACATGGACCAATCTTAAAAGAAAATTTAGGATATTTTATTGATAAATATAATACATGGAGCAGTTACAAACCAGAAGAAGAGGGAATCTATATTGCATGTAGTTCTATCTATGGAAATACATTAAAAGCAGCAGAAAAATTAGCAGAAATTTTAAAAGAAAAGGGAGCAAAAAAGGTTGTATTAGGAGACCTAACAAAAGAAGATTGGGCAGAAGCAGTAGAAGATGTTTTCAGATACTCTCATTTAATTGTTGCGTCATCTAGCTATAATGCAGGTGTGTTCCCACCTATGAAACAATTTTTAGATAGATTAAAAGAAAGAAATTATCAAAGTAGAACCGTAGGCATTATAGAAAATGGCTCATGGGCACCTTCAGCTGGAAAATGTATGAAAAATGTATTACAAGAAATGAAAGATATCAATATTGTTGAACCAGTAATAACGATTAAGTCAACAATGAGCGAAGAAAATATCAAACAAATGGAAGAAATGGCAGATAAAATTTTATAGTGTCCAATTGGGGACGTTTCTTTTTGAGACATTATTATGTAAAGTTCTATTTATTAATAAAATAATAATAATTGTACTCGTATATTTATATTTTTTAGAATGATAAACTTTACATAATAATGTCTCAAAAAGAAACGTCCCCAATTGGACACTGATAGGACCAGCAACTAAAATATTTAAGAAAAATGCTGCACAGAAGTTTCTAGGCCATCTAATAAAGAATTCACTAAAAATAGTTTGAGCATTATCTCCACCTAAAAAACCACCAATAATTGTCATAACTAAAGACATTAAGGTAACAATAAAGAAACAATTAAAAAGAATATATGCATTTTTACTATCAGATTTATCAACAAATTTTTCTAATAATAAATGATTGATTTTTCCAATAACTACATTTTCTAAAATGAAAGCAATGATAAATGTTACAGGAAAAGCGATAATAGCGGTTTTTATAGAATTTAAATTAAATCCACCTAAGTGAATCGAAATATTTAAAAGTCCCATAAAAAATACCATAATAAAACACATACTAATTCCAAAAATGATACCTTCTTTTTTATTTGTTGGCATATACATTCCCTCCTTTCACATAATAGATTTTGCCCTGCGAGAACGTTTTTCTATCTTTGCAGTTATGTTTAACTTAAGTTCTCAAAAGAGGTGTAAAAATAACGTGTAACTAAACTGGACTTACGCACAAAAGCTACACGTTTACATACTTAATCATTATACCATATTTGGAAAATTGATGTAATAGCAATTTAAAAAAAAATTAAAAAAATTTTTTTGTAGTTAAAATTCATGACCACTTACAAGCAATGAGGTCATGAATTTTAACTCTTGTATATAAACTATGAAAATGATATAATGCTAACAAAGCAAAATAAAGGTTGGTGATTTTATGTCACATAAAAAAATGGAGACAGGATTAATTGTTGTAAAACAAACAAAATTTGATAAAATAAGAAGAAAGCTAATGATGTTTTTTTATGGGAAAGATTATAAAATCATTGAACAATATCAACAATTATTAAAAGTAAATAGACCGAAAAACATAATCATACCAAAAGAAATGAAAGGACTTTAAAATGAAAAATATCAAAGACTATAGTTTAGATGAATTAAAAGAAGAATTAAAGGAAATCGGAGAAAAGCCATTTCGAGCAGAGCAAATTTTTAAATGGCTTTATGAAGCCAGGGTATCTAATTTTGATGACATGACAAATCTATCACTAGAATTAAGAGAAAAGCTAAAACAAGCATATGAAATCAAAGAATTTAAGATATTAAAAAAACAAGTGGCGTCAGATGGAACAAAAAAATATCTATTTGACGTATTAGATGGAAATGCTATAGAAACGGTATTAATGCAATATCATTATGGATTTAGTATATGTGTATCATCTCAAATTGGATGTAAAATGGGCTGTAAATTCTGTGCTTCAACAGGAATTCCATTTGCAAGAAATTTAACTGCTGGGGAAATTATAGAACAAATTATGGCAGTAGAAAGAGACACAGGTGTTAGAATTTCTAATATTGTATTTATGGGAATTGGAGAACCTTTGGACAATTATGACAATGTCGTAAAAGCCATTAGGATTATCAATCATCCAAAAGGATTAAATATAGGAGCTAGACATATTAGCATATCTACCAGTGGATTAGTGCCTAAAATCTACCAATTAGCAGAAGAAAATATACAATGTACATTATCCATTTCTTTGCATGCCACAACAGATGAGCAAAGAAGCAAAATGATGCCTGTCAATAATACATACAATATAGAAGAATTATTGCAAGCGTGCAAAGACTATATAGAAAAAACACATAGAAGAATTTCTTTTGAATATGCTTTAGCAAAAGAAAACAATGACAATTTAGAAGATGCCAAACGATTAGTAAAATTGCTAAAAGGTATGCTTTGTCATGTGAATTTAATTCCAATCAATAAAATTGAAAATGGAGCATATACAAAAAGTTCAAATGAAAATATTATGAAATTTCGAGATTATCTAAATGACCATGGAATTGTTGCAACTATTAGAAGAGAACTAGGTTCAGATATTGATGCAGCTTGTGGGCAATTAAGAAGAAAAAATTTGAACCATTAGGGACGTGTCAAAAAGGTGATGACTTTGGGGACGGAGCAAAAAATCATCATTTATTCTATAAAAAGTTTTATAAAAATCTTTATAGAAATGATGATTTTTTGCTCCGTCCCCAAAGTCATCACCTTTTTGACACGTCCCTAATGGTTCAAATTTTCAAGTAAACTCTCAATATCTTTTTTACAATTCATCATCTCATAATCTTTAATAGCTTTTTCAGCAAATTCTTGAGATTTAGTAAAATCATCAGCATACATAGAATAGATTGCTTTCAATCGATAATATAAAGCCTCATTTCGGATATCAAAAGAATCCTGTTCCTTTAAGAATTCTTCACAAGCAATCAATTCTGTATTTGTCATTTCCAAAAATTTTGTATCTTTAGTAACTGTATAATTTTCTAGCAATAAAGAAATTAAAAGAAGGCGATAATCTGCTTGACCACGTGTAAAATTAGCCTGTTTTGCTTCTTTCAATCGATTAACTAACATTGCGTATTTTAAATCAAAACTATTTTCAATTTTTAAATAACATCTTGTAATCCATAAATCTGTGACCAATTTTCGATATTCATTAATATAAGGAAAATAGTTTTCTTTTATAAATGTCCATATTTCATAACTTTCTTTATACTGTTTTAAACAATTATACATATACAATGCTTTAACATGATAAAACAAGCAAACAATACGTTTTTCTAAATGTTCTTTTTCATTATCAACAATTTTAGAGGCAATATTTAAATATTTCAAAGCCTCGTCTGCATTTTGTGATTTAGACATAATATTAATATAATCACATAAGGCCTCTAATTCTTCATTCTTATCTTGTATCATATTTGCCATCTGAGCTCTTTTTAAATGAGGAGAATTTTTACCTTTTTCCCACATACCTCTAACATAAATATAATATTTTAGATTTCTAACTATTGTAATATATTCTTTATACAATTTGTTTTCTTCCAACATAGTTAAAACCTGTTTAGTAATATTCCATTCATCTAACTCGTCAAATAGTTTCAACTTGGAAACATCATTATAACATTCGCCTACATAAGCTGATTTGTCTATATAAAAATTAGCTAATTGCCTAAAAAATATAGTTTTATCAAAAGCTTCTTCAGAAGCATTGACCAAGACAAGTGTTTTGATTAAATTATGCATATCTAGCCTTGGGGTGTTTTGAAGAATAGGAATTAATAAATCATTTGTATAACATTCTGTGATAGCATTTTGCCATTCATCTGATAAAATGTCTAAATTTAGAATATACGAAATCAGTTCAATAGATATGGTGTATTTAAAGTTAGCACAAATGATTAAGATTTTTTTAGCCGTTGGGCTTAATGTATTCCAAATATCATTGATAATTTTTTCAGACATGATTTTATAATCTGCATTTGTTTTTGTATATTTTGAAATGGCATTTTCTAAAGAAATTCCAACTCTATTAGTACTTACAATTTTTTTCATCAAATAAATTGAAGCAAAAGGAATACCACCAGTTATGGAATATAAAGTATTTGCCAAAGAAGGTTGCATATCCATAATTTTTTTAAAATCTTCTGTGGTGTTTAGCATAGTCGTTAATTCTTCTTTAGAAATGAAATCATTAATACAAAAACTAGAAGAATAGGAAGCTAGCTGATTTTCATATTGATGATAAGGCATAGCGGTAATCATTACAATTTTTGAAAATGGTGCATATTGCTTCATCAATTTAATTGTTTCAGGATTGATATTGTCATCATCAAAATCCAGTATCAAAATAGATTTACTAGTTTTTATAAATTGGAAACAAGTCTCTGATTTTTCTTCTGGATTGATTTTTGCCTTATTTTCTAAATTGAAAAGTAAAATCGTATCAAAAATAGTAGATAGTTGATTTTCTTTTTTTAAATTTATCCAAATCATATTTTCAAATTTATTTTTAAAGGTTAAATCATACATATATGCCATGACAGATTTTGATTTTCCACCTAATTTATAACCATAAATATAGGAGATATTGATAGAACCTTCTATAAAATTATCTAAAAATGTTGTTAGTTTTTGTGAACGAATAATTTTTGTTAAATCTTGAGGAATTAGATTATTTTTAGTTTTTATGGTTGTATCATTGAAAATAACTGTATTGGTAGCAGATAAATAATTTTTGGCAAATGTATCAATTTTAGAATCGTCTACTTGTACCAATTTTGCATATTCGATAATGCCTTGCACAAAACTTGCAATATCTTTAGGAATACTACCAGTTAAAAATTTTCGGATACTGACTTCTGCATAATGTGTATAATCCGCAATTCTGGTGTAAATATAGGTTTTACTAGGTAATTCGCCTTTTATATTATGCTTTTTAATAGATACTTTAATTTCATTGATAAAATCAGATAATAATTTTGCTCTATTTGTTTTTAAGATTTTTTGTTCCATAATTCCTCCATTATTTTTATACAATCTATTTTTATTATAGCATTATTTAACATAAAATTACAAGAATAAAAGAAAATTGATATTTTTTTTATCAATTTTTAAAAACTGTATTTTGAAAATTTTAGAAAAGAAGATTAACATAAAATAGAATAAAATAGGCATATATTAAGCATAAAATTAAATGCTTGAATTGCTAGAGGAACCTAATTCCTTATAATAAAGGAATTGTAACAAAAAACATTTAATGTCACAAAAAGGAGGAAACAATATGATTTATAACTTAACATTGAATGATGGAACACAAAAGAATGTGCTTCGGGAATTAGAAACAACAGAAAAGTTGCTTTCAAAAGTTGCTACAAAGCTGTCATCAACACAGAAAACTTGTGATATTTACGCAATGACTGACTTAGGAATTGCACATAATGTTACAAGAATGCGAGGTGGTTTCTTTACAGGAGCTGTGTACAGCTGGGAGCAGACTGATATTCCTTTCGTTCCAGTAGATACCACAGTAAATGTATGTGGTACAGCATTATATCAGATAAATTCTGATATACAGGTGGATGAGTTTAAAAAGAGATGTGAGAATGTTTTATCAGACACATCAAAATATGATTGGAATTTCACAAATGGAAATCATTTCATTTCTCTGTGCTATGTAGAGAACAATGCATTTTTTCCAGGATTAAAAGAAGGCTATTATATGCTGGTACATGCTTCTGCGTGTGAATACAAGAAGAAACTTTATCCAGTTACTGGAAATTGGTATTATTCTGCTATTAAAACAGAAACAGACGATAACCATTGCCGGTATCTGCGATATATTGAAGGGATTAAAGCAGAACAATTTTACAAAATGGCAAAAATGCTGGAACCTTTTAATGCAGAACGTAACTATGATTTTTGCAAGGGCGTCTTGAAAAGTGAGATGGGGGAAGAAATCTTGAATGTGGCTCATTATGGCATGCCATCGATACATGAAGTCTTGATTGGTGTTCAAAAAACTAATGAGGTAGCGACATTACTGACAAGTCCAGGAAAAAATGTGTATATAGTAAAGAAAAGGGGAAACTCTAAAAATGACTATATACCACATGGATTTGGATTGGAATTACCAAAAGGAAGTAAACTTGCATATCACAAAGACTATTTAGAAATTGGTGGTAAACAATTTACTTCAAATGGAATTACAATCGGAGAAGATGCGATTAATCGGCATGGTTCTTCTGAAAAAGATAGTGAACTTAGGGAATACATCGAGAAAATAGCACAAATCAATGAATTAGAAATTTGTGCAGAGCTAAAACAAGTTTGCTCTTTTTCGGCAAAAGGATTTCAAGTATGGAGGTAATGAAGCATAAAAGTTTCAATTTGAGTAACAGAGGAGAATGCACATGAAACAAATCATTTTTTTAAGGCATGCAGAAACAAACTTGAATAAAGAAGGTCGGTTTTGTGGAAGAATAAATATAGGAATAACAGAAGAGGGAAGAAATCAGGCAGAAAAAATGAGAGAAACATTAAACCAATATTCTTTTAATGCAATTTATTGTTCTCCACTTAAACGAACAAAAGAGACATTAGAAGCAATTTTTCCTAATCAAAAATTCATTGAAGATGAAGGATTTTCAGAAATCTATCTTGGAGATTGGGAAGGATTGAAGAAAGAAACTGTTAATCAGGAGTTTCGTAAGGCTTTTCAAAAGGGGAAATATACACCAACTAACGGCGAAAAACATGAGGAGGTAGAAGCCAGAGTGAAGAAAGCCATTGATAGAATTTTTGCAACTTACCCAGATAATTCTCTAATTTTAGTTTGTACAAGCAATGGGATTATGAGAACAGTCAAGAGAATGTATGATATCGAAAATCAAAAAATGATGTCTGGAAATTTAGAATACTTTTCTTTGAAAAAAGAAGCATAAAATAAGAACATGGAAAAAAGTCTAGAATGAAAAAAATTTCTAGGCTTTTTTCTTTCTGTAGCATAGTTTTCTTTTTAATTCAATATAGCAACATCAATTAAAAAAAGTATATTATAGCATTTTAATACGTATAAGTTAGAAAAAGTCATATATACAATTGATTTTTTCTAACTTATAGAAAATAATAATATTAATTTAGTAAAAACAAAATTTTAAAAATTAAATCGACAAATTACGACAAAAAAGAGACAAATGGTGCTACGTCCCTTTTTGTCTTTTTTAAAGAATAATACAAATTAATCCGCCACTGCCTTCATTAACAATTCTTTCCAAAGTTTCTTGTAACTTGATTTGTGCTTCTTCTGGCATTTTAGCAAGTTTGGTTTGCAAACCTTCATTTACCAATTCATGTAAGCTCTTTCCAAAGATATTTGATTCCCAAATTTTTTGAGGGTCACTTTCAAATCCAGAAAGTAGATAATTTACTAATTCTTCAGATTGTTTTTCAGAACCAACGATTGGACATACTTCTGTTGCGACATTTGTTTTTATTAGGTGAATAGAAGGTGCCATTGCTTTTAGTTTAACACCAAATTTTGAGCCTTGTTTTACCATTTCAGGTTCTTCTAAAATTAATTCATCTATTGAAGGTGTAACGATTCCATAACCTTTTCTGTTTACTTCATCTAGAGCATAAGCTATTTTATCATATTTCTTTTTCACATCAGCCAATTCAGAAATAATACCAAATAAATCTCCTTCGTTAGAAACAGAAACACCAGTAATTTCCGAAAGAACTTGATAGAATAGTTCTTCTTTTAGAGTGATTTCTACATTAACTTTTCCTGTTCCTAATTGAATATCTGTTATAGAAGTTTTAGAAATAATTTCTGTTTGTTTAATTGTGTCTACACAACCAGAGATTTCTTTTAAGACATTTACATTAGAAAAGGCGTCTTTAATTTCTTTATATAATTCAGCCTTTAAAGGATGTGACATATCTAATCCATCAATCCATCTAGGAAATTTGATACAGACTTGGTCAACAGGAAATTCATATAAAACTTTAGAAAACATCGTGTTGATATTTTCAATTGTCAAATATTCACAATTAAGAGGCATAACAGAGGTATTGTATTTTTCACTTAAGTTTTCTGCAAGCTCTTTGGTATAGTCTGAATCTGGGTCGTTTGAATTTAGTAAAATGATAAATGGCTTGTTCAAAGCTTTTAGCTCATTTACAACTCTTTCTTCAGCCTTAATATAATCTTCTCTTGGAATGTCTGTAATACTTCCGTCAGTGGTAACTAAAATGCCAATTGTAGAATGTTCTTCGATTACTTTTTTTGTCCCAATTTCAGCAGCGGTTTCAAAAGGGATTTCTTCCTCAGACCATGGTGTTTTTACCATTCTAGGCATGTCATCTTCTAAATAACCAATGGCATTATCTACAAGATAACCAACACAATCCACTAATCTAGTTTTAAATTTTAGGTTATCGTTTAGCGTAATTTCAATTGCCTCATTTGGAACAAATTTAGGCTCTGTTGTCATAATGGTTCGACCACCAGCACTTTGTGGCAGTTCATCTTTAGCCCTTTCTTTTTTGTATTCATTGTCTATGTTGGGAATAACCAATAAATCCATAAATCTTTTGATAAAAGTAGATTTACCAGTTCGTACAGGACCAACTACACCAACATAAATATCCCCATCAGTCCTTTTTGCGATGTCTTGATACAATCTTGTATTTTCCATATATACCTCCTTTTAATTACATTCAAAATGTTAATCATATCGCTTTTGTTCTAAAATACTTTACTTAATGTATATTGGACTGCTTTTGGGTTTATGACAAGTTTTCCAAAAAACTTGATAAAAAAAAATGAATATGATAAAATAGCAATATTAAAATCAAAACATATACTATTATTATATTAGCAAAAAGGAGCGGAACTAAATGGATAAAGTACAGGATACAATAGACTTATTAAAAGTATATAATCAAGACCACATTATTAAACTATTAGAGAAAGTAGATGGAGAAAAGAAACAAGCATTAATAGAACAAATTAGTAGTATTGATTTTCATCAACTTAAAGAATTATATGACAATACAAAAAAGGAAATAGAGATAAAAGAAAATAAAATAGAACCATTACCATATTTAGATAAGGAGAAATTATCAGAAGAACAAAAAGAAGAATTTCAAAGATTAGGAGAAGAAGTCATAGAAAAAGGCGAATATGCCGTAGTAACAATGGCAGGAGGCCAAGGAACAAGATTGGGACATTCAGGACCTAAGGGAACTTTTAAATTAGATGTATATGGAAAAGGAAAATATTTATTTGAAATTTTAGCAGAAAACTTAAAAGAAGCGAATCAAAAATATGGAAAAGTGATTCCATGGTATATTATGACCAGCAAAGAAAACAATGATGAAACCATTGAATTTATGGAAAAACATAACTATTTTGGATATGACAAAGATTCTGTAAGATTTTTTGCACAGAGTGAATTACCATTATTAGATGTAAATGGAAAATTATTAATCGGAAAAGACATGAGAATAAAAGAAGCATCTGATGGAAATGGTGGTACATATTCATCATTAAGAGCAAGTGGCTGTTTAGCAGAAATGAAAGAAAAAGGTATTAAATGGGTATTTATTGGTGGTGTAGATAATGCCTTATTAAAAATGGCAGATACGATTTTGTTAGGAATGGCTATCCAGAAAAAAGTACAAATTGCTTCAAAATCCATTGTAAAAGCAAATCCGCATGAACGTGTGGGGGTATTTGCAAAAATGAATGGACATCCAAAAGTTATTGAATATTCTGAAATGCCAGACAAAATGGCAGAAGAAGTAGATAGTGATGGAGAACTAAAATATGGAGAAGCCCACATTATGTGTAATCTATATACAATAGAAGCGATTGAAAAAATTAGTAAAGAAACATTAATATATCATAGTGCTTTTAAGAAAAATTCATATATAGACGAAAATGGAAAAGAAGTTATCCCAACAGAACCAAATTCATATAAATTTGAATCCTTCATATTTGATGCTTTTGAATTATTTGATGATATTGCCATTTTAAGAGGAAAAAGAGAAGACGACTTTGCACCAGTAAAAAATAGAGATGGTGTTGATAGCCCTAAAACGGCAAAGGAATTATATGAAAAGTTTTGGAACAGAAATTAAGGAATTTATGGAACGGAGTGATGATTTTGGGGACGGAGCAAAAAATCATCGTTTTCATAAAATAAATGATGATTTTTTGCTCCGTCCCCAAAATCATCACCCTGAAAATCCTTAAAGAAGAAAGGAATGAGAAAAAATGGAAGAATGCAAAATCAAAAACTTGTATAATCTTGACGAAACAATAGCAAAAGAATTATTAGAAAAAAGTACATATCCATGGGAAGTTTTACCAGATATAGGGGAATATATATTAAAACTGGGAGAAACATTATCTCCAGATGAATATGAGAAAGTGGGAGAAAATGTATGGATTGCCAAAACAGCAAAGGTTGCTCCAACAGCATATATTAATGGACCTGCGATTATTAGTAAAGAAGCAGAAATAAGACATTGTGCATTTATTAGAGGAAATGCCATTGTAGGAGAAGGTGCCGTTGTTGGAAATTCAACAGAATTAAAAAATGTTATCTTATTTAATAAAGTACAAGTACCACATTATAATTATGTAGGAGATTCTATTTTAGGATATAAAGCACACATGGGAGCAGGTTCTATTACATCTAATGTAAAATCAGATAAACAATTAGTTGTGATAAAAAACGGAAAAGAAACCATAGAAACTAAAAGAAAAAAAGTAGGTGCTATGCTTGGAGATAATGTGGAAGTAGGTTGTGGCTCTGTTTTAAATCCAGGAACTGTTATTGGAAGAAATTCTAATATTTATCCATTGTCTTCTGTAAGAGGTGTGGTTCCAGAAAATAGTATTTATAAAAATCAAAATGAAATTGTTGAAAAACAAAAATAGATAGCTTAAAATAAAAAAAGGAATTTACAAAAATTCCTTTATTTTTTTATCGTAATTGTATATAATAGGAAAGAAAATAATATTGCAAAAGTTGCTCAAGGGATGTGTTATATTGACAATTTTATAATAGATAATAAATTAAAGAATGTAAGTATAGATAAAATTGCCAAAATTTTCATGCCATTTAACAAAAATTAAAGAATGGAAGTGGTTAAAGTGAAAAAATTGCCATATGGAATTAGTAATTATGAAGAATTAGTAGAAGATGGATACTATTATGTAGATAAAACGATGTATATAGAAAAAATGGAAAACTTAGCAGAAAAAAGGATTTTATTTTTGCGTCCAAGAAAATTTGGGAAAACGTTATTTACAAGCACTTTAGAAAACTATTACGATTTCAAAAAAGCAGATAAATTTGAAAAATTATATGGAAATACATATATAGGAAAACATCCAACAAAATTAAAAAATAGCTATCATATATTAAAATTTAATTTTTCGGGGATAGATACAGAAAATGAAGAAACAACAATAAAAGGATTCAAAGAAAGCGTTGCAATATCAATAGATGGATTTGCAAAAAAATATTCTTTAGATTTTTATACAAATCCAGAATTAACAGCAGAAGGATTATTAAATGCTTTAATAGAGGCTTTTAAGTTACAAAGAGCAGACGAAAAAATCTATGTCATTATAGACGAATATGACCATTTTGCCAATGAATTATTAGGATTTAATACAAATCAATTTAAGAATTTGGTATCAAAAAACGGAAAAGTAAGAAAATGGTATGAGATATTAAAAAAGGGGACAGAAAGTGTAGTAGACAGAATATTTATAACAGGTGTAGCACCAATCACATTAGATAGTTTAACATCAGGATTTAATATAAGTACAGATATAACGCAAGATAGAGAATTTAATGAAATGATGGGATTTACAGAACAAGAACTAAGAACATTGATGAAAGAACAAAATATAGAAGAAGAAAAACAAGAAGAATTATTACCAATAATGAAAGAAAATTATGATGGATATAGATTTTCATTACATGGAAAAGAAAAAATATATAACTCTAATATGTGTTTATATTTCTTAAATAATTATGCAAGATTTCAAGAAATACCAGACCAATTAATTGACATGAACATAGCAAGTGATTATACAAAATTAGGAAAAATGCTAGATCTATGCAAAGGAGAAGAAAGAGAAAACGTAATTGAAAAGACAGTGTCAGGAGAAGGAATTGTCAGTGAGATAAGACAAAAATTCAATCCAGACATGGAATTTACGGAAATGGATTTAATATCTATGTTATTTTATTTAGGATATTTAACAATAGAAGGAGAAGAAGTAGGCTATCCAAAATTAAACATTCCAAACAATATAATGAAAGAAATATATTCAGATTATTTTCTAAAAATACTAAGAGAAGAAATTAATATAGACATAAATGATAATTATACAGAAATAGCAAGAGAGATTGCGTTAGAAGGAAAGATAGACAAAATTGTAGAAATGTTAGGAAAGTACTTGAAAAATTTATCTAATAGAGACTACCAAAAATTTGATGAAAAATATGT
>CALWZZ010000008.1 GCA_944386145.1 uncultured Clostridia bacterium | reverse complement strand
TGTACTGTGCTTTTACTTATTCCAAATTTTTTTGCTGCACCTCTGACGGTATCTTTTGAGTCTATGATATAGTGTGCAAGTTCTGTTGCACGTTCTTCTATTGATACACCTTTCATCTATTCTAACTCCTTTTACTTAGAATACTTTTGTTTAATTGTATTCTTATATTTTTTGAGTTAGAACTTTCTTTATTTTTATTCTGTTTTGTTTTTATTTATTTTAAATTTTAGAATTCAATTCTTGTATTTCTTTTGCTAATCTTCCCATTTCTTCAACCAAAGATAGCATTGTTTGGTTCATCCTTGCCAAATCATATTTATTTACATTCATTTTTTCATCTTCATCTGTTTTTTCTTCCACTTCCTTGAAAACAGCTAATTCATATTTTCTTTCATATGATTTATACAAATTTGATAAATAATACAAATCTTCTAAAAATTCTTCATCTTTAAATTCTTTCAATTGTATTTGTTTTTTTATGATAAAGGCATCTTTAGGATTGTCATTATATATAAAACCATTTTTTAAATCTGATTCTATTAACATATATTTGTGCATAAATTCTTTTGCTTCTACTAAAACCTGTGATTGTTTTTTTCCTGAACGCCCAAAACCTATCCATATATCCACCATTTGCTCTTCTGCATTAAAGCTTATACCAATATATCTTCCCTTTGTTCCCTTTTTATTCTCTATTGAATATATTTGAATCCATGGCACTTCTTTTCTGTTATATGCTGGGCCTAATTTAACTTTGATATATAAGTCTTCAATTTTTATTCTTTCTTGCAATTGTGTGTCAATTATACTTTCTATTTCTTCATTTTCTAATCTTTTTTGGTCTCCTCTTTTGGTTGTTACTGTTTTTAATTCATATTTGTAACCATTCATTAAATATTGAAATATCTCTTTTATACTTTTAAATTCCATCTTCATCCCTTCTTCTATATTTTTATATTATAGGAGGAGAGCCTATTTTCTAAATTTTAGAATTTGCTCTCTCCATTTCTAAATTCAGTCATCCTTTTTCGTATCTTTTTTTGAAATATCTAAAACGACTTCAAGTTCTATTCTTATATTGCCCAATAATTTTTTGATATCCATGATTATCTCCTCCTTTGTTAAAAATATAGAAATTAAAAGTCCTCCTTTCTGAAATATTCATCATAAATACCTTTACATTATTGGTGTTTTTTTGTATAATAGTGTTAATCTAAATGCATTTGGTCGTGTATTTATGATTTGAAATAGTGGATTAGTCAAGTTGCAAAACTTGACTAATTTTTAATTGTAGAAAGATACAATAGTATTTTTCTGTTTATATATTACATCAGTATTTTTAATCTGTCAAGTGCATTTTCTTATTTTATATTTTTTGTATATTCTAATAGATTTTATAGTCATTTAATGTTTTTTTATATAGTTTTTATATATTATTGTATATATGTCATTTAAGTATCTTGTTATATATAAAAAAAGACAGCTAGTTCTCTAACTGTCTTCTTCTAATAACCAATCTATTACGTTTTTATGAATAATTCCATCTTGTAAAAAATCAAATTTATCCATTGTTAAAACATATTTGGGATAATTATATTCTATTCCTTTATATGCTCCAAATTCCCTATCTATGACTTTATCATCTGCCAATATATATGCAACTTGAATATATATTATTTCTTTAAATCTTGTAACTATAAAATCTATTTCTGCTTTTTCTAAATTACCTACTTTTACATCATATCCACGTGATACTAATTCATTATACACAATATTTTCTGTAATAAATTCATGTAGATTTGTGTCTGTTTTTATGAAAGCATAATCTTCATATTCAAAATTTATATATATAATTTTGGGATTTTTGTCACTATTTTTGTACAGTATACTGAACAAAATTCTGTTTTTTTGTTTTTTTGTTCGTTTGTCATATATTTAATTATTTTAATTCTATTTTGTACATTTTTTCTAAAAATATCTAAATTTTTTATTCATTTCTTATTAATAACATTAAACAAGGAAATTTAGTCTTCCTCTAAACTTCCTTGCTTTAACTTCTAAATGCATTTATAATATTGAATCAGATTTATTTAAACAAATCCAAAATTTCTTCTTTTGACATCTTATTGATAAATGTTTCTTCTGTTGAAAGTATATCTTTTGATAGTTTTTCTTTTCTTTCTTGCATTTTATTTATTTTTTCTTCGATAGAATTACTTGTAATAAGTTTATATACTTGCACACTATTTTTTTGTCCTATTCTATATGTCCTATCTGTCGCTTGATTTTCACTTGATATATTCCACCATGGGTCATAATGAATTACAACATCTGCTGATGTTAGATTAAGCCCCGTTCCTCCTGCCTTTAAAGAAATTAAAAATACTTTTATTTCTGGATTGTTATTAAATTCATCAACCATTTCAATTCTTTGATTTACAGGTGTATTTCCAACTAATTTAAAATAATCAATTTTTAGTTTTTTTAATTCTTTTTCAATGATTTCAAACATAGATGTGTAACTAGAAAATAGCAATATTTTATGCCCTGATGCGATTGCATCCACAACCAAATCTAAACATTGTTTTAGCTTTCCACTACTTCCTTTGTAGTTTTCAATAAACAAGCTTGGATGACAACAAATTTGTCTTAATCTTGTAAGTAACATAAGGATTTTAAATTTGCTTTTTTCAAAACTACTATCACTTAATTCTTCTGCTACTTCTTTTCTTGTTTGTGCTAAATATGATAGATACAATTTTTCTTGTTCTTCTTCCATTTCATTTTTCATGATGGTTATATTTTTTTCTGGCAATTCTGTCAATACATCTTTTTTTACTCTTCTCAAAACAAATGGACTAATCAATCTTTTTAATCTTTCTAATGCTTCTTTATCTTCAAGTTTTAAAATTGGTTCTTCAAATTTTTTCTTAAATTTGTTGTAATTATATAAATATCCTGGCATTATAAAATCAAATATAGACCATAGTTCCGCTATTGAATTTTCTATTGGTGTACCTGTTAGAGCAAATCTAATTTCACCTTTTAAACTTTTTAATGATGTTGCATTTTGCGTTGATGCATTTTTTATATATTGTGCTTCATCTGCAATAATATATTTAAAATTTTTATCTTCATAATTTTCGATATCTCTTTTTAATAAATCATAAGATGTGATGACTAAATCATAATCTTGATAATGATTTAATTTTTCGCTTCTTTCTTCTGCTATTCCTCTAACTATTAATACTTTTATAGAATTACACCATTTTTCAACTTCTGCCTTCCAGTTAAGTACTAAAGTGCTTGGACAAACTACAATTGATGTTGTTTTGTGTTTTGATTTTAGCTCTGATTGTAATACTGCTATGATTTGCAAAGATTTTCCAAGCCCCATATCATCTGCCAAGATTCCTCCAAATTTATACATTGCTAATGTTTTTAACCATTTATATCCTACTTTTTGATAATCTCTCAATTTTGCTTCAAAATCTTTATCTATTTCGATATTTTTTGAAATTTCAGTGTTCCCTATGCTATCCACCAATTCAGTAAATGTTTCATTTTTTGCTACTGTAATTTCTTTATTACTATCTACTAGTTTTTCTAAATAAAAACTTCTACTAATTGGAAGATTTACAACCCCTTTTGAGACTTTACTATAATCTATATCCAATGTTGTTGCCATTTCATCTAATAAATTCAAATCTTCATTATTTGTTAAATCTAAAAAGTCGCCATTTTTTAATTTATGATATTTCTTTTTAATATGATAGTCTTTTAATATATCTTTTATTTCACTAATATTTATATTAATTTTTGAAATATCCAACTCTAATAGACCATTGTCAATTCTGATTCCAATATTAGATATTTTGGGTTGTTTTATTTGTTTATTTTTAAATTTGTCTGTTGCTAAAACTTCAAAGTCATTCATATACCCTTCAATTTTATGCGATAAAAATTCATAAATATCATCTGTATTTTTCATGACAAATTCTTTTCTTCCCGCAACAAGTTCAAAACCATCCATAAATATTCTTTTAATAACTTCTGTCTCAGCAGGTATATCTCTAACAATATCATGTTCTTTTACATATGTTTTGTAACCAGTTTCTAAAATATTAAATTCATAGTCCATATAGCAAAATTTTAATTCTAACAAAACGTTTCCTTTATCGTCTGTATCTAATAAGATTTTAGAAGCTAATTGATTAACAATTAACCCTTCTTTTACAATCTCTGCTGGCAATTCCTCTGTTCTTATATATTTAATTTTAGGTAATACATATTCTTTAAAATCTTGTAGTTTGTCTTCTGGAATTAATATGATATCTTGTCTTTCGAATAATTCAAATAATTTGATAAGATTTTTGTCTTTATCCATTTTGTAAATTTTATTTTGATAGAAAACATACATTTTCGTATTTGATAGCAAAATTTCATAATCTGTAATGTTTAATTTTAATACATATTCTTCACTTTCTTCTAAATCTGATTCATCATAATACCAATAACTATGTTTAGGAATTTTCACCTTTTCTTTTTTTAGAGTGCACGATATATCTAATTTTTGGTCTGTAAATTCATATTTAGAATCTCCTTTATAATATGAATGAAGTAAAATTCCTTTATTTTTATTTAATTCAAAAAATTCATCGATATGCTCTGATGTAATATATATCGATTTATTCATAGAACTAGACATTCTATAATCACTATATCGATTGTTATATTCCACCATTTCTGCATATTTTATAATATAATCAAATAATTTTTTAGAATCTTCTGCAAAATTTTCTCTTTTAGGAATAAATCTTAATTGCTTTCCATAATATAATTCACTTCCGTTTTGATATGCTTCATAAAAGTCGCATATATTATTTAATACATACATCCTTTTTTGTCCTATTTTAAAAGAAAGTTTTAGTGTTGTAGAGTTTTCTAATTCCGCAGAATATTCTATTTTTATAGAAGTTGCAAGTTCACCTGTTTTTTTGTTTTTTATTTCATGGGTTCTTTCATATAGTTTCGCTAAATCAAGTGTATTTGTAATTCCTTCTCTTGAATTTTGTTTATATAATTCTATTGTTCTTAAGCCATTATAATATTTTCTTTCATATTCGCGTCTTTTTCTTTCTTCTTCTTGTCTAATTCTTAGTGCTTCTAATCTTTTTCTTTCCTGTTCTTTTTTCTTTTCTTGGATTTTCTTTATTCCTTCTACTGTACTTGCATAATGCGGTTCTATTACTTCCATAGACGTAGCTATTATATGTTTGCATAAATTTCCGTTGTGATAATCTTCACATGTACATGAACTATCTTTTATTGTATTTCCACCTATTGATAGTTTTGTTGTATAATTATCATAATTGCCTTCAACAGTAGCTTCAACTGTATAATGATTATCCCCATTTGTTTCAACCTTTTCTACTTGTACATTTCCTCTATTATATATTTGAGTTCCTCTTTTGTATCTATTTGTGTCATATCTTCTGGTAAATTGAAGTGTTTCAAAACCCAAATCTACTACATCAATAATCATATTTACTAGCTCCTCTATTATTTTTTACTATTTAATAATATCTCTAATAACTTCTCCTGCTATCATTAAACCTGCAACAGAAGGTACATAAGAAATGCTTGCTGGCACTCTACTTTGTTCTTCATGCTTTATTGGTTCTTCTTTAGAATATAACACTTTTAAATCCTGTATTCCTCTTTTTTTCAATTCTTTTCTCATAACTTTTGCTAATGGACACACAGATGTTTTATAAATATCTGTTATTTCAAATTTGCTTGGGTCTAGTTTATTTCCTGTCCCCATGCAAGAAATGATAGGAACGTTCTGTTCTTTCGCTTTTTGTATTAGTTTTAATTTTGTCGTAACAGTATCTACTGCATCTATCACATAGCTTATAGTATTATCTATTAAACTTTCTTCTCCATCTTCTATGTCTTGTGACAAATAGATTTCTACTTTTGCATTAGGATTAATAGATATTATTCTTTCTTTCATGCAATCTACTTTTAGTCTACCAATGTTTGGTACTGTGGCATGAATTTGTCGATTCAAATTACTAGGAGAAATTACATCATTATCAACAAGAATAAAGTTTTCTATTCCTGCACGTGAAAGACCTTCTACGACAAAAGAGCCAACACCTCCAATTCCATATACAAGGATTTTGGCCTTGGCTAATTTTTCTATATTTTCTTTACCTATTAATAATTCCGTTCTTGAATTCCATTTTTCTTCCATTTTTTTATTTCTTTCTATTTCCTAATTAGTATTATTTTTTTTAAGCAACTTTTTCAGTATAATTAATGACTGTAATTTCTGTAATTGCATTTCTTACCGAATTTACTAATTTTTCTAATTGTTTTGCAACTTCATTACTATATGATACTTCACCACATTGTTTGCATACCTGAGATGGTACATTTTTAATAATAATAATACAATTATCTAATTCAACCATAAATGTTGTATTTTTATTTTCTAAATCTCCTTTACACATAAAACAACTCATATTACTTTATCTCCTTTCTTGTTTTCAAATCATCTTGCCATTTTATATTGTCTGGATAATATGCAGTAATTATCCACAATTCTACTTCATTTAAGCCACATACTACATGTAAAACTTTATTTTTTAAATTTATTCCATATATCAAGCAACTTGGATATGGATAATCATTTTCATATTCTTCGATTATTTCTCCATTTAAAATTGCGTTTTCAACATCTTCCTCAGTTATATTTCTTTGAAACAACCTTACTATCACATGGTTAGTCCACCTAATTTTTCCATCTTTAACCTTTTGTTTTATCATATCTATATCTATTTTTTTCATACGCACCTCTTTCTATTCATAATATATATTACCATATTTTTAATAAAAGTTCCATATTTATGGAATTTTTTAGTGAAAAAAATGTTGATTGCAAAATATAGTGGATTATTATATAATAATTGCAACACATAATTACAAAAACGTAAATTCGAGAAGGGATATATATGTTAAGAATTCATAATATTAAAATACGAGAAAATCTTTCTGACAAACAACTTATCAGCTTTGTTTTAAAGAAATATAAAATTGAGTCTGCAGATATACTTGATTGGCACATTGTGAAACAATCTATTGACGCCAGAAAAAAAGCAGATATCTTTTTTAATTATACCATTGACATTCAAGTAAAAGATGAAACAAAATATCCACATATCCAGAAAATTGAACCTGTAGATATTGAAGAAACCATTCAAAATTCTATTAATGTTTCTGTCATTTCTTCTTTACAATCTGAGCCTTCACCTATTATTGTAGGTGCTGGTCCTGCTGGATTATTTTCTGCTTTAACCTTTATTCAAAATGGAATTTGTCCTATTGTAGTTGAGCAAGGCGCTCCTGTTGAAGAAAGACAAAAAGATGTTGATGATTTTTTACATCATAAAAAATTGCGTATTTCTTCAAATGTTCAGTTTGGAGAAGGTGGTGCTGGTACGTTTTCAGATGGAAAATTAACAACTGGTATTCACAGTCCTTTGTGTCAAAAGGTTTTGAGAGAGTTTGTTAATTTTGGTGCTCCTGAGGAAATTTTATATTTGTCCAAACCACATATCGGTACAGATAATTTAATAAAGATTATTAAAAATATGAGAAATTATATTATTTCAAAAGGTGGTAAATTCTATTTTCATACAAAATTTGTGGATTTTACGCTAAAAAGCAAAAAAATTCATTCTGTTATTTTGAAAAATTTAGAAAATAATACTACCTTTGAAGTGGATACGACACATCTAATTTTAGCCATTGGACATAGTTCAAGAGATACTTTTGAATTGTTGTACAAAAATGGTATTTCAATGGAAAAGAAAAATTTTTCTGTTGGGGTTAGAATTGAACATTTACAGGAAATGATTAATCAAGCACAGTATGGAGAAAATCCAAAACTAACATTGCCACCTGCTGATTATAAATTTGCTTATCATTCTCCTTCTGGTCGTTCTTGCTACACATTTTGCATGTGCCCAGGCGGAACGGTTATTGCTTCTTCTAGTGAGGAACATACAATTGTAACAAATGGTATGAGTAATTATTTACGAAATGGAACAAATGCAAATTCTGCATTACTTGTAAATGTAGCACCTGAAGATTTTTCAGATACTTCTCCTTTGGCTGGTATCTATTTTCAAAAAGATTTAGAAGAAAAAGCCTTTGTTTTAGGTGGTTCAAATTATTTTGCACCTATCCAAAAAGTAGAAGACTTTTTACATAATCAAAAATCTTCTACTATTGGCTCTGTTAAGCCTTCTTATTTACCTGGCACAACCTTATCAAACTTGAATGAAATTCTGCCTGCTTTCGTATCTTCTACATTAAAAGAAGGTATTTTATACTTTGATAATAAATTAAAAGGATTTGCTAGTCCTGATAGTATTTTGACTGGTGTTGAAACTAGAAGCTCTTCTCCTGTTAAAATTCCAAGAAATGAGCATTTTATTGCAAATGTCGATGGAATTTATCCTTGTGGAGAAGGTGCAGGATATGCAGGCGGTATCATGTCTGCTGCCGTTGATGGTATCAAAACAAGTTTAGCCATTTTGGGTAGAGGCAACAATCTCCACTAATGCGTCGACCAAATAATCTACATCTTCTTTCGTATTCTCATCTCCAAATGTGACTCTTAATGTTCCTTCTGCATACTCACTTGTAAGCCCAATTGCAGTCAAAACATGTGAAGGCATACTGCTTCCTGATGAACAAGCACTTCCTGCTGAAGCACATATGCCTTTCTCATCTAGTTTCATCAATAATTCACTACCATTGACATCTTTAAAAGATACATTACTATTTCCTGGTAAACGTTGTTTCATACTGCCATTTATTTTTACATCTCCAAGTCTTCGTTTGATTTCAGAAAAGAAATAATCTCTTAGCATTTTCAATTTTTCTGTATGTTCTTCTAAAGTGTTTTTGGCTATCTTGCAAGCTTCTCCTAATCCAACCATTCCTGCCACATTTTCTGTACCTGCTCGTTTATTTTTTTCTTGATGTCCACCATCAATCAAATTTTTAAATTCTATATTTTTATTGACATATAAAGCACCTATTCCTTTTGGTGCTCCTATTTTATGTCCAGATAGTGATAACATATCTATATGCATATTTTTTACATCTATTGCCACATTTCCACAAGCTTGAACTGCGTCTGTATGAAACCTAATGCCTCTTTTATGCGCTATCTCCCCAATTTCTTTTATTGGCTGTATCGTACCAATTTCATTATTTGCAAACATGATACTGATGAGTACGGTTTCATCTGTTATCGAATTTTTAAGTTCTTCTAAACTTATCATTCCCTCTTCATTTACGCTTAAATACGTAACCTTTGTTCCAATTTTTTCTAATGTTTTGCAAGTATTTAAAATCGCTGGATGTTCAATTTTAGTCGTTATCATATGTTTCCCTTTGTTTTTTTCTAAAGTCATAATTCCCTTTAATACTGTATTATCACTTTCAGTTCCTCCACCTGTAAAATAGATTTCATTTTTATCACAATTTATCAGTTCAGCTACTTTTCTTCTTGCCTCTTCTACTGCTACTCTTGCTTTTCTTCCCAATGTATATAGTGAAGAGGGATTTCCATATTCTTCAGTCAGGTAAGGAAACATTTTGTCAAGTACTTCTTTTTTTATCTTTGTTGTTGCAGCATTATCAAAATATCTTATTTTCATGTTTATATTTATTCCTTTCTAATTATATTATATGTTATTATATGCTATTCCTCTTCGATTATTTCTTTAATTTTGTTTATCTGCTCCATGGTTGTTCTATATCCATATTGATAACAACTATCTAATTTTTCTATATCTAGCAAGCCTGTCTTGTCTGTACAAATTGTTATAACATAATCACTTTGTTTTACATTTTCTTCTGCAATTTTGCTTCCCATCAAATCTATCGTTCTCATAGCAATATCTAAATAATTGCTTCTATCTGTTATTTCATCTGCTTTAAAATTAACCGCCAGCACTCTATCCATTCCCTGCTTTTTTACTTCCATAACAGGTACATTATTTAAAGCTCCACCATCTAGAAATTTATGTTCTCCAAAATCACATGGACAAAACACCGCCGGAAAACTACTGGTCGCTCTCAAAGCCTTTCCAACACTAATATCTCCTATGTATTTTTTATATACATTCTTTTCATTGGGAATATGATTCGTAAAAATATATTCTTTTCCATTTTTTATATCAACTGCTGGTATTGCGATTGGCATTTTATTAATCTCAGAAATGGTCTTTATCCCTTTATCTTGTGCCAATTGATTAAACAGTTTTTCAATATCTTCCCCTTTTCTAAAACCAGTATTCTGTTTTTTGATAATATTTCTTATTCTTGAAATCATAGGATTTATTCCCACACCAACAATTTCTTTTGCATGTTTTTTAAACAAATCCAACATTTCTTCTGGCGCATACCCTAAGACATATAATCCTGCAATCAAAGCACCTGAACTAGTCCCACCAATCGCATTTATTTTTATATTATTTTCCTCTAAAGCCTTTAATACCCCTGCATGTGCAATTCCTCTTGTTCCACCACCTGATAAAGCAATCCCTATTTTCACAATTCCACCTTTTTCCTTTTCTAGATTTTAAATAGTATTTCCTATTATACTATTTTTAATCATTAAGATTGGTGTTATTATGTTTTTTATTTTGCAAATGTTATTTGTACACAATCGTTTTTAGAATTAACTTTTATAATATAGAAAAAGTTATATCTTACAGTTATCAATATAGAAAATAAAGTTATATTATCATATTTTATGAAATAAATATGATAATATAACTTTATAATAATTAATAACTGTAAAATATAACTTTTATAGCTTTTTTATTATTTTTCTATTTTGTAAAATAGAACTCTCCATATCCGTATTCTACTTTATAATATTCTTTAATAAATTCAGGTTCTGTTCTTGCATTAAATGTATAAGTTGGTTCTACAATCACTTCTCCTTGTGAATTCACAACGCCCCATTTTCCATCTAATAGAATACCTGCATAACCATAAACATTTAAATCTGTTGCCTTATCATAAATATAATCTACAACTACATTTCCAGATTTATCTACAAATCCCCATTTTCCATCTTGTGATTTTGCATAAATTTGATTGTCTGGTAATGCGTCTGTATTTTGTATTTCATTTCCTTCTAAATCAAAATATTTTATTTCTGTATCATTATATACTTTTACATAGGTATCTTCTGTATCTATAATTGCATTTGCCATATCACATAGTTGATTGAAGTTTTTATCATATAATTGTATTGAACTATTTTCTGATAATCTTGTAACAATATAATTTGTTTTTGCTAATTTTTCTATTGCATCATATTGTATTGGTATAACAGGTTCTTCTTTATCATTGATAACCCCGACTTTTCCACCACTTACTGAAACGATAAAGTAGTTATCATACAAGTAATTTATATAAGAATAATTTGCAGTTGTAATTGGTTCGCCTGCTTGATTTAATATACTATATACAGAACCTTGTGCATTGTCAATTTTTATTTGATAATTTTCATTTCCTGTTGCTAATATATACGCATTACTATCTATTTCAGCTGGATTTCCATCTTTTTGATACACACTAACTTCTCCATCAGTATTTGTTGCATAAATATATTCTCCTGTACTATCAATTTGTGAAAATTCTACTGGTATAATTATCTCTCCATCAAGTGTTGCAACACCATATCTTTTTGTTTTCTCTAATGTTAATGTATTGTTTTCACTATTATATGAAATAGATTGATATTCATTTCCTATAATTTGTTCTTGATTTTTAAACATTCCATATTGTCCATTTTGAGCTACAATAAGATAGATATTATTGTCATCTTGAATATCAATAATTCTAGAAATCTCTGTGTATTCTGGTTGTAATACCATATCTCCATTTACATTGATATAACCATAGCGATATCCCTCATCTGTTGTGTTTGAAACAATATATCCTGCATATCGATAGCCATTTTCTTCTGTTGTATAGTTATCTACTGTTATTTGGTCATATTCTGGCTCTACTAAATAATTTCCTTTATTATTCATAACACCAACTTTTCCATCTAATGTTACCAATAATTCTCCTTCTTTATATGGTAAAGCTTCAATTGTTTCATAAATAGGTTCTGCTAAGATTTCTCCTTCTAGACTCATTAGCCCCATTTTGTCATCCTTCACAAATGTTACAATATTTTTTTCATACATTAAATCGCTTGCTATGTTTTTCAAACGAATTGGTTGTATTTGACTATATTCTGTTAATATTTGCTCATGATTTTGATTATATACTGTTGTATTATTATTTTCATCATAACATATAAAGAATGCTTTTGTTGGATTTGGTATAATAACATTCGTATATTCTGGTTCTAAAATACTATCTCCTGCTCTATTAATGACACCATAATTTCCATCTTGTCTTAAAATAAAATATTCATAATCTTGAGTTGCTATTTGTTCAACTTCATATTCTCTTCCACTTTGTTCTATCTTTCCATATATAAACCATCCTGCGACTGCAATGATAATTAACAATACGATTACTAACATAATTATATATTTTTTCTTCATATCTATTCCCTACCTTATTCTTCATTTTTTGCTTCTTCTTCAGTTTCTATTTTATTATTTTTACACGCTTTTACTTTTAATATTCTTTTATCTTCATATTCTTCTATTTTGTAAGTTACTCTTTCTGTTTCAATTACTGGTTTTTCTTCATCTTCTGGAATTCTTCCCAATTCTTCTTGTAAGAATCCTGAGATGGTATCATAATCTCCCTCTGGTATTCCTGCGTCTAATAACTTGTTGACATCATATATTGGCAAACTTCCTGCTAGTATATATGTGTTATCATCAATTTTTTCATATTCTTTCTCTTCTTTATCATATTCATCATAGATGTCTCCTACAAGTTCTTCTAGGATATCCTCCATTGTAATTAGTCCAGCTGTTCCTCCATATTCATCCACAATAATGGCTATTTGCATTTTGTTTTTTTGCAATTCTTTAAAAACTTCATTAATCAATCGATTTTGTGAGATAAAATATGCTTCTTTCACAACATTTTTTACCTTAAAATTCTTCTTATTGATGTTTTTCAAGACATCTTTAACATATAAAATCCCTTTGATTTCATCAATCGTCTCATCATATACAGGAATTCGGCTATATCTGTATTCCACTTGTGACAATTCATCTAGTAATTCTTCATTACTAATATTGATATCCACGGCAAAAATATCTTTTCTATGTCGCATAATTTCAGATACAGTAATATCATTAAATTCAAATACATTATTAATTAATTCTTTTTCCTCTTCTTTGATAGTTCCTTTTTCTTCTCCTTGGTCTACCATCATTTTAATTTCTTCTTCGGTTACCGTTTCCTCTTCATTTTCTCCAACACCAAATATTTTAGAAATACCATTTGTTACAACTGTTAATAATTTTACAAATGGTGCTGTTACAATTGAAATTCCTCTAATAACACCAATTGTTCCAAAGGCAATTTTTTCATAATGCTTCATGGCTAATCGTTTTGGTACCAATTCTCCAAACACTAATGTGAAGAAAGATAGTATGATAGTAATTAAAATAATTGAAATGCTTTTCCAAACACCTATGCTAACTGCTGGAATCCAATTATTTAACACTGGTGCTAACATATCTGCAAAGGTATCTGAAGCAAACGCACTTGATAGAAATCCTGCTAGCGTAATTCCTATTTGAATCGTTGCCAAAAACTTGCTTGGTTCTTTTAACATTTTTTCAATTTGTTTTGCCTTTTTATTTCCTTCCTTAGCCTGTTTTTCTATCTTGGCATCATTTAAGGAAATAAATGCAATTTCACTTGCAGCAAAATATGCATTTAATAAAATTAATATCACTAATACAATTAATTGTGAAAACATAAATGTTCTACACTCCCTTTTGTTTTATTATTTTCCTTTTATTTTTATTCTATTCTATCAAAGTTTATTTTTTAATTCAATAGTTTTATAACTTTATCTTTTAATTAGCATAATTATTCAGTGGTCAAATATTTTTTGCCTGTTAAGCAATATATAATATAAAGTCATTCATGATTTTGTATAAGCTAAATTTTCGCAGAACTAACACAATAAAACCATGAGCCTCTTAATAGTTGCCAATTAACAAAAAAAGGAAACTTTAAAAGTCTCCTTTATATGCTACATACCAGTTACTGGTAAAATCCTCTTACTTGTACTTGAAACCTCTTTATTATCTGTTGTCGTTTCAACTTCAGTTTCCTCCTCTTTATTATTATTTACTGTAACCGTCATTTCTTCATTTAATTCTAAATCCACTTCAATTAGATCTTCATATAACTCATAACCACTAGCAGTTCTTGTTTCTCTAATATAATATTTTCCTGGTACCAAGTTATCAATTTGCACTATTCCATTACTATCTGTTTGTAAATTGGTATATAATACATTTTTGTTTTCATCTAGTAATTGAAATTCTACACCTTGTAATTTTTCTCCTGTTTCTTCATTTTGTTTAATAATTTTAAGTTTTGTTACATTTTTTGTATATCTATCCTGTGCATTACCTGTTCCATCTTCATAAGTTGCTCCTGTTAGAGCATAATCTTGTAAATCTGAGCTAGTAGCCCTTCCATACAATACAGGTTTTGTTTCAATTTTTGTTTCGATATGAATATTTATTGTTTTATCTTCTGTCATACGTTTTATAGGAATACATATTTTAAATTTTTCATTTGAAGCAAATTCTGTTTTTTCATTGTTACTTTCATCTGTAATTTTCATACCTTCTATTGGCTCATGATTCTCATCTGTTACATTTACTTTATAGTTACTAATATTGGTTTTACTATTTACTTGATAGGTTTTAGAAACATAATCAGGCATAGCAGTATCTTGCTCCCAGTTTTCTTGAAGTTTTTGAATATCTACTTGATTAGATATTTGAACCTCACTAGATTGATTTGCGTCATTTACAATTTTATATAAAGCATTTAAAGTTCTTTGTCCAGCTTCCCCAATTGCTTCATAATCGCTTAATTGATTTCCATGTATATAGGTATAAATTGCCTGTTTCGTTGCTGTAAAAGCCTCTTCTTTATTGGCAACACCTAATTCTTCTATGGTTTTATATGGATATCCATTTACAATAATTTTCCATAAGTTCACATCTTTTATGGCTTCTTCTACTGAAACTGTATATTCTGGGTTGGTATTAGAGACACCACTTTTTGTTTTGTCCAAACAATATGCAGGGTATGTATTTCCTTCATATGTATATCCTGCATAATAAGTAATTACAATACTTCCTTTATATTTTAGCAATTGTCCACAGTCTCCAAGTGATTGAATATTTGCCGTATCTAAGTTTGTTGCAGCTACTGCATTGGTAAAGTTCAAAAAACTCATGCATGTCATTATGAAAATCATTACTGCGATTTTCATTCCTTTTTTTATTTTATACAAATTTTTTCACATCCTTTATTTACTTTTTTTAACATTTACATTTGGTTGAAAAGGAACTATATTTTGACAATACACATTTTTTATATATGCCCAAAGTTCTTGATTAGTTTAAAATAGTCAAAATGATAATTACTTTTCAACCCCTTGTATACATCTTCTGTATTCTGGTTCATTTTCCACACATGTGATTAATGTGATTGTGTTTTCTTCTGTTTCTTTCAAATTGCTCCAATCTGTATTTTCTATAATTTCATGTTTTGTTACAATATATGTTTTTTCTATATTTTTATATTTGTACTGTATTTCATCTCCTTCCTGCAATTCTTTAATACGGCTAAAATAGTTATTTTTATATCCTCTGTTATGTGCCGCTAAACATACATTTCCAAAATCTTTTGAACTTTCTTCAAAATGTCCAACAAAATCCTCCATAATTTGTTGGGTTGTTCCTTCCTGAATAGGTGCTTTTAACCCTATTTTATCTATTTGTATATACCATGCCTCCTCTTCTTCAGTCTTTTCTTCCATTGTTGCATTAGCATTTTCTATCATATTTTCTTCCAGATAATTTGAAGAAACTGGGTCCTTTTGTGTTATATCTTCTTGCACCGTAAAATTTGCCGTGAACTGAACTTTATTGATAGGAATATCCACATGGTTGATACATAGATTTATGAACAAATATATAATCATAGAAATCATGAAAGAAATGATATTGATAAATCTTGTTGTATATACAAAAATAGGCATCTCTCCTTATGAAAAATATTTTGGATACGATTGATTTTGTTTTATTCATGTAAAATTTTTGAATCAATTTTTTTGAAAATAATTGTTTGAATCAATTTTAATGAATTTTTGATTTGCAAATCTTGATATAAAAATAAATGTAACATGTTATATGTATATAATAATACATTTTTTTCCATTTGTAAAGAACTTTTCATCGCAAAATTCGACAAAAAGACTTAAAGGTTACAATTCACAGTTCAAATTATCTTACTTAAACCGAAAACCAGTAATATATAAATATTTTATTCATTAAATATTTATATATTACTGGTTTTCGGCTATTTTATAAATTGACTATGAATTGTAACTTTAAATCTTTAAGTCTAATTCAAAATAAAATTCAACCCCATCATCTTTATTGACAACGCCATATTCATTTTTATAATTTGTCATGATTGCTTTTACAAATGATAATCCTATTCCTGTTCCACCATCTGTGCGATTTCTAGATTCATCAACTTTATAGAAACGATTCCATATTCTCGTTAAATCTTCTTCTTTAATGTTAATACCTGTATTAAATACCTTGACTTTTGCCTTATTTTTTTCTACATTAACATGATTTTCTATCACAATGCGTTTCTTTCCATTTCTTTCTTCTACATGCTTAATGGCATTTGTCAAATAGTTTGTAATAACTTGCTCTATGTAAAAGTCATCTGCAATTACTGTAATTTCATCTGGAGATAGTAATTCTACCTCTACCTGCTTTTCATCTAACATGACTTTTGATTTTCTGATAACTTCTTTTTCTAATTCTACAATATTAAATTCCTTGTCAGAAAATTCTCTTTTTCCATATTCTAGCTTCATTAATTCTAATAATTGTTTTACCAATTTATCCATCTTATTGGTTTCATCCAAAATAACTTCTGCATAAAATTTTCTACTTTCATCATCTGTATTAACATTTTCTAACAATCCTTCACTATAGCCTTGTATTAAGGCTATTGGGGTTTTTAGTTCATGTGATACATCTGATATAAAGCTTTTTCTCATTTCATCAATTTTTGATTTTTCTTCTATATCTCTTTCTAGTTCAATGTTGGTACTTCTTAATTGCTTTATGGTACTTTCCAATTTATCTGACATTTGATTGATACTTTTTCCTAAGTTGTTAATTTCATCATCTGCATCTGTTATTCTATATTTATGACTAAAGTCTAAGTTTGCCATGTTTTTTGCAATCGTATTTAGTTCTAATATTGGTTCTGTAAATTTTCTGCTAACAAAGTTTACGATAACTGCTGATATTAGGATTGTAAATCCTGCTATTAAATATAAGAAATTATTAGATATTTTTACACTCTCTTGAATTGATGATACTGGTATTCTAATATATAACAGATAATCATTATCTAATTTTGCAGATAATAAAATATAAGATATTCCTGTTTTACTTTCTTTTAGTCTTCTAATAATAAATTTATCATTTTCTTCTATTAATTCTCCTGCATTTATCGCATTGGTCATGGCATTCATTTCTCCAAAAGTTGATAAAAAATCTTTATTTGAAGTAAATATATTAATATTATCATCATCTTTGATTAGAATATCAAAATTGTTATTAATCGCTAGTTTTTCTAATTCAGAATTGATATCTATATCTGTTGGATTATTATAATAATCATTAACAACTTGATATACTTCTTTTAAATCCTTTGTCTTACTATATAGGTAAAATTGTCCAAATACAAAATTATTGACTAAAATTAGAAAAGCAATAATTAATAATACTATTAATGATAACATTAAAAACAATTTAACCCTTACAGATTTTAATGCATTTCTTATTTTTTTTAATTTACTCATTTTACTTTACCTCGAATTTATATCCAACACCTCGCATTGTTTGAATATATTTTCCTTTTTTTCCTAATTTATGTCTAATTTTTTTGATATGGCTATCAATAGTTCTGGAATCTCCATAATAGTCATAATTCCATACATTATTTAATATTTTGTCTCTTGATAAAGCGATATTTTCATTTTCTACTAAATATGTTAAAAGTTCATATTCTCTTAGGCTTAATTCAATTGGTTTTCCATCTACTTTTACAGTTCTTCCTTCTTTATCAATCTCAATTCCGCCATAATCTTTGATTTCTTTTTCGTCCTGATTTGTTCTTTTTAGTATTGCCTCTACACGTGCCACTAAAATTTTAGGACTAAATGGTTTTGAAATATATTCATCAACACCTAGTTCAAATCCAAATAACTCATCTTGTTCTTCTCCTCTTGCTGTTAGCATAATAATTGGTACTTTTGATTCTTGCCTAATTTGTCTTAAAACTGACCATCCATCTAATTTTGGCATCATGACATCTAATAAAATTAAACTAATTTTATTTTTATTTTCTTCAAAAACTTCTAGTCCTTTTTCTCCATCTTCTGCTTCTAGTATACTATATCCTTTAGCCATCAAGAAATCTTTGATTAATTTTCTCATTCTTTGTTCATCATCTACAACTAAAATACAGTTATTTACCATATTGATTAACCTTCCTTTCCCATTTATTATACATTATACATAGGTTTTATGTCTATATTGTGAAAAATTATTACTTTTTTGTAGGAAGGAAACCATCCCCCTTACAATAATAAAACTACACTAATATTTAGTGTAGCAATACTTGATTTAATTTTTTACATGCACTGTTTGGGTATTATAAGCTAATTCTACATTTTCTTCTTTTAAGATTCTCATTATTTTCATATTAATATCTTCTACTTCTGCTAAATAAGTAGCATAATTAACTGAATTTGTGTATGTATAAATTAATATATTAATCCCATTCTCAGTTATTTTGTCAAATCTAACAATAATAGAATCATCATAAATAGTTTCTCTTTCTTGTAGCATTTTTTCAATTCTAGATTTTAATAATTCTAATTTTTCCAATGGTGTATTTAATTCTACACATAAATTTGTTTTATATCTTCTTTTTTCCATCTTACTCCAATTAATAACTGAAGCATCTGCTATGACTGCATTTGGAATATTAATCAACGCATTTTCGTAGCTTCTTACTCTTGTGGTTCTAAATGTAATATCTTCAATTGTTCCTTCAAAAGAATCCATTTCAATACTATCGCCAACCACAAATGGTTTATCAATAAAGATAACTAATCCTCCAAATAGGTTTTTAGCTGTATCCTGTGCTGCAAGGGTTACAATAACACCACCTAGTCCCAATCCTGCGACCAGACCTGTTAAATTAATTTCTAATATTGCTAAAACTAAAAAGATAGCAATTATATAAATTAGTACTCTAGTAGTTTTTAATACAAACTCAAATACGGTATCATCCATTTTTGAGCTTAAGCTCTTCTTTAATTTTTTTCCTAAAATCGTTTTTGAAGTGAAGCTATTTGCTAATCCTACTGCTATTTCTATCACACTGATGATTTTAAAAGTTTTTGTAACAATATCCATCACTTGGGTATTGATTTGTAACGGTGCTCTTAAAAATACGATGGCTAAATAAATTCCTAAAATAATGAAAAATGCTTTTAATGGTTTAAAGAAGGCACTTTCTTTAATTTCTTTTGCTGTCTTACTTTTTATTTTAAAAATTCTAATTATCATATAAGAAAAAGTACCACTTAATATTCTAAAAAACACAATAATTCCAATAGCAATTATGATATCTATAATTTGTATAGATGTTACTCTTCCCCAAAATTCAGCTAATTGCTCCATATTTTCCTCCAATATTCATTCAATTTTAAATTCAATTTCAAACCAAATTGGAAAAGAATTAAATTTCCAAACTTTTCCTTCAATTCATTTATATAACTTAGTTTGGAAAAAGAATTGTTATTTGGCTAGGCAACCAAATTTTAAATTCATGAGGCGTACTCTTGTACGTTGAGTGAATTTAAAATGCAGGTTAACAACGCCAAATGGCGATTATTTTTTCAAACTATCCCATGTAATCTCTAAGCTTCTTACTCCTACTAGGATGTCTCAACTTTCTCAATGCCTTTGCTTCAATTTGTCTAATTCTTTCTCTTGTTACTTGAAATTCTCTACCTACTTCTTCAAGTGTTCTTGATTTTCCATCTTCTAATCCAAATCTCAATTTTAATACCTTCGCTTCCCTTGGTGTTAAGGTATTCATAACCTCTTCTAATTGTTCTCTAAGCATTGTATATGCTGCTGAGTCTTGTGGTGCTGGAGAATCATCATCTTGAATAAAGTCACCTAAATGGCTATCATCTTCTTCTCCTATTGGTGTTTCCAAAGATACAGGGTCTTGTGCTATTTTTTGGATTTCTATTACTTTTTCAACAGGTATTTCCATTTCAGCTGCAATCTCTTCAGGGGTTGGTTCTCTACCTAATTGTTGTAATAAATGTCTAGAAGTTCTAATTAGTTTATTAATGGTTTCTACCATATGAACTGGAATTCTGATTGTTCTTGCTTGGTCAGCAATTGCTCTTGTTATTGCTTGTCTAATCCACCATGTTGCATACGTACTAAACTTAAAGCCTTTTGTATAATCAAATTTTTCAACAGCTTTAATTAGTCCCATATTTCCCTCTTGAATTAGGTCTAAGAATAACATACCTCTTCCTACATATTTCTTAGCAATACTTACTACTAATCTCAAGTTAGATTCTGCTAGCTTTTGTTTTGCTTCTTCATCTCCTTGTAGTACTTTTTTAGCCAAGTCTAATTCTTCATCATAGGTTAATAATGGAATTCTTCCAATTTCCCTTAAATACATTCTTACAGGGTCATCAACATTAATTCCTTCATAACTTGTATCCGTAATTTCATCTAACTTTAAATCTTCTACTTCTTTCAAATCTTCGATGTCTGGTTCTTCATCCATATCATCTTGTAATAAATCAACACCTAATTCCTCAAAAGCGTCAAATACTTTATCAATTTGGTCTGGATTAACATCATCTAACTCAGAAGCTAAATCTCCATATGTGATTTTTCCTTTTTCTTTTGCCTTTTTTAAAATGTTATTTACTTTTTCTTCTTTTAATTTTTTAGTTTCCTCTGTTTCTTCAACATTATTTTCTTTCTTTGTTTTTTCTGTTTCTTCTGCTTTATCATGTGCTTTTTTTCTTACTCTTTCAATTTTTTCTTTTTTTTCTTCTTGTACAAATTCTTCTTGTTTGTTCTCTTCTTTTTTTGCCATTTTTTTCACATTCCTTTCTTAAAATGTGTAAACTCAGTTGGAAAATAATTAAATTTTTCAACTCATTACCCCTATCTAATCTTAGCTAACCTAATAATAATATCACTTAGCTCTTTCTCCAATTCTTTTTTCTGATTTTCTTCAGTTGGATTTTCTAACAATTCCAAAATTTCAAATTTTCTTTGATTTAGTTTTTCTTTTTCATAACTTTGAATAATATCATCTATTGCCTTTTCTACGTCATCTATACCATAATCTTCTGCCATTAGCATGGTTATGTAATTTTGTTGTTCTTCTGTCAATTTATCAATTATACTATTTATATTACTATTTCCATTTTCAAATTCTTCATACAATTTTGTTGCAATCTGTTTTGCTATATCATATTTAAAATCGTCTATAGAAATATTTTGTTTAATAATTTGATAAATATTCATATCCCCCAAAAGTAATATTGCTAAAACCGTATTTTCTCTTCGTTTTGTTGCTTCTGAAACGTTTTCAGTCTCTTTTTTCTCTATATGTCTTACCACTGGTTTAGACTTACTTAAGATTTTTTCATCTTTATTATCTCTATATGTAAGCTTATTGACCTCTGCATAGATAGCTTCTTTTGAGACATCATATTCTTTTGCTATCTTTTCAATATATACTTCTCTTTCCATACTGTTATCAATTTTTGAAATTAATTTCGCAATTTCATTCAAAAATTTTATTTTGTCGTTGGTATTTTCTAAATCAAGAGATTGTCTTAAGATTTTAACTTTAAATTCTATGACTGAAATCGCTTTATCGACCACATTTTGAAATCTTGCATTTCCATATTTAATAACAAATTCATCAGGGTCTTTTGCACCTTCCATTTGCAAAACTCGAATGTCACATCCCATATTTTGCAATATCTCCATTGCTCTTACTTTTGCTGCTTGTCCAGCTTCATCAGAATCATAACTTAAAATAATTTGCTCTGTATGATTTCGTAACAAATATCCTTGTTGCTGTGTTAAGGCTGTTCCCAAAGAAGCAACCACATTATGAATGTCTCTTTGATGAAGAGATACCACATCCATATATCCTTCAACAATTAGTAGCCTTTTTTTAATATCATATTTTTTTGCAACATTGAGACCATATAGATGTCTTCCCTTGCTATATACAACATTTTCAGGCGAATTAATATATTTTGGTTTTGAATCATCTAATACTCTTCCACCAAAAGCAATGACTCTGCCTCTTACATCACATATTGGAAACATCAATCTATTACGATATCTATCAATAAATTGTCCTCTGTCATTTTTGTTTACCAAGCCAGACTCTAAAATTTCCCTATCTTCAAATCCTTGTTTTTTTAACGCTCTATATAGTTCATCAAATTTCCCTGAAAATCCAATTTGGAATGATTTTAGTGTTTCATTTGATAACTTTCTTTTTTTAACATATTCTTGAGCAATTTTAGACTCTGGTTTATATAAGTTTTCATGATAATAGTTTGCTGTAAATTCATTAACTTTATACACTTTTGCTTTTAATGCTTCTTTTGCAGAATCTGCTGTATTTTCCAAAGTAGGCAATTGTATATTAGCTCTTTCTGCTAATTGCTGGACAGCCTCTACAAAGTTAATGCCTTCAATTTTGGTTAAAAATGTAAAAACATTTCCTCCCACGCCACATCCAAAGCAATGAAATATCTGTTTTTCTGGAGATACGGAAAAAGATGGCGATTTTTCATTGTGAAAAGGGCATAATCCAAAATAATTTCTGCCACTTCTTTTTAGTCTAACATATTGGGATATAACGTCTACAATATCATTTGTTTGTCTTACTTCTTCAATGATTTCATCACTATATCTTGCCATTAAAACTCATCCCTTTCTCCTTTCCTAAAATATTTCAATTTACTATACATAATTATATTATTCGACGTATTTTACATAAATCCTTCTCTTTATTTCAAAAAAATTTGAGAGGACAATTGGGGACAGGTGAGGTTTTGTATCATTTTTGTCGAATTTTGTCATTTTAAATAGCTTATTATTAAATGACAAAATTCGACAAAAATGATACAAAACCTCACCTGTCCCCAATTGTCCAATTTATCTTAATTATTCATTAGCATGATTTTATTATCTAAGTTATTCACAATTTTTGCATAATTTACTAATTCTTTTGATTTTTTCTTGCTAATTTCTTTATCTGATTTATACTTCATTTTATGTTCCAAACTAGCCCAGAAATCCATAGCCAATGTTCGTATTTGAATTTCTACTTTTACATATATGGTTTGTTTTGATAAGGTTACTGGTACTTCTACAATCATATGATAACTAGAGTAGCCACTTTCTTTTGGATGATTTACATAGTCTTTTTCTGTTTCTATTGTAATTCCTGGTATCTTTTCAATTAGATTTCTTATTTCAAAGATATCATCTTTTAACTGGCAAATAACACGAATGCCTGCTATATCATTAATATTTTCTATCATTTCTTTATATGTAAGTTCACAACCTTTTTTCTTCATTTTGTTTAATATGCTTTCTGGTTGTTTAATTCTTGTATTGACATGGTCTATTAAATCATAGTTATAAAACACTTTATATTCTTTTTGTAAAATGTTAATTTTTGTTTCTAATTCTTGTATTGCCATTTCATAAATTGTCATAATTTTATTAAAACCATTTGTCTTTTCTTCTATTTTTTCATCATAGCTTAAAAAATTTTTCATCTCCACAATTCCAAGTTCTTTCCCTTTATTTTTTTTCATACTGAATACCATTCCTTTCTTGAGGTATAAATCTAGTTGAAAAATATATTTAAAATTTAGAATTTCAACCTTCTTTACTATCCTCATAGGATATTTATGTATGTTCCTATTTAGTATATGCATATCTTACCGATATATTGTTTCCAAAAAATATAAAAATTGTGTTTTTTTGATGAATTCATTTTTCTGTGCGACGTTTTTTTGTTGAATAGGAAAAATTACTTTTTCCTATTCAACAAAAAATAAAAGCCATATCGACTTTTATTTTTAGCTAAACTTAATCTCCAATTTCATATCCTTCTTGCTTATCTTCTGGTTTGTTTGGCATTTTTTCTGTTTTTAATTCTTCTGTTTTTCCGACTTCAGATGTTTCTAATGTTGGATTCGTTTTTGTCCTCTCCTCTAATGAATTATTGATAGCTTTTATCATTTTCTTTCTTTTATCTTCTGGAACTTTCGCTAAATTTTCTATTAGCCCTGCTTCCATACATTGTTTAATAGCTTCTATTTCTTCTTTTCCTAATGCTGATAAATCAAAATCTACTTTTTGCTCTGTTTTCTGTTCTTCTGTACTTTCATTTACCTTTATGGTATCATTATCTTCATTTCCTAAGGTATTGTCCGTATTTTGTGAAATTAACTCTCTTAAAGATAAATCTTCTTCTTGCATTTTTTGTAGGACAGGAACGTCTCTTGAATTTTGTGCTGGCTCCTTTATTTCTCCTTTAGCAATTTTTACTATTTTTTCTAGTTCTATTGTTCCTATTTCTGGATTTAAATCTAAAAATTTACCTGTTAAATATGTTAATTCACTTTCTGTTAAATCTCCTAAATTTTTCATAAAAGCACTGTCACTTTTATGTTCTTTTTTAGCAGCTCCTGTAACCTCCATAGCCATTTGATTTAAGAAAATTTGTGTAGCTTTTTCTAAATCAAATGGTGTTTTCTCTCTTGGTGTTTTTTCTCTTTTTTTGTTAGCTTTAATTGTTCTTTCTTTGCCAATTTTTCTATATTCTTTTTCTATAAGCTGAGGCATTTTTGCTCTAATCATTTCATCAATTGGTACAAATTTCTCCATTGCATATATTTTCATAGCTCCATTATAATTATTGTATTCAATTGCAAAAACTTTAGCTATTGTTTTATATAACACTTCATTAATCTTATCTGTTCTTTTATTTTCACCTAACTTATCTAAAATATCTTGTATTTTCTGTGTTACACCTTTTCCTGGTTGTAACTCTTTTGACGCTTTATATAATTTTTCTAATTCGCCACAAATTGCTTGTTCCCTTTTGTTTTGGTCTTCTATAGAATCAATAACCCCTATTCTAATTTCTCTAGAATCGATTCCTTCATTTTTTAAAATATCTACTGTTGCTTCATCAGATGCTTTCTCTACTAAAGTTCCTGTCACTTTATCAGGAACTTTAGAACTTTCCGCTGCTATTTGAGCAGATTTATCAATAACATCTTGAGAGATTTGTTCAGAATTCGCTGCTTCTTCTACAATTGTCTGTTGCATTTCTGGATTTTCTTGTAATACAGTCACAAGATTTTCTGCCTGTTTTTTTCTTTTTTCTTCTTCTGATAATTTTTTGCCTTCTATTGGTTTAATAACTTGCTCTTTAAGCAATTCCTCTGGTGTTTTTTCTTCATTTTCCTCTGCTAGTTTTCGTATTTTATCTTGAACTTTTTCGCCTATATTTTTTAACTTCATTTTTTATTACCTTACATCCTTTCCATAATAACTATCTAATAAAATTTGTTTTATTTCTGATACGAGTGGTACTCTTGGATTAGCAGTTGTACATTGGTCTTCAAATGCTCGATCTGCTAACATATCTACCTTTGATAAAAATTCTTGTTCTTCAATTCCTGCTTCTTGGAATGATTTTGGAATATTCATATGTGCATTCATTTCTTTTATTTTCTCAATTAAACTACTAATTCCTTCTTCTTTCGTTTCTGCTTTCAAGCCTACTTTTTTAGCCATTTCATAATATTTTTGGTCAGCTATAAAATATTCATATTTTGGGAATGAAACAAATTTTGTTGGTTTTGTAGCGTTATATCTTACAACATATGGCAATAATATTGCATTAATTCTTCCGTGTGGTAAATGGAATTCTGCACCGATTTTATGTGCCATTGAATGGTTTACACCTAAAAAGGCATTTGTAAAGGCCATACCTGCAATCGTACTTGCATTATGCATTTTTTCACGAGCCAATTTATTTGTTCCATCATCATAGGCTTGCTCTAAATATTTAAATACCAATTCGACTGCTTTTTCAGCTAGTCCATCTGTATAATCTGAAGCCATATTTGAAACATATGCTTCTAATGCATGTGTTAACACATCCATACCAGTATCTGCTGTAACAGATTTTGGCAA
>CALWZZ010000007.1 GCA_944386145.1 uncultured Clostridia bacterium | reverse complement strand
GAATTAGAATTAAAAGAAAACATAGAAGACGGTATTGAATATGATCCAGAAAAAGAAAAGAAATATCTAGCTGAAGAGGAAGTTGTAGCAGATGGAGATTTAGATGATGGTTATACTGAAGAAACAGAAGATGATATGTTATTAGAAGATGAAGAACCTTTGGATGACGGAAATGATGAATTGTTTGAAAGTTTAGATGATGAGGATGATGAGATGTTCTTTGATAGTGATTTGGCAGGGGATAATTTGGATAATGATAATGACATTATCTAAAAAAACGAACTAAATCAGGCATCTTACGTCGTTAATTCGAAAAAATGGAGGAAGTATGGCAACATTTGTAGAAAGAATGGATAGTAAATCAGATTATATAAGAATAGTAACGGTATTGAAAGAATGTTTTGAAGATGGAGAAATCTTTAATAGGCAAATCGTTGCTGAAAGATTTATGAATTATCATGAAATACATGATGTTGGAGAAGTAAACAGAGTTATAAAAAATGAATTTGATAGAGTAATCACAAATTTAGCAATGTATTCAAAAGTAACAATGTTAGGAAATGAACAGTATGTATTAAAATTAAAGAAACAATCAAAAGAAAAGCAAATACATAGACAACAAATGGAAATTATAGGATAGCTATGTAATTTTATTTATAAGGAGGAGGTCTTATGAAAAGTTCAAATAGAAAAAATAATGAGGCTATAATCCAAATTCAAAAATTAACAAAACCAATTTTTGAAGAATATGGGGTAGAGAAAGCATATGTTTTTGGTTCTTATGCAAGAGGAGATTATGACGAAAATAGTGATATAGATATCATCATAGTAGCCAAGAATATAAGAAGTTTATTAATTATAGGGGCTATTTTGGAAGCATTAAAACAAGTTCTAAAAAAAGAAGTTGATTTAATAGAGGAAGAATGCTTTAAAGAAGATGAGATGGATGAATTAGAACAAGAATTCTATGATACAATAAAAAAAGAAAGAGTGATGATATATGGATAAAAGAGATGTTACTATATTAAAACACATGCTTAAATACTGTAATGAAATAGAAAAAACAATCAATCGTTTTGGAAATGAAATAGAGAATTTTAAAAAGGATAATGACTACAAAGATTCTCTTTCAATGAAAATATTTCAAATTGGTGAGTTAGCAAATCATTTGACAGATGAATATTTAGAAATGACAAAAAATGAAATCAATTGGAATGCAATTAGAGGTATGAGAAATAGATTTGCACACGGATATGGAAAGATGGATTCAGATAAAATTTTCTACACAGCAATTGATGATATACCTGTGATAAAAGCATTTATATTAAAAGAATTAGAAAAATAAAATTAACTGAATAAATTCTAAAAAGGAAAGGGGCGACAGGAGGGAATTGCACCAGCGGTGGCTAGAACTCTTAACTGTTTTAGAATTACCCAAAACGTTTAGGGACGTGCCAAAATGGACAATTTTTGTCCAAAAGGGACATACCCTAAATGTTTAAGATATTAATAAGCAATAGGGTATGTCCCTATTGGTTCAAGGGGGAAATAAAGTGGACGAATTAGATATTTTTAATAAGTTAAAAATAGGGATTGCATCAGATGAAAAAATCAGAGAATGGTCAAAAGGAGAAGTTAAAAAACCAGAGACCATTAACTACAGAACATTAAAACCAGAAAAAGATGGACTTTTCTGTGAAAGAATATTTGGTCCAACAAAAGACTGGGAATGTCATTGTGGTAAATATAAAAGGGTTAGATATAAAGGTATTGTGTGTGACAGATGTGGTGTTGAAGTTACAAAATCAAAAGTAAGACGTGAAAGAATGGGACATATTGAGCTTGCAGCGCCAGTAGCACATATCTGGTATTTTAAAGGAATTCCAAGTAGAATTGCTTTAATGCTTGATATTTCGCCAAGAAACCTAGAAAAAATCATTTACTTTGCATCATATGTTGTAATAGACAAAGGAACAACAAATCTAGAAAAGTGTCAAGTATTAAATGAAAAAGAGTATCATGAAGCAGAAGAAAAATATGGTAAAGGTTCTTTTAAAGCAAAAATGGGAGCAGAAGCTTTAAGAGAGTTATTGGAACAAATTGATGTAGAAAAATTAGCATTACAAATTAGGAAAGAATTAGAAAATGCAAGTGAGCAAAAGAAAAGTAAACTTGTAAAAAGATTAGATACAGTAGAAGCATTCAGACTTTCAGGAAATAGACCTGAATGGATGGTTATGAATGTTGTTCCAGTTATTCCACCAGATTTAAGACCAATGGTTCAATTAGATGGTGGTAGATTTGCTACATCAGACTTAAATGACTTATATAGAAGAGTTATTAACAGAAATAACAGATTAAAAAGATTATTAGAATTAGGTGCTCCAGAGATTATTGTTAGAAATGAAAAAAGAATGTTACAAGAATCTGTAGATGCCTTAATTGATAATGGAAGAAGAGGTAGACCAGTAACAGGAGCTGGAAATAGACCACTAAAATCTTTATCAGACTTATTAAAAGGTAAACAAGGTCGTTTCCGTCAAAACTTACTTGGAAAACGTGTTGACTATTCAGGACGTTCTGTTATCGTTGTAGGTCCAGAACTTAAAATTTATCAATGTGGTCTTCCAAAAGAAATGGCAGTAGAATTATTCAAACCATTTGTTATGAGAGAATTGGTTGGAAGAGGAATTGCACAAAATATTAAAAATGCAAAAAGAATGGTAGAAAGATTAAGACCAGAAGTATGGGGCATATTAGAAGAGGTTATTAAAGACCACCCAGTTATGTTAAACCGTGCACCTACACTACATAGACTAGGTATTCAAAGTTTTGAACCAGTATTGGTAGAAGGTAGAGCGATCAAACTTCACCCATTAGTTTGTGAAGCATTTAATGCTGACTTTGACGGTGACCAAATGGCTGTGCATTTACCATTATCTCCAGAAGCTCAAGCAGAATCAAGATACTTAATGCTTTCAACAAACAACTTATTAAAACCACAAGATGGTAAACCAGTAGCTGTACCAAGACTAGACATGATTTTAGGAAGTTACTATCTAACCATGGTATTAGATGGAGAAAAGGGAGAAGGTACTTACTATAAAGACCCAGAAGAAGCGTTAATGGCATTTGAAAACCATGATGTGGGAATTCATGCAAAAATCTTTGTTAGAGTTTCAAAAGAAATTGATGGAAAAATCAAAACAAAGAAAGTAGAAACCAGTGTTGGAAGAATTATCTTCAATCAAGGAATTCCACAAGACTTAGGATTTATTGATAGAAAAGAAGACCCATTCCAATATGAAATCAGTTTCCCAGTTATGAAAAAATCAATGGGAAATATCATTGAAAGAGTTATCAGAACACATGGATTAACAGAATCAGCTGAAGTTATTGACTATATTAAAGCATTAGGATTTAAGTATTCAACATTAGCAGGTATCACATTCTCAATGAGTGATGTACAAGTACCAGAGGCTAAAAAAGGATTATTAGCAGAAGCTGACGCAAAAATTGAAAATATTAGAAAACAATATGCAAGAGGTTTAATTACAAACGATGAACGTTATTCAGAAGTTATCAAAGTATGGGAAGAAACAACAAATAAAGTTAGTGATGCCATGGAAGAAAACTTTGATGAATTAAACCCAATCTATATGATGGTTAAATCTGGAGCCAGAGGTAACATGAGCCAGTTAAGACAAATTGCTGGTATGCGTGGATTGATGGCAAGTACAACAGGTAAAGCCGTTGAAATTCCAATTAAATCATCATTTGCAGAAGGACTAGACGCCTTAGAGTACTTCATTTCAGCCCATGGTGCAAGAAAAGGACTTTCAGATACAGCTCTAAGAACAGCAGACTCTGGATACTTAACAAGAAGATTAGTTGATGTATCACAAGATATTATCGTAAGAGAACATGACTGTGGTACAGATGATGGAATTATTGTTTATGACATAAAAGACGGACAACAAGTAATTGAAAAAATGCAAGAAAGACTATTAGGAAGATTTGTTGTAGAAGATGTATACAATCCTGAAACAAAAGAACTAATTGTTGATACAAATACCATGATTACAGAAAAAATTGCAGATGAAATTGTAAAAGCTGGAATTGAAAGACTAAAAGTACGTTCAGTTCTTGGATGTCGTTCAAAACATGGTGTATGTCAAAAATGTTATGGTATGGGATTAGCAAGAAGAGACTTAGTATCAATAGGTGAAGCAATTGGTATCATTGCAGCACAATCAATTGGTGAACCAGGTACACAGCTTACAATGAGAACGATTCACTCTGGTGGTGTTGCAGGTGTAGCAGATATCACACAAGGTCTTCCAAGGGTTGAAGAGCTATTTGAAGCTAGAAAACCAAAGGGACTTGCCATTATCTCAGAAATTGATGGTAAGGTAAAAATCAAAGAAACAAAGAAGAAAAAAGAAGTTGTTGTTACAGGTAAAGACAATGCAAAATCATACACAATTCCATTTGGTTCAAAAATGAAAGTAAAAGATGGAGACATGGTAGAAGTAGGAGAGCCTTTAATCGAAGGATCAATTAATCCATCTGAAATCTTAACATTAAAAGGACCAGAAGGTGTATATGAATACCTAATTTCAGAAGTACAAAAAGTATATAGAAATCAAGGTGTTGATATTAATGACAAACATATCGAAGTTATTGGTAGACAAATGCTTAAGAAAGTAAGAGTTGAAGATAATGCAGATACAGATATGTTCCCAGGCTCATTAATTGATATGTATGAATTTGAAGATAAAAATGCAGAAGCAATTGCAGAAGGGAAGAGACCTGCAACAGGAAAACGAGTATTACTTGGTATTACAAAAGCTGCTCTTGCAACAGACAGTTTCCTATCAGCAGCATCATTCCAAGAAACAACAAGAGTACTTACAGATGCAGCTGTTAAAGGTAAAACAGATGATTTAGTAGGATTAAAAGAAAATGTTATTATTGGTAAATTAATTCCAGCAGGAACAGGAATGAAAAAATATCAAAATATTCATATTAGCACAGAAAAACAACTAGAAGAAGTAGCGGATACAGAAAATATGGAATAAAACAGAAAAAATTGCCAAAGGGGATGTCCTCTTTGGCAATTTTAAAAGTATTCTTTAATTTGATGCATGTGTTTAATTGTCTCATCTGTTCCATCTGCCGCTTCTCCTGTACATGGTTGTATTTGTGTGATGTCCAAAGTTACGACAGGACGAAAAGAGTATAAAGTATTAGTACTCACAGCACTATTTGAATTATAAGTAAAAACTCCATTCAAAGAGGAATTTCTAACAGAATAAAATCCAAATTCTATATTATTAGAATAGCAATTTGCACAACGAGAACCTAACCAGTAACAACTTTCCGTATTTGTATTAAAAAACAAATCATATACTTCGCTGTTATCGAAATATGAACTTGGCATATTATCAAAATAGTAAGACGTTTGGGTGGCTGTTAATCCTTGATTTGCAACACTAAATGTTTCAGTTGTTGGTTTATTATATCCACTTTCACTTCTACTTAATCCATCTGATTTGATTTCTGTAGTATTTATACCACTACCATTTTCTTTCGCATATAAATTTGGATAATAATTATAATTAGCTGTATAGGTATGTGTACTTCTATATTGAGATGCACTACTATTTGTAAATGTGTCTCTTGCAGAAATTCCTGCTTCATTCATTTGACTTTCTATGTCATCTAAATTTAAAGTTCGTGCTTCTATTTTTAAACTATGATTACTGTATAATTTATTACAGATATCATTCATTAATAGTGTACCATTATTATATCCCAGTGCGCCTCGAAAATATACTTCTTGATTTGTTGTTGTTTCGCTAATCAAAGTTACTGTTTTGTCAGAATTTATACTTAAAATTTGCCATCGTAACCCCATAGTTTGTGTGATAGATTGATCACTTGTATAACCACTATATATAGCAGGTAAAGAATATCCATCTGTTACTGTATCATATGTATAATTCACAAAATCTCCAGGTTTTAGTAAATTAGATAAATTTTCTATTAAAGTTTCATTGTATATTTGATTGATGTTATTTACACTTTCTTCATATTCTTCTTTTATTTGATCAATTTCAGAAGTTTGTGCCATATTACTATTACTACTACGCATAAACATGGCAAATACAACAAATAAGAAAAATAACATGGCAATTAGAACAAATAAAGTAATTGAACCATTTTCTTTACGAAAGAAATTTTTTATCATAAATAAAAAGCCTCCTCTTTTGTTTTTTATATTCTTATAAATCTTAATCTTATTTTTTTAGATTATATCATAGTGAAACATAAAAATCCATACACATATAAAATATTTCTTGGATTTGTGTAACTATTCAGAGGTTAAGTCGGTTTTGCCTGTAAAACTTGACAAAATAGCCATTTCCAAGTAAAATATAATAGAATAAATAGAAGGAGAAATTTTTATGCAAAATACCAATAGAAAAGTTTTTGATAAATTATTATCAAAAACAAAAATATATTTGGCAATTATTTTTATATTGTTAGTGATTGTCTGTATAGAAAATATTAGTATGATACCATTAGCTATATTAATATTCATGGCTGTTGTGGCATATTCTTATTATACAAATAACAGAAGAAAAAGTGAAATTTCAGAAACCTTGCAAGATTTAACATTAACAGTAGATACAGCTGCCAAAAGTAGCTTAATCAATTCTCCTTTTCCATTAATAATATTAGAATCAAATGGAAATATTATCTGGAGAAGTTCTAAATTTATTTCTGAATTTGAAGACTTTGATATTAATAACTATTTAAATAATTTAATAGAAGACATTACATTAGATATTAAAGAAACCGAGAAAGATACTTCAAAAGAAAAGCAAATTGAAAAACATATTGCGTTAAATCATAAATATTATGAAGTATTGGGAAAATTTGTACATTCTAGGAAATATGACAAAAAACATGCAGATAAATATATGATGATGTTATATTTTATTGACGAAACAGAAATTGTGAAACTAAAAGAAGAATACAAAGATTCAAAATCATGTGTAACAATCATCATGATAGACAATTATGAAGAAACTATGCAACAACTAGAAAGTGAAGAAAAACCACAAGTTATAGCAGAAATAGATAAATGTATTTATGAATGGACAGACAAAACAAATGGTGTTTTGATTAAGTCTGATAGAGATAGATATGTGTATTTATTTGAACAAAGATATTTTGAAACTGTAAAAGAAGATAAATTTAGCATATTAGACAAAGTAAAAGAAATAAAAACAATTGAAAACGTGCAAATTACACTAAGTATAGCCATTTCAAATGATGGTTCAACAGACAAAGAAAAATATAAATCTGCACAAGCAGCAATGGATGTTGTACTAGGCCGTGGAGGGGACCAAGCGGTTATTCGTGAAAATGAGATTTATAAATTCTATGGTGGAAGAGCCCAAGAAGTCGAAAAAAGAACAAAGGTAAAAGCCAGAGTTGTTGCCCATGCATTAGAAAACCTAATTAAAGATGCAAGTAAAGTGATGATAATGGGGCATACCAATCCAGATATTGACTCTATGGGATCTAGTATGGGAATTTATCGATTAGCCAAAAGCTTAGGAAAAAAAGCATATATTATCGATAGTAACGAAACCAATACATTGCAAAGTTTTAAGGCAGACCTAGCAAAAGAAGCAGAATATGAGGATATATTAATCACAAAAGAAGTGGCAGAAGAAAATATAGATAAAGAAACTTTGGTGGTTATTGTAGATACCCATAAAACCACATATGTGGAAGCACCAGAATTGCTAAAAAGAACAGAAAAAATTGTTATTATAGACCATCATAGAAGAAGTGCAGACTATATTGAAAATGCGACACTAACATTCCAAGAAGTGTATGCCTCATCAGCAGCAGAATTGGTAACAGAATTGTTACAATATGCAGAAGTGCGTGTAGACCTAAAAACAATTGAAGCAGAAAGTTTATATGCAGGAATTATGATGGACACGAAAAACTTTACATTTAAAACAGGTGTTAGAACATTTGAAGCAGCAGCATATTTACGTAGATGTGGTGTTAACATTATCAGAGTCAAAAAATGGTTTCAAAGTAATTTGGACACATTTAATAAAATTGCAGGAATCGTGAAAAAAGCAGAAATTGTGAACGAAACCATAGCCATTGCAACTTATGAAAAAAAGGATAAAGAAGCAAGCCTTATTTGTGCAAAAGCAGCAGATGAATTATTAACCATAAGTGATATCACAGCATCATTTGTAATGGGAAAAGTCGGAAACAAAATTTGTATCAGCGGAAGATCTATTGGAGACATTAACGTACAAATTATCCTAGAAAAATTAGGCGGTGGAGGACATATTACCTTAGCTGGTGCACAGGTAGAAGGTATGACTATGGAAGAAACAAAGCAAGAACTTATCAATAGAATTAATGAATATTTTTCAGAAATAGAAAATTGAGAACCAGAGGCCAAGAACTATTAGAACAAAATGTTGATTTTAAAATCATTGATAAATAGATTTTGTTGTAGTATAATAATGATTATAAAGGAGCGTGTATATTATGATGTATCCATATGTAAAGTATTCCGATGGTACAGAAGTTGTTTTTTCTAATATATATATAGATAATGATGAGGAATGCATTGATGTTCATTTTGAAAGGCCTACCGAAAATGGATTTGATTCTGTTAGAATAAAATTACCTACCTACGAAGTAACTGTTTGGGAAGGGAATTATACTGATGAAGAAATTGAATTTTTTAAACAAGTAGTCAAAAATAGCTGTGATTTATTCTATAAATATGCAAAAGAAGGAGGTATTAAAATTGCCTAGCATTTTTGAAAGTTTTCGGCTATAAAATATACTTTTGGTCAAATGAAAATAATGAACCTATTCATATTCATATATCAAAAGGAAATCCAAATCAAAATTCTACTAAGGTTTGGTTAACACAAACTGGAGGATGTATATTAGCTAATAACAAAAGCAAAATTCCTCAAAATGATTTAAATAAATTACTAGATATAATATCTAAACATTATTTTTTAATTGTTTCTAAATGGAAAGAATATTATCATATTGATAATATAAAAGAAATCAAATTTTATTGTTAATTTAATTTTTATAATTTATTTTCATTGTTATAATATAAACATGAAAATAAACAAAAGGCTTTTACTAAAAATAGTAAAAGTCTTTTTTACATTATAGGAAATTGCATTTCCTATAATGTAAAAAAAATAATTGCACAGAAAAATTATTTCATAATTTTTCGCGCAACAAATCTTATACGCTTCTTGCTAGACCTTAAATTAATATAGGAAATATTAAAAAGTAGAGAAAAAGGTCTAGCGAAGCTAGATTTGTTCCAAATTATAGTTGAAAAAACGAATAAAATGATGTAAAATATACCATACAGAGAAAACGTATGTTAAAAGGAGGAATGAACATGAAGGTAATATTAAAAGCAGATATAAAAGGGGTAGGAAAAAAAGATGAAGTTATCAATGCCTCAGATGGATATGCAAGAAACTTTTTATTCCCAAAAAATTTAGCAGTAGAAGCAAATAAAGAAAATATGAGTAAATTAAAAGCAAAACAAGATTCTGCTAAATATCAAAAAGAACAAGATAAAGAAGAAGCAATGAAAACAGCAGATAAATTATCAAAAATATTATTAAAGATAAAAGTAAAAGCAGGAGAAAATGGGAAAATATTTGGTGGTGTATCTAGTAAAGAAATTGCACAAGAATTGTCAAAACAGTATATGATACAAATTGATAAAAAGAAAATTGACTTAAAAGAAACAATCAAGACACTTGGTGTTCACAATGTTGAAATAAAATTATTTGAAGGCGTTGTGGGAAAACTAAGAATTGATGTTATTTCTGACAATTAATTACATAATCTATACAAAAATAATAGAAAATTTGTAAAGTTAAATCGAATAACAAATTGGAGGATGTAGCATGGAATTAGGAAAAGTACCACCACATGATGTAGAAGCAGAACAAGCAGTTTTGGGAAGTATGCTAACAGATAAAGATGCTGTTATCTCAGCAATAGAGGTTTTAAAAGAAGAGGATTTTTACAGAACAGATAACCGTGCAATTTATGAAGCGATTCTTAATCTATATAATCGAGCAGAACCAGTAGATATTATCACAGTAAAAGCAGAATTAGAATCTTTAGGAAAGTTTGAGCAAGTTGGTGGACTGGAATATTTAGCAAGTCTGCCAGATAAAGTTCCAACAACCGCAAATGCAACAAAATATATAAAAATTGTAGAAGAAAAATCCACATTACGAAATCTTATCAAAACAGCCAATGAAATTATTGAATTGGGATATGACCCAACAGAAGATGTTTCAGACATTATGGAAGGGGCAGAAAAGAAAATCTTTAATATTATGCAAAATAATGATAAGAAGAGTTATGTAGCAATAAAAGATGTCCTTGTAGATAGTTTTACACAATTGGAAGAATTATATAACCGAAAACAACATATAACTGGTGTACCTTCAGGATTTACAGAATTGGATTATAAAACAGCAGGATTTCATAGTTCAGATTTAGTACTAATTGCCGCTAGACCTGCCATGGGAAAAACAGCATTTGCATTAAACATTGCAACAAATGCAGCAGTACGTGCAAATGTACCAGTAGCCATATTTAGCTTAGAAATGTCAAAAGAACAATTGGTAAATAGAATTTTATGTAGTGAAGCAATGGTAGACAGCAATAAAGTTAGAACAGGAAAATTAGAAGAAGATGATTGGACAAAATTAGCAGGAAGTATAGGACCATTATCAGAAGCAGAAATTTATATAGATGATACACCAGGAATATCTATCACAGAGATAAGAGCAAAATGTAGAAAACTAAAATTAGAAAAAAACATAGGAATGGTTGTAATAGACTATTTACAATTAGTACAAGGCAGTAATAAACGAAATGGAAGTCGTGAACAAGAAATATCTGAAATTAGTAGGTCATTAAAAATCTTAGCCAAAGAAATTGGCGTACCTGTCATTGCATTATCACAATTATCAAGAGCGGCAGAACAAAGACCAGACCATAGGCCAATGTTATCAGACTTAAGAGAATCTGGAGCAATAGAGCAAGATGCGGACATTGTTATGTTTTTATACAGAGATGACTATTATAATAAAGACAGTGAGAAGAAAGATATTGCAGAAGTCATCATTGCAAAACACAGAGGTGGCTCAACAGGAACGGTAGAATTATTGTGGTTAGGAAACTACACAAAATTCGTCAACCTAGAAAAACGATTTGATGACTAAAAAGAATAAAATATTTTTAAATATATTGTAAAATAATGGAAAATAAAGTATAATAGAAAAGTCCTTACATAAGGATAATCCCTGTAGAAGGGAGGTGCAATTTTCTATGACATCTTACGAGCTAATTTGGCGATTAATTATATTATTGATTTTGAGCAATAGTAGAAATGAAAGTCAAAGCACAGACAAAAACAAAGAATAATCTTTGGAGGCGGACGACGACCGCCTTTTTTTAGTAAAAAAAAGAGATATGCGACGAACATATCTCGGTGCAAATCTTCATGACATCTTACGATTTGCTTAAGCTGTTTTTATTATAGCATCAATTTTAGTTTATGTCAAATGGTTTTGAAATATTCTTAATGTTCACGTAAAATTCATATAAAATCCTTGAAAAATTACCTGAAATATAGTAGAATAAAACATAATTTAATGCCAAAGTGGCTTATTATATACAATATAAATAGAACAAAATTTAATAGGAGAGACCATGGGGAAAAGAATTAAAGAAGATTGCTATGTAAAAGTAGTAAGAACAATACAAAAATACAAACTAATAAATAAAGGAGATAAATTAGTAGTCGGTGTATCTGGAGGACCAGATTCTATGTGTTTACTAGAAATTCTTACAAAAATAAAACAACAAAATTGCCAAAATGGCACGTCCCCTTTGGCAATTCATTTCGATTTTGTTGTTGCACATGTTAATCACATGATTAGAGAAGAAGCAAAGGAAGACGAAGAATTTGTCAAAAAATATTGTGAAAAAAATCAGATACAATTTTATTCAACAAGTATAGATGTGCAAAAATTAGCCAATACTAATAAAATGAGTACAGAAGAAGCAGGAAGAAATGCAAGATATGCTTTTTTTGATGAGATTTTACAAAAAATTGGTGGTAATAAAATTGCGATTGCACATAATAAAAATGATAAAATAGAAACCATGATAATGAACGAGCTACGCGGATGCGGAATACAAGGATTAATAGGGATAGAACCAATTAGAGGAAAATATATTAGACCATTAATCGAGTGTGAAAGAAAAGAAATAGAAGCCTATTGTGAAGAAAATCAGTTACACCCAAGAATTGATAAAACAAATTTCGAAAATACGTATACGCGAAACAAAATTAGAAATGTTGTTATACCATATATTCAAAAAGAATTTAATCCGAACTTTATAGAAACAATGGATAGACTATCAAAGCTTGTAACTGAGCAAGAAGCATATATTCAAAAACAAGTAAAAGCAATATATAAGCAAATTTTGATAGAAGAAAATATAAAAACCAATCAGATAGAAAAAGACGTCCCAAAATCACATACAGATGAACAAAACACAAGAGATAATGGCAATGAGTTTATTGTATTAGACTTAAAAAAGTTTAATGTCCAAGAAAGAGTAATAAAATCCAATATCCTAATATATACTATAACAAGGCTTTTTGGTACATCAAAAGGAATTGAAAAAATACATATAGAAGACATTCTTACATTATGTACCAATAATATTGGAAACAAATATTTAAAACCAAACAAACATACAAAAGTTTTTGTAAAAAATGGTCAAATAAAAATTTCCAAGGAAATATAAGTATCCGTAACCTTATAGAACATGTGGAAATATTGTAATAAAAAAGAAATACAAAAAACTATTGAAAAAGAAAAAACAATATGATAGAGTGCTAAAAGATATAAACATCAAGTATTAAGAGGAGGAATTATTTTGAAAAACGGAATCAAAACTTTAGCAATGTGGCTAATAATTATTGTTATATTTTTAGTCGTGTTATCATCAATTGTGGAAAATAGTAATTCTAAACTGAAATATTCAGAATTAATTACAAACATAAACAGCAACAATGTAAGTTCAATTGTCATTAGTTCTGATGGGCAAACAGCAGAGGTAGAATTAAAAGATGATAATACTAGAAAAGAAACCACTATACCAGATATGGGAAGTTTCATGACATATATAGAAGAATTTTTAAATAATGGAAACTTTACATTAGAAGAAGAAGCAGAATCTATATTTGTCGCTTTACTTCCATTAGTAACACCATTTGCTATCCTAATTATATTTATGCTTTTCTGGTTCTTAACTATAGGAGGCGCAAATAGTGGAAATCCTGGAAGCAAAACCATGTCATTTGGAAAAAGTAAAGCCAGAATGATGACACCAGCAGAGAAAAACAGAATTACATTTGATGATGTAGCAGGTGTTGACGAAGAAAAAGAAGAGTTGGAAGAAATTGTACAATTCTTGAAAAATCCAAAGAAATTTACAGATATGGGAGCAAGAATTCCAAAAGGTGTTTTATTAGTTGGTCAACCAGGTACAGGTAAAACATTACTTGCTAAAGCCGTTGCAGGAGAAGCAGGTGTGCCATTCTTTATCATTAGTGGTTCAGACTTTGTAGAAATGTTTGTTGGTGTAGGTGCTTCAAGAGTAAGAGATTTATTTGACCAAGCAAAGAAAAATGCACCATGTATTATCTTCATAGATGAAATTGACGCTGTTGGACGTCAAAGAGGTGCAGGACTTGGTGGAGGACATGACGAAAGAGAACAAACCTTAAATCAATTATTAGTTGAAATGGATGGATTTGCAGAAAATGAAGGTGTAATCGTCTTAGCTGCAACCAACAGACCAGATGTATTAGATAAAGCATTATTAAGAGCAGGAAGATTTGACAGACAAATTGTTGTAGGATTGCCAGATGTAAAAGCAAGAGAACAAATATTGGAAGTTCATAGTAGAAAGAAAAGATTAGCAGATGATGTTGACTTAAAGATTATTGCAAAAAATACATCAGGATTTGCAGGAGCAGATTTAGAGAATGTACTAAACGAAGCAGCCCTTTTAGCAGCAAGAAGAAACATGAATGAAATTGGCATGCGAGAAATTGAAGATGCCATGATAAAAGTAACAATGGGACCTGAAAAGAAAACAAGAGTAAGAAGCGAAAAAGAAAATAAATTGGTTGCATATCATGAAGCAGGTCATGCAGTGGTAAGTCATTACCTAGAAACACAAGACCCTGTACATGAAATATCAATTGTACCTAGAGGTATGGCTGGAGGCTATACGATGTATAGACCAACAGAGGATAAGAATTTCATGTCTAAAACCGAAATGGAAGAAAATATTGTTTCATTATTAGGTGGTAGAGTGGCAGAAGCACTTATCTTAAATGATATATCAACAGGTGCAAGCAATGATATTGAAAGAGCTACGCAAATTGCAAGAAGCATGGTAACCAAATATGGTATGAGTGAAAAAATAGGAGCATTGATGTTAGGTTCAAGCCAAGATGAAGTGTTCTTAGGAAGAGATTTTGGACATACAAAGGAATATTCAGAAGAAACAGCTGCCATCATTGATGAAGAAACAAAGAGAATTATCGATACAGGATATAACAGAGCAAAGAAAATTTTATCAGATAATGTAGATAAATTACACAAGGTAGCAGGTATCTTGCTTGAAAAAGAAAAAATCAATTCTGATGAATTTGAAGCAATTTTCGGAGGAGAACAAAGTTAAAAGAGAGTGAAAACTCTCTTAATTTTTTAGGAAAAACATAATTTTTATTGAAAAATCATATAAATTATAATAAAATAGAGTAGAAAAAATATAATGATCGAGGGAATTTATGAAAAATTATTATGAAATATTAGAAGTAAATGAGCATGCTTCAAAAGAAATCATAGAAAAAGCATATAGAACACTAGTAAAAAGATATCATCCAGACCTATATTCATCAACACAAAAACAGTCAGCAGAACAAAAACTAAGAGATTTAAACGAAGCATATGATGTATTATCAGACGATTTTTTAAGACGACAATATGATAGAGAATTTCAAAAAGAGCAAGAAAGTAAAAATACCGAATACGGGGAGAATCAAAACCAAAATAGAAATAGAAGAAATACTTCTTTGCAAAATAAGATTAGAAAAGAAAAAAAGGACTTTGATGACAAAATGAATGTAAAAACAAATAATACGGTTGGTACATTTAGTATTGTTGGAATGTTAAAAGATTTAATTGTACAAAAAGTGAAAAGTAGAGAAAAAAGAAAACTTAATAAAACCGACTTTTTGGCATTAGGATTAACAGTTGTTGTTGTAGTACTAATTGGCATAGCTTTATGGTTTATACCTTTTACAAATGGTTGGATGAGACAACTTTTATTTGAAAACCCATTATTTAACTTTATAGGTGGCTTGTTTTCAAGATAATCACAAAATACGGTACAAGTAAAATTTACAAACGATTTCTATTGACAATTATACACCTATAAGGTATAATATATATCGTTATATAGGGTTATCCCAACATACAGTTTTCGTATGACCGGAAGGAGGGGAAATTAAATGTTAGAAATAAAAGTTAATAATGGTAATATAGAAGATGCTCTTAAAAGATTTAAAAGACAATGTGCTAGAAATGGAGTTTTACAAGAAGTTCGTAAAAGAGAGCATTATGAAAAGCCTAGCGTAAAAAGAAAGAAAAAATCAGAGGCAGCAAGAAAAAGAAAATTTTAATACATATAAAAATGGGGTATTAACAAAATTAATACCTCATTTTTCTGTTTAACTAAAATTCTTTAAAAATATTTGTATATCAACATTCTATAAAATAACTTTTTACTATGAATTGTAACAAATAAAATTTTCTGTTTTTAAAAATTTGTAAAAAACCATAATAATAAATTTGTTAATGTGATATAATATAAACATGTGTAATAAGTCAAAAATTTTGTTATACAAAAAGGAGAAAGGAAAGAATAATATGAATTATACAGAAAAACAAATCAAAAAAGGGATAAAACTTCATGTTTTAAATACAGACAAATTTAAAACAAATTTAGTAGCTGTATTTTTAACAACAAAGCTTACAAGAGAAACAGTAACAGCAAATGCTTTAATTTCAGCAGTGTTAAGAAGAGGAAGTAAGACCATGAAAACACAAGAAGAAATTAGCAAAAAGTTGGAAGAACTTTATGGAGCTAGTTTTGATTGTGGAATTGACAAAACAGGAGATAATCAAGTTTTAAAATTTTATATAGAAACAATTAATGACTTCTTTTTACCACAACCAGGGGAAAATATGTTGAAAACTGCTATAGAAAATATCTTTGAAATTGTATTTAATCCGTTAATTGAAAACAATGGATTTAAGAAAGCGTATGTAGAGCAAGAAAAGAAAAATATGAAGCAAAGAATTGAAGCAAGAACAGATAATAAGGCAAGATATGCACTAGATAGATGTATAGAAGAAATGTATAAAGGAAAAGCTTTTGGGTTATATAGATTTGGATATGCAGAAGATTTAGAAAAGATTGATGAAATCAGTTTATACAAAGATTATCAAACATTAATCAAACAATGTAAAATTGATATTTTTGTTTCAGGAAATGTTGATGGAACATTAGAAACCATTTTACAAGAAAATGAATGTATGAAAAATTTAGAAGATAGAGAACCACAGTATAATCAAGAAAATGAACCACCATGTGAACCACAAGGAGAAGTGATTGAAAAAAGAAATGTAACACAAGGGAAATTGGTTATGGGATTGGATGTCCATTCGAAAAATGAAGATGAAAAATATTGTGCATTAGTCTATAACACTATTTTAGGTGGAGGAGCAAACTCTAAGATTTTCCAGAATGTAAGAGAAAAGGCAAATCTGGCCTATGCAGCAGGGTCTAATTATTTTCGATATAAGGACAAAATTTTCATCAATTGTGGAATAGAAATTTCAAATTATGAAAAAGCTGTAGAATTGATAAAACAACAATTAGAAGACATGAAAAATAACAATTTTACAGATGAAGAATTTGCAAATGCTAAAAAATCTATTATGGCAATTATTGATACAATTGATGATGAGCAAGATACAGGTATCACATATTATTTTGGACAAGAAATGTCTAATAATAAACATACAATAGAGGATTATAAGCAAAAAATTCAAGATGTAACAAGAGAAAATGTGTTACAAGTAGCCAATAGAATAGAAATTCATACAACGTATTTCTTACGTTCTTAGAGTATTTGTTATATAGGAAACGTTTTATTTTCAAAACAAATTGCTTTTTTATATAACAAAATACCATATAGTACAGAAAATCAGAATAGAATTTTTTGTACCTTGAATGTTATAGGCTTTTTGCAATATTTAAAAAGGATTTTAGTAAAAGGAAAACAGTAGGAATGTTCTGGTAAAGAAAGAGTTTTCCAAAAAAAGAGGAGAGTGAACCATGCAAATAATAGAAAATTCAAAAGTGAAAGAAAAACTATATTATGAAAAGCTAGAAAATGGAATGCCAGTTTTAATAATCCCCAAAAAAGGCATGCGAAAAAAATATATGATATGGGGAACCAATTATGGTTCAAATGATAGTGTATTTGTTGTTCCAGGAGAAGACAAAGAAACAAAAGTGCCAAATGGTGTTGCCCATTTCCTAGAACATAAAATGTTTGAACAAGAAAATGGAACAAATAGTTTAGATGTATTAACCGCTTTAGGGGTAGACGCCAATGCATATACCACAAATGACCATACAGCCTATTTATTCGAATGTACAGACAATTTTTATGAAGCTATGGACGAGCTTATGGATTATGTCCAAAACCCATATTTTACAGATGAAAATGTCGAAAAGGAAAAAGGTATCATTGGACAAGAAATTATGATGTATGACGATTATCCTGACTGGAAAGTATATCTAAATACCATGCAAGCAATGTATCATAATAATCCTATCAAAATCGACATTGTCGGAACGATTGAATCTATTAGCAAAATTGATAAAGACATATTATATAAATGTTATCAAACCTTTTATAATCCAGCCAATATGGTCATGGTTATCTGTGGAGATTTTGAACCAGAGACATTATTAGAAGAGGTTAAGAAAAGATTAAAAGATACCAAAGCAAATGGAGAGATAAAAAGAATTTATCCTGAAGAACCAGAAACCATTGTACAAGAAAGAATTGAGCAAACATTAGAAGTAAGTCAGCCAATGTATACCATAGGAATAAAAGATGTTCCAATGGATACCAATCACGAAAATGAAGAAAAAATTGTCAGAAAAGACTTAGCAATTTCAATTTTATTAGAACTATTGGCAGGAAGAAGTTCGAAATTATATAAACAATTATATGATGAAGGAACTATCTATGGCGGAATTGGCCTAAGTTATGAATTTTCATCAACATATGCCCATATCTTGTTTTCTGGACAATCAAATGAACCAGAAACTGTTTATCAGAGACTAAAAGAAGAAATAAAAAGCCTAAAAGAAAATGGAATACAGGAAGAAGACTTTATTAGAATTAAGAAAAAACTATATGGAGAATATGTGGAAGAATACAATGATGTTAGCGACATTGCTAGAATGTTTTTAGCAGATTATTTTAAAGGAATTAATAGTTTTCGATATTTAGACGAAATTACCAATATTGATGTAGAATATTTAGCACAAGTGTTAAATGATGTATTTAAAGAAGAAAAAATGGTGCTTTCTATTGTCAAAAATTAAAGAAGAAAGCCGTCGCAAATAATGTGAGAAAAACAGTGTTATCATCACAAAATAGATAATACTGTTTTTTTTCAAATCTAAGTGTCGAAAAATGTAAAAATCTGTCATACGAAACTTGGCAAAAAGTATTGAAATAGCTTGACTGACCGACTTTTATGTGTTAATTTATAAATATACAGAAGATAAATTTGGAAAAGGAGAGATGGATATGTTAAATGATGAAATTTGTAAATTGAGAGATAAATTAAATAAAAGTATCGAAGAAGGAAAAGACTATAGTGTTATCTATAAGCTAAGTGTAGAGCTAGATGAACTGATTGCGTCTTATTACGGAAAAAATAGTAAAAAAAAAGCGGTAATGGCAATCCTATAAAAAAATAATTCCCTGCAATATTTTGTTGTGGGGAATATTTTTTATTGCCAAGGGGACGGAATGATGATTTTGGGGACGAAGCGATGATTTTGGGGACGGAGCAAAAAATCATCATTTTTATAAAAACTTCTTATAAAACATTTTACAGAATAAATGATGATTTTTTGCTCCGTCCCCAAAATCATCGCTCCGTCCCTCTCTTGGCAATTTTTTGATAAAAACCACTTGAAAAAAGTCCCAAAATGGTATATAATTTTTTGCCAAGTGAGAGGTAAAAAATATGATAATTAATAACAATATAATTGATAATTTATGTAATGACGCAGGGACTTCTAGGACAAGAAAAGCACATGAATATAAAGAAGAAGGCAGAGTAGATATTATTGATTTTAAGTACAAAAACCCATTAAATTTTGAAATTAAGGGTAGTGTATATGGAAATGAGGAATACCATACATATATACTTGTACAAAATGGAGAGGTTGAAGATATTACTTGTACTTGTCCAGATTATCATAATTATTATGGGGTATGTAAACATACTTTGGCAACTGTTTTAGCGTTTGCTGATAGTAGTGAGAAAGAGCATGAAACAGATGATTTGGTAGATAGTGATAGTACAAAAATAGAATCTCATCTTCCTTCTGGATATGATAAATATAGAGGTTTTAAGCAAATTGTAAATATTTTTTATAATGAAGAAATCGAAGGGATTGAAGAAGAGGAAAGCGAGCTAAAAGAACAAGGGACCATTAAGTTAGAACCAGAGATTTTTTATGATAAATTTACAGGCGATATGAAGGTAGAATTTAAAGTTGGAAATAAACGAATGTATAAAATAAAAAATTTGTCTGATTTTTATACAAGAATGTTAAATAAAGAATTATATCGTTATGGTCAAAAATTACAATTTGTTCATACAAGAGAGAGCTTTGAAGAAGAAAGCTTACCATTGTTAGATTTTTTGATGAAATATGCAGAGATTATCAAATATGCCAATTCAAATTCTAATAGCAATTATCGTTTTTACGGAAATGCTTTAAGTGAAACTAGTATCATTTTAAGCAATAGTGGGGTTGACGACTTATTTGAGATTTTAAAAGGGAAAAAGGTTAGTTTTCAAAAAGAATATAAGCAAACAGAAATTGAATTTACAGAAGAACAACCAGACATTCAATTTAAACTTGTAAAGCTAGATGAAGAGAGTTATGAAATTATCCCTAATGTAGAAATATATAAAATTTCTATATTGCAGGGAAAAGAATATAAATATGTACTTGATGAGCATAAACTATATCGTTGTAACAAAAAGTTTGAAAAAGCAAATTTGAAGCTTTTAGAAATTTTTAGACAAAATTATATGACAGAAGTTAAACTAGGAACAGAAGAGCTGTCACAGCTATTTTCTGTTATTATTCCAAAAGTAAAAAATGCTATCAAGTTAGAAAATGTTTCTGAAGAAGAGATTGAAAAATATAAACCAAAAACATTAATAACAAAAGTCTACTTGGATTTTGATAAAAATGATTATTTAGTAGCAGACGTAAAATTTTGCTATGATAATCAAGAATTTAATCCATTAGATGAAAAACAAAAAATTGATATACCAAGAAATATGATAAAAGAAACTAAAGCATTAAATATCTTCCGAAAAACAGGATTTATGTTTGATGTAAAAAATTTACGATTTATCTTACCAGACAACGATAAAATCTATCAATTTTTAACCCAAGACATTAATTACTACATGCAACATTTTGAGGTTTTGGCAACAGAAAACTTTAAGAAAAAACAGATTAGACAACCAAAAATGGGAACAGTAGGGGTAAAGATTGAAAATAATCTACTTTCTATAGATTTAAGCAATTTGGATATTGATATAAAAGAATTAGAAAAGATTATGCAAAAATATGAACTTAAGAAAAAGTATTACAGATTAAAAGATGGAAGCTTTTTAGAATTAGAAAATAACAAGGAATTGGACTTTATTGACAAATTGGTAACAGGAATGGATATAGACTATAAAGACTTAGAAGAGGGAGAAGTAAATCTTCCCATATATAGAAGCCTATATCTAGAAGAATTGCTAAAAGGTGCAAAAGGCAATCAAGTTATAAAAAATGAAAATTATAGAAATATTGTAAATGAACTAAACAAAGAAAATGACAATGATGAAGTCAAAATACCAGAAATCTTAGAAAACACATTAAGATATTATCAAAAAATAGGATTTAAGTGGTTAAAAACATTAGATAAATATAAATTTGGTGGCATATTAGCAGATGATATGGGATTAGGAAAAACAATACAAATGTTGTCTGTTATCTTAGACTATGTCCAAAAAACAGATAAACAAGAAAGAAAAACCAGTATTGTTATATCTCCAAGTTCTTTGTCATTAAACTGGCAAAATGAAGCAGAAAAGTTTGCAGGAGATTTACAAACTTTAGTAATCAATGGTACATTGTCAGAAAGAAAACGAAAAATTGCAGAAATTGAAAACTATGATTTAGTTATAACCTCTTATGACTTACTAAAAAGAGATATTGACTTGTATAAAGATAAAAATTATCAATTTCGATATATTATTGCAGATGAAGCACAATACTTAAAAAACAGCAATACACAAAATGCAAAAGCTATCAAAAAAATTAATGCTGAAACCAGATATGCTTTAACAGGAACACCAATAGAAAACTCACTAGCAGAATTATGGTCTATATTTGACTATATCATGCCAGGTTATCTATTCTCATACAAGAAATTTAAAACACTTTATGAAACACCAATTGTCAAAGAAAATAATACGCAAGCAATGAACAAATTAAAAATGTTAATAGAACCATTTATCTTAAGGAGAACCAAAGCAGAGGTATTAACAGAATTGCCAGAAAAAACGGTAACCGTTCTTAATAATGAAATGGAAGAAGAACAAAGAAATCTATATGTTTCTTATTTAGCTCAAGCTAAAGAAGAAGTAGCAGAAGAAATCAACTTAAACGGAATTGAAAAGAGTCACATCAAAATCTTATCTGTATTAACAAGATTACGCCAAATATGTTGCCATCCAAGTCTATTTATCAAAGATTATGCAGGTGGAAGCAGTAAACTAAATCAATGTATGGAAATAATCGAAGATGCTGTAAAAGGAAACCACAAGATTTTACTATTTTCTGGCTATACATCTATGTTTCCAATTATAGAAAAAGAGTTGCAAAAGTTGAATATCAAATATTTTAAATTAACAGGAGCAACAAAAGTAGACGAAAGAATAGATTTGGTAGACGAATTTAACGAAAATCCAAATATCAAAATCTTTTTAATATCTCTAAAAGCAGGCGGAACAGGACTAAACTTAACAGGAGCTGACATGGTTATACATTACGACCCATGGTGGAACATATCCACAGAAAACCAAGCGACAGATAGAGCATATCGTATTGGACAGAAAAATAATGTGCAAGTGTATAAATTGATTACTAAAAATTCGATTGAAGAGAAAATATATGAGTTGCAACAAAGAAAGGCAGAATTGATGGATAATATGCTTAGTACGAAGACTTCATTTATTAATAGGTTGTCTAGAGAAGATATTATGAGGTTGTTTGAGGAATGATGATTTGGAGACGGAGATGATTTTGGGGACGGAGCAAAAAATCATCATTTTATTCTCTAAAAACTTTTAAATTAAATATTCTTTATAAAACGATGATTTTTTGCTCCGTCCCCAAAATCATCTCCGTCCCCAAATCATCATTCAAATTAAGGAAAGGATAATGTCATGAAAGATTATATAACTATTATTGGTGGTGGCTTAGCTGGTACTGAAGCTGCTTATCAAATAGCCAAGAGAGGCATACATGTAAAATTATATGAAATGAAACCTATAAAATTTTCTCCTGCACATAGTAACAAAAATTTAGCAGAGATTGTTTGTAGCAATTCTTTTAAGTCTAATTTGTTAACAAATGCATGTGGCTTATTAAAAGAGGAATTAAGAAGACTAGATTCTCTATTAATTAAAATAGCAGATGAAACCAGTGTGCCTGCTGGACAAGCATTGGCTGTGGATAGAGATATTTTTTCGAGAAAAGTAACTAAAGCGATTGAAGAAAATGAAAATATAGAAGTGATACATGAAGAAATAACAGATATAGAAAAAATGGCAGAAGATGGGATTGTCATTATTGCTACAGGACCATTGACTTCAGATGGCTTGGCAAAACATATTCAGAAATTAACTAGCCAAGATAAGCTATATTTCTATGATGCAGCAGCTCCAATTATTCATAAAGATAGTATAAACTTTGATATTGCCTTTTATGGAGATAGATATCAACAAGAAAAGAAAAAAGAAGAGACAATCGAAGAATGGAAAAAACGATTAGAAGAGGAGCAAGAAACACAAAGCTATATTAACCTTCCAATGAACCAAGAAGAATATGAGAATTTTATAAAAGAATTAATCAATGCAGAAGTTGTCACTTTACATGATTTTGAAAAAAGAGAAATTTTTGAAGGATGTATGCCAATTGAAATTATGGTAAAAAGAGGAATTGATACCTTAAGATTTGGCCCATTAAAACCAGTCGGCTTTGACGACCCAAGAACAGGAAGAAGGCCATATGCTGTTGTGCAATTAAGACAAGATGATAAACAAGGCAGTATGTATAATATGGTTGGATTTCAAACTAATTTGAAATTTGGAGAGCAAAAAAGAGTATTTTCCATGATACCAGGACTAGAAAATGCAGAATTTGTGAAATATGGTGTTATGCATAGAAATACTTATATTAATTCTACAGAATTATTAGATGAAACCTACAACCTAAAAAGCAACCATAATATCTATTTTGCAGGACAAATCACAGGTGTAGAAGGTTATGTAGAATCTATTTCTTCTGGAATGGTAGCAGGATTAAATGCAGTAGCTCAATATAAAGTATTTGGCAATATAAAGCAAAAAGATAAAATTATTTTCTCAGAATACACAGTTATAGGTAGCTTAGCTAAATACATTTCAACCCCAAATACAAAATTTCAACCAATGAATGCCAATTTTGGAATATTGCCAGAATTGGAAGGAAAGAAAATAAAAGATAAAAAAGAGCGATATACAAAATTAGCGGAAAGAAGTTTGGAAAACTTAAAGTTAAATTAATAGTAAAGTTATGTTATTGCAAAAATATAATTTTTGATGTATAAAGAAGTAGAATTTTTAGATTTTTTATACATAAAAAAATAAATTTACATAAAAATGTTGCAAAAAATTGGCAAATTTGTTATAATAATTTATAGTAATATTTTATGTAGAGTTAAAACTCTGGAAGGGGTATATTATGGAAGATAAAAGAAGGATAGAAAATTTAGAGGAAATTTTAGACAAAAAGATAGTAGATTTGAATAAAGAAAGAGAAGAAATTAACCAACAAATTGCTGAGAATGAGAAAAAATATGTTACTGTAGATGGAAAGCTACAAGAATCAGAAGAAGTCAAAAAATATAGAATAGACTTATCAAAAATAAATGCCGAAATACAAGCAACAATTTTAGAAAAACAATTCGTACAAGAGAGCGTAAGAAAAACAGAAAATTTTGATAAAGAAATTGAACAAGCTAAAAAAGACATTAAGAATTTGGAAAAGAATAGTAAAGAATGTGAAGAGGCTATAAATGAATTAAAAGGAAAATACATCTATGCTAATGGAAAAATGCAAAAACCAAAAGAATTATTGGAATATGAAGAAGATTTAAAAAAGATTACACTTGAAATAAGTGAAAAATCTAATATATTGAAAAATAAAGAGACAGAATATGATGAGGCAAATACAGAAATACAAAAATTATTAGATAAATATCAAGTTAAACAAAAAGAACCAGAAGAGACTAAACCAGAAGAAATTAAACCAGAAGAAATTAAACCAGAAGAAATTAAACCAGAAGAAATTAAACCAGAAGAACTTGAACCAGAAGAAACCGAACCAGAAGAACTTGAACCAGAAGAACTTGAACCAGAGGAATTTGAACCAGAAGAACTCGAACCAGAAGAATTTGAACCAGAGAAATTTGAACCAGAGGAATTTGAACCAGAAGAAATTAAAAAAATTAAACCAGAAGAAGCTGAAGAAATTAAACCAGAGTATAATACTATATTTAGTTTCTTAGAGGCAAGGGATAGATATTTAGATGATAAGAAACTGAAAGATTTGGATCCATCAAGAGGAATTAAAAATTTTGATATAGAAGAAGAATCTGAAGATAGAAACGGAGCAAAAAGAATTTCAGAAATTACTTGTATGACAAAATTAGGACTATATGCAATTAAATTAAATGACGGAACAATAAAATATTTTGATGCAAAGAAAAGTCGGATCTGTTTCAAAAAAGGATGAAAATGAAGCAAAGGAATATTTAACAATAGCTCAGAATGGTCCAGAAGGAATGGATTTGAATATACCTTTCATTTTGTATGACATTTACGGTACAAACGAATTAGCAGGAAAGACAATAGATGATTATAAAAACGGATGGCAACATTTTTCAATTGTATATGATGATACTATAAAATATAAAGATTATAAGAAAATGTTAGCAGAATCAAGTATGGCAGACATTGATGAAGAAACTAGGTTAGAAAAACTATCTTTAAAAGAAAAAAGATATTTTAAAAATATAGCTAAAAAAGCAGCAGAATCAGGATTAAAAGTTTCTTCTGTAGTAGATACTAGAAGTATACTAGAAAAAATAAAAGATGTTTTAACAGCAAAAAAACTGGTAGGTGAAACTTCGTATGACGAACAACGAGCAAATTTAGAAGAGGAAAAATTAGATAATTTGCAGAGACATAGAATTATGGAAAATCCAGAAATTATCGAGACTAAAGAAGAGATGGAATATTACAGTAAAGCAAAAAAATACTGTCCAGAAATAATAGAAAAAAAGTTTTACAAAGGTTTTGATAATGGATTGGTATATACGAATACAAAACAAAAAGTGGAAGAAAAATTTTCAACGCCACATAGTAAATTTGTACAAGAATTAGCAGAATCAGCTGCAAGGAAGGCAGTTGATAAAAGAACAGAAGAAGTAATAAAAAAAGTAAATAAAGATATGGGAATAAATATGCCAGCAACCAAGGAAGATAAGTCAAACAGCACCGAAAGATAGAATTATAAAATTATTGTTTTTTATATTGACTTATTATTACAAAAATGATAAAATATATACCGTTATGGTAGATTGCATGAAATGTGCAATTCCGTAACGGTATATTTATTTTATAAAAGACAAATATGTCAAAAATATGACAAGATTTTTATAAAATAAATATGAAAAATAAAAATCAGGAGGTGAAATTTAAGTGCCAACAATTAATCAATTAGTAAGAAAAGGAAGACAAACTGGTGTAACAAAATCAAAATCTCCAGCATTACAACATGGATGGAACTCAAAAAATAAGAGATTAACAAATAACAGAGCACCACAAAAAAGAGGTGTTTGTACAGTTGTTAAAACCGTTACACCTAAAAAGCCAAACTCAGCTTTAAGAAAAGTTGCCAGAGTTAGACTTTCAAATGGTTATGAAGTTACTTCATATATTCCAGGTATCGGTCATAACTTACAAGAACACAGTGTTGTATTAATCAGAGGTGGTAGGGTAAAAGACCTTCCAGGTGTTAGATACCATATCATTAGAGGAACATTAGATACAGCTGGTGTTAAAGATAGAATGCAAGCGCGTTCTAAATATGGAGCTAAAAAGCCTAAAAAATAGAAAAACAAATTGAAAGCAGCAACTTGCTTGGAAATTGTTTTAATAATTAAGGCTTAAAAGCAAAAAAGAAAAAAACAATAAAAAAAGAACTAGTGCTTGTACTCTTACTAAACTTAAGGTACTTAAATTTAGATAGAATATATAGCACTATGCGGAAAAGGAAACTTTTCAGAGTACCGAGAATACTTTTTTAAGTATTCAATTAAAGGAGGAAACATCAAAAGATGTATCTCCTGATAAAAAAATAAGGAGGGAAGAATAGTGCCAAGAAAAGGATATGTAGCAAAAAGAGATGTTTTACCAGATCCAATTTATAATAGCAAAGTTGTTACAAAATTAGTAAACAATATCATGCTAGATGGTAAAAAATCTGTAGCACAAAAAATCGTATATGATGCATTTGACATCATAAAAGAAAAAGAAGGAAAAAAT
>CALWZZ010000006.1 GCA_944386145.1 uncultured Clostridia bacterium | reverse complement strand
CCAGTTCGAATCTGGGAAGTGGCTCCATTATAAAGGTCATTCGTTTTGAGGGAAGCTCTTGATGATTGGCTTTTTTTTTATGCTTTATATCTTTTTTATAGAGTAGGTTATTTTTTGAATTTTCATAACTAGCAAAAGCGAAATATTTAGCAGTTGATTTTTTGAAAATCCATTTGACAAAGCATTAATAATATGCTATTATTTAAGTACATAATAAATATGTCTGATGCCGATTGTCAGATTGTAGTTGTATGTGTATCCGGAAGTGCACATACTATTTTTTTGCTTAAAAAATAGAGCAAATCCGGAAGAATTTGCTCTACGACTTATGTATGTCTACAATTAGTCTTTGCCTGTATGCTCATCTTCATTTTGTTGATTTTGTTTTGAAAGTTCAAGTCTAACGACTCTTTCCCTTTCTTCTAACAGCTTATCAACTAAACAAAGAAGTGCATCGCCGATTGTCATATGTAGTACACCCCTTTCCGCCTTTGAGAAAAAGACTGGCCTTTTCAAGCGAAAGGTTGCTATTATATTACAATAATTTACAACAAAAAACAAGCGAACATAAAAAGTTGTTCATCAGTTTGTTTTTAAATTACTAAACAAGAACACAAAAAAACCGATAATTCATCAAATAGAAAAACATATAATATTTATAATCATAAAATTATATAACCTACTCTATATTTTTATAGGGTAGGCTATTTTTTATAATAAGATTTATTCATTAAAAATTTTATAGAAAAATAATTGATATGGATTATAATTTATATGAGTTTCAATTTTAGTTATTCCTGGCATATCCTGTATGCTATCTACTATTTTTTGAATTTCTGTATTTGTTTTTATTTCAACGGATGCCGGTATAGGATTATTTTCATTATTATATCCACTTAATAAATCAGGATTGTCTGCAAAAGTATTCTTCATTCTTTCTAGTGCTTTTTCTTTTGAAACATATTCAAGTTCTAATTTATCGCTTTTTTCTATTATTCTATTCTTTATATTTTCTATTTGTTCTTCTGTTATATCATCTTGTAAATATATTTCCATTGTAGAAGCAATTTCATTATAATTTCTAAACACTAATATATTAAATATAATTACTAATAATAAAAATAATAGACTTATTAAAATAATTATATTTCTTTTAGTGATTTTTTTTCTAATACTTTTAAAAATATCAATTTCTTTTGATGGCTTTTTTGTTTCATTTTCTAACTTAATTTCTTCTAAAACATTATTACAAGTTTTACAAGTCTTTAAATGTTCCTCCACTAATGTTTTTGATGTCTCGCTTAAAACACCATCATTATAACTAAAAAGTAGATCTCTAACAATATCACACTCATTTTTCATTTATCAAGTTCCTCCTTTAATTTTTGCTTACCACGAAAAAATACAACCCTTGCCCAATTTGATGTCTTATTCATAATTTCGGCTATTTCATTATACTCAAAATTACCAAATATTCTTAAATACATTACATTTCTAGTATCTTCGTCGAGACTTTGTAGTTTTTTAAATAACTGTATTTTATTTTCTTTGTTGCAAAAGTTTTCCTCTATTGAATCCTCAATAAACAGTGAATCCTGTAATATATCTATTGCTATTTCTTTTCTTGTTTTTTCTTTTTTTAATCTTTTATACCATATATATTTACTAATTTGACATAGCCAAGATGAAATTTTACATTCCCCTCTAAACTTTTTTATATCTCGAACAGCTACCAAAAAAGTTTCTTGAACAATCTCTTCAGTTATATCCTCATTTCCTGTTAAGCAGAATACATATTTATAAACGGTTTGCCCATATTTGTTATATATTTCATTTATATTCTGCATAACATTTCCCCCTTTTACTTATTTAGTCTCCTACATTGTGATTTTGTTACAATAAAATTCAATTTTTTATAATATTTTATCTAATTTATAAAATTTGACTTTTTTATATACTATTTATTTCTTTTATGATATCATATAAATAATAATTATTGGAGGTATTGTAATGAAGAAGAAAAATATCATTATTCTATCTATAATAGCAATTATCATATTAACCATATTGTTATGGTGGAATGGATTTATACCAAAGCAAGTAGCAAAGATTTATAGTGTCGCATATATGAATTTTAATTTTCCTGAAATGAAATTAAATTATGATAAGATAGAGTGGAGTCCATATCATGACAACTATATTATTAACTTTCATGATAAAGATAATCAAACTTATAGTTGTGTCATAGGACCAAAATATTTTCCAGTAAATTTAGGACAAGGACTATTTGCGATAGAAGAAACATATAGAAATAATTATTAAAAAATATATAATAATTTGAAAGTGAGTTTTAGACTTAAAAATAAATAATAGGGGATTATAAAATGTTTAAAAAGAATAAAAAAGAAATATTTAAAGTTATACATTTTGAAGGAATTAACGAATTTATGCAAAATGCACCATGTGAAATTGAATTAAAAGAAGATATTTTTGAAATACGAAATAATATGACAAAATCAATAGCAACATTACCTAAAAATAGAATACAAAAATTAGATTACTTATTAGAAAAAGATTTTATGCAAAAATATCATAATTGCAACTCTGAAAATAATAAAATACCGAAATATTATTTTGTTATTACATATACAAACAAGGACAATGAAAATAAATATATAGCATTTTGGACAACTTCTATTGAGGGCTTAAAACTACAAAAATTTGTATATAATTTCATGCCAAATAACAGTTCTAAAAGCATATCATTGTAAAAACAAGAGAGGTTTCATTATAAAAGGATTTAAAAAGATATAAGAATTAAAATTTATAATTCAATATTTATTAGACAGTTATGATTGATAGGGAAGCTATGTCATGGAAATACATAGTAAGAGAATAATTTTAAAGAATTGGAAAGATGAAGATATTGGAGATTTAATAGAAGGATTAAATAATATAAATGTTTCAAAATGGTTAGCTGCTGCTCCATATCCTTATACAAAAAAGATACAGAAGAATTTATTGAATATAATAAATAGAAAAGTGGGTAATATAATGAAAAAGAAAACAATAATATTCATAATAATAGTTATTTTGCTGATTTTGCTAATACCAATACCTATGCACTTAAACGATGGCGGAACAGTTGAATATAAAGCAATACTTTATAAAATATCAAATGTTCATAGATTAACAGGAAATTTAGAAAAAGAATATGAAGACGGAACTATAATAGAAATATTAGGATTTGAAGTTTTTAATAATGTTAAATAAAAAGAGGCTTGACCTCTTTTTGTTTAAGGGAAATGCTTAATTAATATTTATATTATTCAATCGTAAATTCTACTGCTAAATATATATGACTGTTATTATAAAAATCTTTTACTAATCTATATTCTCCTGGTTCAAGTTCTCCATATAATTCAGACCAATCTGTATTCATTTCTAACTGATGATTTTCTCCTATCTTAAAAGCTATATCCTTAAATACATAATTATCATTAATAGGCCTTAATTCTTCCCAAAATCCATTTGTTTTTTTATCTATCCTAAACCATTCTCCATAAGTGTTTTCTTGTTCACTTATATCTGATATTATAATTGTTGCTCCCGCCTTTGTTAATGTATTGTCTTTAATAGATAAGGATATTTGAGAATATCTACCTTGAATATTTTTTTCTTCTGTATCTTTGTAACTTTCATTTTGCAACTGTTCATTATTTATAATAGAACCAGGCATTCCGATTATTAAATCTTTATTTCCATCTAAGGCATTAAATTTTAATACTGTATAATCTTTATATCTATATTCAATACTTCCTCCATCCTGATAATATCCCATTTCGCAAATACCATATTTTTCATCTAGTTTTGCTTGATCCAAAATACTTTGGATGCTTATTATTTTCTGATTTAATGCATCTTCTAATGAATATACCATATCTTGTTCTAAGGTAATTGTTACATCTCCTGCAAGTGTGTATAATCCATAATTAATATTGTCAAACTGATTGGTTTTTGCAATTTGCTTTATTCCCATATCTTTTCTTCCATGATATGTTAAATCATATGTTTTTTCATATAAGGAACTATCTAAATTATACTCAAATATTACTGGAATATCGATTAAATCAAACATTTCTCCATCAAATATAACTTTTACTATATTTTCATTTGTTACTCTTTTTACTTGCCAATGCCAAGTATCAAATTTTTCTTCTTTATCATTTTTCGTCATTTTATAATAACCACAATATTTTTGGTAATCTTCATAAGTCCAATCTTTATCAGGAAGAACATAATTTGCAGTAGTATCATCTGATAAAGTATCATTTTCACCTGGTACATATTCTAATGTAATTGTTTCTGTATTTCCATTTGAAATATTATTTACTTGCAAAGTAGAAGGATCTTTATTATTTGAATTTTTTAGAAATATATCTAATAAATTTTCATTTTGTATTTTTTCATCTACAATAATTATAATATCATTATCATTATCAGTATTATTATTCATTTCATCATAATTAAAAATTGCTCCTGCTATTGTTTTTCCAAAGGCAGACATATCTATTTTTTCAATATTATTGGTATCTTTATAATATTTTACATTTACATTATAACCTAGTCCATGATAATTTTTTGTATCAGACTTTATTGCAAAAACAGGTAATTTACCATTTGAAACATTATTATAATCAACAAAAAATATAATTCCATATATTACTATCAATAAAATAATTATTATTCCTATAATAATAAAAATCTTCTTTTTCATTCATACCACCTTTTACCTTTCTATTATTTAGACAATTTTTTTAGGTGTTTTAGTTGGTATTTTATGAAAAAATATAAAGATATTACTAAAAATATAATTGATATACCTAAAAAACTATATCCTATATATTGATTATAATTATTGCTTGGTTGTTCCTCATAAATTGTATTTTCTTGGGTGATAGTATTAGTATCTTGTGTTATATTTGCAGTTGTATTAGTAGTATTTATGTCTTGTCTGATACTTTCTTCTTGTGTAGTTTCACTATTATAACTTTCTGATTTATCTTGAAAAGTATTCTCATCTAATATAGTGGAATCTGTTACATCTTCTCGCACTTGTGTATTTTGTTCTATACTTTCTTGGTTAGTAATATTTTCACTTTTTTTGTTTGATAATAATGTTTTTAGTCCTATTCCAAAAGATACTATAAACATTGCTAAGTTTCCTAAAATGGTTTTTAGAGAATATATACTTTTATAATATCTCCATTTTACTGTTCCAATAGGTTCTTTTAATAATTTGGCGATTTCTTCAAATGAAAAATTAGATAATATTTTTAATGATATAATTTCTTTTTCTTTATCATTTAACTTGTTTATTAACCTATTAAACTCTATATTATCAATTACTTTGTTGAATTCGCTATTATCATCTGGTATTTCATATATTTTGTCTATTGAAATATCATTTTTCTTCTTTTTCAAAAAATTAATTGTTTCGTTTTTTGTAGTTGAATAAAGCCATGAGGCATAATTGATTGTTGGTAATTTAGAATTTTCTGTTTCATATATCTTAGCAAATACGATTTGCATAATATCTTCGCTATCTTCTTTATTTTTAGATATAGTAAAGGCTATCCCATAAACTACTTTTTTGTATTTGCTATATAATTCTTCAATTCCTTGTATTTTATTTTGTTTTAAATCAAGAAAAATTCTTTCTAATTCTTTATCATCTATTTTCAAAATACTATTTCCTTTACTTATTATTTTACAATAATATATCACATTTTGGTAATATAATAAATACTATTTAAAAAGCATCTACCATTTAAGGTAAATGCTCAAATATTTTATTTAGACTAATTGTAATTTATAAATAGCTTTTAACGTCCTTCGTTTAATCCTATTAAAACATATTAGATTTATTCTTTAAAGAAAGTCCTTATAAAATCCCCAAAAACACAAACAATGCGAGGGTCCCCAGTTCGAATCTGGGAAGTGGCTCCATTATAAAGGTCATTCGTTTTGAGGGAAGCTCTTGATGATTGGCTTTTTTTTTATGCTTTATATCTTTTTTATAGAGTAGGTTATTTTTTGAATTTTCATAACTAGCAAAAGCGAAATATTTAGCAGTTGATTTTTTGAAAATCCATTTGACAAAGCATTAATAATATGCTATTATTTAAGTACATAATAAATGTGTTTGACTCCGATGGTCAAATATGGGTGTATGTGTAATGCAACTGCACATACTTTTTTTATGTCAAAAAAACAGAGCAGACTGCAACTATCTACTCTGTCGACTATTATGTAATGTCTACATTAGTCTTTGCTTGTTTGCACTTCAGTATTTTGTTGACTTTGTTTAGAAAGTTCAAGTTTGACAACTTTTTCTCTTTCATCTAACAATTTATCAACTAAACAAAGAAGTGCATCTCCGATGGTCATATATAGACACCCCTTTCCGCCTTTGAGAAAAAGACTGGCCTTTTCAAGCGAAAGGTTGCTATTATATTACAATAATTTACAACAAAAAACAAGCGAACAGAATGAATTTTTGTGTATTTGTAATTATTCTAATTTTAATGCAAATAATACACATCACAAGCACTTAACTTTTGTAAATGGTCACAACTTGAAAAATGTAAAGCCTGCATAACTTGCGTAGCAATTGAATCCTTATTTTGCTCCTGATTTACAAAAATCAAAATACCATTAGAAATATCTACATTTTCAAAAATATTTTGTAAAGTATCTTGTGAAATGTCAATATCTTTAGCAATATAGGAATTATCTAAAACAGAAAATGGTAAAACATCATCTAAAAATCCACCTTTTTTAGAATCAAACACATATAAAGTTGGCAAGTTTAAATCGCTTTTTATTTCTTGCATAAAATCTTTTCTGTTGCTATATAAAAGTTCAGGTTGTAGATGAAATACAAATGGAGCAATTATCAGTAAGCAAAATACAATACACATGATGATATTGCTTATCTTTTCACGGAATACACATTGCAATAGTTTGTATAAATAATACATAACCAATACAAAAATTAATCCACAAACAGGAACAATATATCTTAATACTTTCCAAGGAGAAGCAATGGAAGTAATTAAGAAAAAGAAAATAGTTGGTATATATACTATTTTTAAAATATCTTTTTGTTCTTTACTAAGGGTAAATAAAGGTTCTTTTCGTATTTTTTTGTAAATAATGCAACCAATAATGACAATCAGTATTGGAATTAGCAAATAATGAAACACGTAGTAATCAACAGTATAGCTTTGAGAAAGAATACCTGGAATTATTTTTGTAAAGTCTTCCAAATTACTGATTACACCTTGTCCTCTGTAACCAAAAAACATATGTTGTATCGAATATGGAAAAATGATTAAAGAGATAATTCCAGAGGTTAGCATTGTGAGTGTGTAATATAGTAAAGATTTTTTGTTTTTTTCTTTAATATATCTAATGGCAAATACAAGATAGATTGCGAATAAATAAAATAAATAATAATAGTGTGTCAAAATTCCAGCAAGCACAGAAATGCCAATAGCTATATAAATACCAGGTTGTATCGTTTTCTTTTCAAATAATTTCATATGTAGCAAAGTGGTTATTAAAATTTCAAGTGTTAAAAGTGCATACATTCTAATATAAATTACATTACTAATAGATGCTAATAGAATAGAAGACATAAAGGTCAATAGTAATGCTTTTTTATTCATATTTTTTTCGTCTTTTAAAATTCTTTTTATAATGAAATACATAACAATGGTTACAAATATATAAATGATACAATTTAAGATAATACCTGCCCATTTAGAAACTTGTCCATTTGTAAATTCCATTGCGATACGAAGTAATAAGTAATAAAATGGAGGATGAACATCATTTTTTTGATTTTCATAAACAGGTGTAAAATCCCACTTTTCATCATCTTGTACAGCTAAATAATCTTCAAAATATTCCTTGGTATGCCATGTGTTAAAAAAATCGGTGTTATCTTGAATTTCGATTTTGTCATAGTTAGTAAGTCCAAAGGAATAGGCTTCATCTATATGTAAATAGGATTTTTGCATACCAACACATACATAAATAATCGTTTGTACAATTAAGATAATTACCATGATACATATTTTAGTTCTTTTGTTTTTCATTGTTAAAATCCCCTTTAAATAACAAATATATAAAAAGTATACTATATTCATATATAATAATCAATAAATAATTTTGGATTTATTGTTTTGAGTAAGATAATATAAAATGTCCTTAAAATTTGATATTTAATAGAAAAGATGATAGAATAAAAATGATGTAAATTTATACGTAGCAAAAGGAGGATGACCATATGCAAAAAGTAGCAATTGTAACAGGTGGCTCAAGAGGAATTGGAAGGGCGATTGTAGAAACATTAGCACGAAAGGGAATAAATGTTATTGCAAATTATAATCAATCAGAAGAAAAAGCAAAACAATTACAAGAGAATTTGGGAAAAGAAAATATTCATATTGATATTATAAAAGCAGATGTTTCTAAAAGAGAAGAAGTAAAAAAAATGGTAGATATGGTAATTAAGAAGTATGGTAAGATAGATGTTCTAATTAATAATGCAGGCATTTCACAAGAAAAACTATTTCAAGATATTACAGACGACGATTGGGAACATGTTATGAAAGTCAATTTATATTCTGCTTTTTGTGCAACGCAAGAAGTATTACCATATATGTTAAGCCAAAAAAGAGGATGTATTATTAATATTTCCTCTATTTATGGAATTATCGGCGGTTCTTGTGCTGTTGCCTATTCTGCAACAAAAGCTGGAATGGATGGCATGACAAAAGCACTTGCAAAAGAGTTAGGACCTTCTAATATACGTGTAAATTCGATTGCACCAGGATGTATAGATACAGATATGAATAAACAGTATACAGAGGAAGATATGAATCAAGTAAAAGAGGAAACCCCTTTAGAAAGAATAGGTAAACCTGAAGATATTGCTAAATGTGCTATGTGGTTAGTAGAAGATACATTTACAACAGGACAAGTGATTTCAATTAATGGGGGATGGGGAATTATATAAATGAAAGTTATTTTTCTAAACAATAAAAAATTCAACTATTTAGAATGATAAATAGTTGAATTTTTTGATTAACAAGACGAATATTATTTAATTCATAATTTATTTTTTAAACATAAAATTTTTCAATGATATTATTCTTCATTATGATTTGTTGATTTTTTCTTATAATTTCCAGAAATAATTTTTGGAAGATATGTAATAATTTTATATATAGCTAAACGAATTTTTTTGCTCCATAAATAAGCTCTTCTTAATTTTTTAGGTGAGCCTAATGAAACAGGTTCTTCTTCTAAAATTAATAGTTCTGTTGGAAGCTTTTCTAAATTGAAGATATAGTTATGACCTTCATTATTGTCCCAATTATCGTTTTCATCTTTGAAACAGAAATTAAAAGTATTTCCTTCTCCTAATGTGATTTCAGCTTGGAAACCTAAATCAGTTTTTTCCATAGCTACATCATTTATATTATCCCAATTATCTCCAAAACCATAGTGGATAGATACTTCATTAGAACCTTCTTGAAATAACTTCCCTGTGTATGAAATTTTTACTTTTGTATTTTCTACTAGTTTATCTGTATTAAAAAAAATATTCTTTGTTAATTCCATTTTTTTAACTCTCCTTGTTTATCTTTTGCTATCCACATTATAATATTAAATTTTACATTCTTCAAGTATTTTTTCTAAAAATAAACAAAATATTGAAAATGTAATCAAATTGTAACTTTTTTGTAACAATTATATGAATGCGGAAAAGCTAATATGAATATGATATAGTAATAGGGAAAGGATATTTTTGGCGAAATAAATATATTGTCAAAAAAGCAAGAATGTGGTACTATTTAAATAGAATAAAAAGGGGAGAGGTTGATAAAGTAGTATTATTTTTCGACCAAATTTAATCCTAAGGAAGGAAAGCAAATAAATATGAAAGAAGATTTAATGGAGGCGAACGATTTGAAGCCAAAAGATGAAGAATTGGTAGAGAAGATACCAGAAGAAAATGAGAAAAAAGAGAATGTAGAAACTACAAAAACAGATAAGAAAGAGGAAAAGGCTGATTTAAAAGAAGAAAAGCTTGAAGAGAAAGAACTACATAAAGATAAAACTTCTTCAGCAACTGAAAGTAAAAGTAAAGAAGTAGAAAAAGAAGAAATAGAAGAAACAGAAAAAAAAGAAGTTGAACAGCAAAACGAGAAAAAAGAAGAAACAAAACAAAATCATAAAAAGAAAAAACAAGATAAAGAGAAGAAAAACAAAAAAGAACAACCAACAGATAAAGAAAATAAAGGTAAAGACCCAAAGAAAAATGCTAAAGATAGTAAGGCAAAAACTAAAAAATTGAAAAAGATTGTTATTTCTATTATTATTGTAGCTTTAGTAGCACTGTTATTTTCTACAGTATTTGCTTTAACCAACATTAATAATGAAAAAATTATTAGTGGTGTTACAATTAAAGGAATAGAAGTTTCAGGCTTAACCAAAGAAGAAGCAATTGCAAAATTAGAAACGACATATACAGCAAAATTGGAAAATAATATTATGCTTCAATATGAAGATTTCGAATCAGAATTAAATCCAACACTTATGGAGGTAAATTATAATATTGAAGAAGCAGTAGATGAGGCATATTCATTAGGAAGAAATGGTAATATATTTGCTAATAATTACAATATTTTAGGAACCTTAATTGGCAAAAGAGATATTAATGTAGATATGTCTCTAAATGAAGATGTAACAAAGCAAACGATTAATGATATTGGTGCAAATTTGCCAGGAATTTTAGAGGAATCTAGCTATAGTATAGAAGATGACCAATTAATTATTACAAGAGGAAAAGAAGGTGTGGTTGTTAATACAGATAGTTTATTAGCAGAAGTAAAAGATATGCTAAATGATATTCATGAAACAGAAAACATTATTCAAATTCCTGTAGAAACAAAAACCCCACAAGAGATTGACATTGATAAAATACATAGCGAAATTTATAAAGAAGCACAAGACGCATATTATACCAAAGACCCTTTTACAGTATATCCAGAAGTTGAAGGTGTTGATTTTGATGTAGAACAGGCAAAAGCAATGATTACAGCAGAAGTGAAAGATGAATACGTGATTGATTTAATAATTACAAAACCAAATGTGACAATAGACCAAATAGGGACAGAAGCCTTTCCAGACCAGTTATCTACATTTACAACAAGATATGATGCAAGCGATAGGGATAGAAGTACAAACTTAAGATTGGCTTGTGAAAAAATAAATGGTACAGTTATTATGCCAGGAGAAACCTTTTCATATAATGCAACATTAGGACCAAGAACATATGCAGCTGGCTATAAAAATGCAAAAGTATATGAAAATGGGCAAGTAGTAGATGGTATAGGAGGAGGAATTTGTCAAATTTCTTCAACATTATATAATGCAGCTTTAATGTCTGATATGGAAATCGTAGAAAGAAGAAATCATCAATTTGTGACTTCATATGTAGGCGCAGGAAGAGATGCAACAGTTGTTTATGGCTCAACAGATTTTCGATTTAAAAATACAAGAACATACCCTGTTAGAATTGTAGCATCAGCAAAAAATGGTGTGGCAACAGTATCAATTTTTGGAATTAAAGAAGCAAACAGAGAATATACCTATTCTTTTAAAACAGAAACAATATCAACCATACCATATACAACAAAATATGTGCAAGATTCAAGCCTTGCTGCAGGGAAAGAAGTCGTAAAACAAAAAGGTGCCAATGGATTGGTTACACAAACGTATATGACAAAAATGTTAAATGGAAAAGTTGTTTCAACAGAATTGTTATCAAAAGATACCTATAGTGCAATGCAAAGAATTATTAATAGAGGTGGAACAAGTTCAAGCACAAGCTCAGGTTCAACTTCAATCCAAAGTTCTTCTAGCAGTACAGCAACTACGAATACTTCAACGACAAATACAGAAACAACGCAAAATACAACACAAGAGACAGTAACGGAAAAAGAGCCAGAAGAAACACAAACAAGTGAGCAACAGGTTACAACAGAGTAATGAATTTAGGACGGAGCGATGATTTTAGGGACGGAGCAAAAAATCATCATTTATTCTATAAAATGTTTTACAAGAAATCTTTATAAAAATGATGATTTTTTGCTCCGTCCCTAAAATCATCGCTCCCTAAATTCCGACCTGGCTTAAATTGCTCAAAATCTAGTAAATACCATTGACAAAAGCGAAAAAAGTAGTATAATAATAAATGTCCAATCAAAAATGCGCCATTAGCTCAGTTGGTAGAGCAGCAGACTCTTAATCTGATGGTCGGAGGTTCGACCCCTCTATGGCGCACCACTACAACAAAAACAATAAGTCTAATGTGTTGGATATTAGATTTATTTTTTTGTTTTTTAGTTAAAATTATGTAAATATTAAAGGGGTGAGAGATTTGCTAAAAATTTATAACACAAATATGGAAACAAACAAATTAGAAGAAATCAAAGAATTTAAAAAAGGAAGCTGGATTAATTTAGTAAATCCCTCCGAAAATGAAATAAAAAGGGTATGTGAAAGTATTAATATTCAAGAAGACTTTATAAGAGATGCCCTAGATTATGAAGAAAAAGCGAGAATTGATACAGAAGAGGATGATAATACCATTCTTTTTGTAGTTGATGTTCCTGTAATAGAAAAAAATGAAGAAAATGATATGTATTCTACCATGCCATTAGGAATGATTGTCGTAAGAGATGACTTTTTTATAACGGTATCTTTAAGAAAAAATAAAGTTATAGAAGATTTTGAAAAAAGGAAAATCAAAAATTTTCAAACATATAAAAAGACAAGATTTATTTTTCAAATCTTTTACTTAAATTCATCATACTTCTTAAATTACCTAAAACAAATTAACAAAGAAACAGAAATTGCTGAATATATTTTGAAAAATTCTATGAAAAATAAAGAGTTATTAAAATTGCTAAGTTTGGAAAAAGGTTTGGTGTATTTTGCAACATCTTTAAAATCAAATGAAATTGTCATGGAAAAAACCATGAGAGGAAAAATTGTAAAATTATATGATGATGACGAAGATATACTAGAAGATGCGATTATTGAAAATAGACAGGCAATCGAAATGGCACAAATTTATACAAATATCTTAAATGGAACGATGGATGCATATGCTTCTATTATTTCAAATAATCTAAATGGTGTAATGAAATTTTTAACGTCTATAACCATTGTACTTGCCATTCCGACTATGATATCTAGTTTCTGGGGAATGAATGTAAAATTACCATTTGAAGATAGCCCAATAGGATTTATCATTATGGTATTTATTGCAGTTGTATTGACTTTAGTGGTAACATGGTGGCTAAAGAGAAAAGATATGTTAAATTAGAAGAATTTTAGAAAAGAAAATATATAAAAAATAATTGTACACAAATTTACGTGATAAATTTGATACAGAACGAATTTATAGAAGGCGAAAAAGAAAGATAAAATGTATGTTAATTTTATCTTTCTTTTTTGCTCTCTGATTTGCTTCTGAATAAGAAACAATGTTGTATTACAAACTATATATAATTTTTTTAAATTTTATAGTTAAGATTTTATGGATTTAAGATTTCAGAAACTTTTTCCAATTCTCCTTTTAAAAGAATATATATGTCTTCCCCAATAGAGGTATCTGTGCCATCTTCATATAAAGCAATTGTTTTTTCAATATCCAACAATTTCATTTTTTTTGTGCTTAGAGAAGAATCTCTATACATATAAATGGGGATATAATCTATATTATCTATTGTAACAGTATCATCTGCATGTTTTGTTATTTGTAAATCCAAAATAATAGATGTTCTCGTATTTTCAGCATTTTGTCCACTAATAAAATTTCCTAAAGAATAGATAATAAAACCATCTTGTGTTGTACCATCTTCTAATGTAACAGTCCTTTTTTCCATTTGTTGTAATACATGAGGATGTGTTCCTAAAATAATGTTTACACCATTTTGGAAAAGAAAATCGGCCAATTCGTTCTGTGTGTCATTTGAAACAGTACTATATTCTGTTCCCCAATGCATAGAAGCGACAATAATATCTGCATTCTGTGCTTTTGCAGATTCAATATCACTTTTAATTAAATCTTCATCTATTAAATTCACGCAATATGGTTTGTCAGAAGGAATGGTAATACCATTTGTTCCATAGGTATAATCTAAAAATGCAATTTTAATTCCTTTTACATATTTAAATAAAACAGTATCTCTATCTTCTTGAGTTTTATAGGTACCTACATGAGAAATATCAGCATCATCTAAAACATCAATTGTCCTAGATAAGCCATCAAATCCTGTATCTAAACTATGATTTCCAGCAGTAGAAAGCACATCAACACCCAATTTTTTCAAATTATATGCTAGGGCGTCAGGAGAATTAAATCTAGGATAATTGCTATATCCTCGTTCTTCTCCAGCAAAAGTAGTTTCTAAGTTGGCAACGGTTATATTAGAATTTTTTATGTAATATTCAATATCCTCAAAGACATAAGAAAAATCATATTCGCCTGTGTCACTATTGTAGGCATCCATATATTGTGTATTATGACACATAACATCTCCAATAGCAGTTAAGTTAAAAGTGACATCTTCATTTGTATTTTGTGTTTCGTCTTCTGAGGAATCTTTATTTTCTTCAACAGTGCTTAGCGTTTCAAGATATTCTTCTGTAATGTTATGATAGTTTATCCAATTTTTTACAACATTAAAAATAACCACAATTAAAAATACAACTAGTAATATGAGTACAACTTTTAATAAAACATTTGTTATTTTTTGTGTGTCATCATGTGATATATGATTTGATTTTCTACGATTTCTGTTATCTCTATTATTTCTTCTCAATGATTTGCCCTCCTTTTTATGAGGATGTATGCTTCTTTGAGAACTTAAATATATATGGTAAAATTAGAAAAGTAGAGAAAAGTTCTCACGAAGAGAGATTTGTCCTATAATTAAAAAATATCATAAAAAAGAAAAATTTTCAATAATTGTATAAAGAAAAAGAAAAAAGGATAGAATAATAGTAAAACATGGTAAAAGGAGGAAAAGACATGAAAGTTGTAGATAAAATTGCATTGGTATTAATTATTATTGGTGCAATTAATTGGGGCTTGATTGCTTTATTTAATTTAGATTTAGTGGCTCTATTATTTGGCGATATGACAATTGTATCTAGAATTGTATATGGATTAGTTGGTTTAGCCGGTTTATGGGGCATTAAGCTATTGTTTGATGATTAACCATAATTTGAAGTTATGTTAAATTTATGGTATAATAAGGGTATGAATCATGTAAAAAAGAGAATAATAGGAGGAAAAAACATGAAAAAATTTGATTTGACAACAATGGAAAAACGGGGCATAATGATAGCTATTACTATAGGTGTAGCTATAGTAATGCTATTATTAGGTACCATCATCGGAGGAGCTGTCACAGGACAGCAACTCAAAGAGGAGCGGAGAACCGTAGACAGACTTGAAGAGCAGAATAGTCAGTATAAAGCTGACTTAGAAGCTCTTCAGGAAGACTACGATTCTTTGAAGAGGGAGAGTAATTCTTCCAATTCAAAGAATGCTGCTGAGGTCAAAGAACTTCAGGAGCAAATTGAGAGTCTTGAGGAAGAAAGAGCTAACTTCGCAGAAGGATCTGCTGAGAACTTTGTTCTCAAGATCTTCTACGAAGATGGGGATTTGTATCGTGTGGAAGAGGAGGACTGGACGTTCTACTCTGACACAGGATTACAAAATCCTATTGGAAATGACTTCCAAATCGTTTCACCTGTCGTGAAACGAGAGGAAGTCAAAGATGGGGGATTGACCCACTATGTATACATAGTCCGTTCAGAGAACGGATTGGTGTACTCTGAGGAGAAACCCCGTCTCAGGGTAATCGAATAAATTCTCTGGATTTGAGGAAGCGAATGCTTCCTCTTTTCTATATAATTATTACTGCTCAGCAATCTGCATATAGGGCTGAGCAGTAAAATTTAATCAGAATGTTACACAATTTAACTTCCGCAAAATCCTTGAAAAATATGTAAAAATAGTATATAATACCAACGAAATAAAAAGCTTTATTAGAGAAAGGAATGAAGTACATGCTAAGTGCAAACGGTGTCACAGTCAGATTTGGAAAAAGAGTATTATTTGAAGACGTCAATATAAAATTCGGAAAAGGAAATTGTTATGGAATTATCGGAGCAAATGGTGCTGGTAAATCAACCTTTTTAAAAGTACTATCAGGAGAAATCGAGCCAAGCAAAGGAGATGTCAGTTTAGATAAAGGAGAAAGAATTTCTGTTCTAAAACAAGACCACTTTGCCTTTGAAGAATATACAGTTATGGACACAGTGTTAATGGGAAACAAAGAATTATATGATATCATGAAGGAAAAAGAAGCCATTTATGCCAAACCAGATTTTTCAGAAGAAGATGGTATGAAAGCTGCAAAATTAGAAGAAAGATTTGCAGAATTAGATGGTTGGAATGCAGAATCAGATGCAGCGATTTTACTAAACGATTTAGGAATTATACCAGATAATCATTATAAATTTATGAAAGAAATTGAAGCCAAAGAGAAAGTTAAAGTATTATTAGCACAAAGTTTATTTGGAAATCCAGATGTATTGCTATTAGACGAGCCAACAAATGACTTAGATATGAAAAGTATCAATTGGTTACAAGATTTCTTAATTGATTTTGAAAATACAGTTATTGTCGTATCACATGATAGATATTTCTTAAATAAAGTTTGTACACATATTGCAGATGTTGACTTTGGAAAAATAAAAGTATATCCAGGAAACTATGACTTCTGGTATGAATCAAGTCAATTAGCCTTAAAACAAGCAAGAGAACAAAACAAAAAGAAAGAAGAAAAAATCAAAGAATTACAAGACTTTATTGCAAGATTTAGTGCAAATGCTTCAAAATCAAAACAAGCTACTTCAAGAAAGAAAACATTAGAGAAAATCCAATTAGAAGAAATTAAACCATCTAATAGAAAATATCCATACATTGATTTTAAACCAGATAGAGAACCAGGAAGAGAAATTTTACAAGTAAAAAATATCTCAAAAACAGTAGATGGTGTAAAATTACTAGATAAAGTTTCATTTGATGTAAAAGAAGGAAACAAAATCGCCTTTTTAGCAGATAATGAATTAGCTAAAACTGTATTGTTCCAAATCATAGAAGGGGAACTAGAGCCAGATGAAGGAGAATTGGTTTGGGGAACAACGATTACAAAATCATATTTCCCTAAGGATAACAACTATTTATTTGAAACAGATGAAAACATCACAGAATGGCTTAGAAAATATTCAAAAGACCCAGATGAAACCTATGTTAGAAGCTTCTTAGGAAGAATGTTATTCTCAGGAGATGAAGCACTAAAACAAGTAAATGTATTATCTGGAGGAGAAAAAGTAAGATGTGTGTTATCAAAAATGATGTTATCAGGTGCTAATTTCTTAATATTTGATGAACCAACAAACCATTTAGATATGGAAAGTATTACATCATTAAATGAAGGAATGAAACGATTTACAGGAAATATTTTATTTACTTCACATGACCATGAATTAACACAAACAGTTGCCAACCGAATTATCGATATCAAAGAAAATGGAAAAATTGTTGATAGAGAAGTTAGCTATAACGAATATTTGGGAGTTGAATGATGATTTTGGGGACGGAGCAAAAAATCATCATTGTCTGAAAATCTGTGGAATAAGGAGATATGGGTTTATGGAAAGAGTAGATAAAATAAATTATTATTTAGATATTGCAGAAAGTGTAGCTGAAAGAGGAACTTGTCTTAGAAATAATTACGGAAGTATTATTGTAAAAAACGATGAAATTATTTCTACAGGATATACAGGAGCTCCAAGAGGAAGGAAAAATTGTATTGACTTAGGATATTGTACAAGACAAAAATGTGAAATGCCAAGTGGGAAAGGGTATGAAAAGTGCAGGTCTGTACATAGCGAACAAAATGCGATTATTAGTGCAGCAAGAAAAGATATGATAGGTGCTACATTGTATTTAGTAGGAATTAATCAACGAAATGGAGAATATGTAAAAGACAATGAACCATGTTCTTTTTGCAAGAGAATGATTATTAATGCTGGAATAAAAGAAGTAGTCATGAGAGATGACAAATCAAAATATCGCGTTGAGCAGGTACAAAATTGGATTGAGAAAGATGATTCTTTAGAATATTAATATTCTGATTCTAAAATGAATATATCAAGTTTAACGTTGTGATTTCAAAATGAATATATGGCAGTTTCATATTCAAATTCAGGAGTGAATATATTTTTAATTCAAAATTGAATATTAAATGATGATTTTTGTGAAAAAGTCATCATAAGCACATAGAGAAAACACAAAAATGTATTATTTTAAAAATAGGGGTAAAAAACAAAGAAAGTGAGTGATTAAGATGCCAAGAATAGCACGTAATTGTTTGGATACCTCTTTTTTTCATGTCATGGTACAAGGTATCAACAAAGAATATATATTTAAAAATAATCGATATATGAAGAGATATTTACAATTAATGAAAGAAAAATTAAATAGCGAAGAATTAGAGATGATAGCATATTGTGTAATGAATAATCATGCACATATATTAATAAAAGTAGAAGAGATAAAAAAATTATCAAAATACATGCAAAAAGTTAATACTATCTATGCTCAATATTATAATTATATGGAAGGTAATCGAGTAGGATATGTATTTCGTGATAGATATAAAAGCGAACCAATATTAGATAGAAGGCAATTAATACAATGTGTAAAATACATTCATAGAAATCCAGTAAAAGCAAATATGGTAAAAAATGAAAAAGAATATCCATATTCTTCATATCATTATTATTTAACAGGAGAAATTGAAAAAACAAATATATTTGCACATGAAGAGATTGAATATATTTGCAATATGGATTTTATTGATGAAGAAACATTTTTAGATATAGACACAAATATTGAGATGAAAATTGACAATTCCATTTCGGAATTTATTAAAAAAGAACAAATAAAAGTATTTGAAATATTTGAAAAACGTGATATACTAAAGAAGTTGATAAGATATCTAAAAGAAGTAAAGAAGATAAAATATACAAATATTATGAAAAAATTAGATATTACAAAAGGGACAATGGAAAGATTAAAAAAACAAAATTGAGTAAAAAAATGACATTGAAAAATGATGATTTTTTGCTCCGTCCCTAAAATCATCAGAAAGGAAAAAAGAATGGATAAAATTATTAATACAATTGCAGAAGAATTAAATATTAAGCCAAAACAAGTAGAGGCAACAATTAAATTAATTGATGAGGGAAACACCATTCCTTTTATTGCACGTTATAGAAAAGAGGTAACAGGTGGACTAAGTGATGAAATCCTTAGGGATTTAGGCGAAAGATTAAATTACTTAAGAAACTTAGAGCAAAGAAAGGAAGAGGTTGTTAAATCAATTGATGAACAAGGAAAATTAACAGACGAGATTTTACAAGCAATTGCTGTTTGTAAAACTTTGGCAGAAGTAGAAGATATTTATAGACCATATAAACAAAAGAAAAAAACAAGAGCCACTGTTGCAAAGGCAAAAGGTTTAGAGCCATTAGCCAATATTATTATAGAACAAAAAGAAACAAAGCCAATTTTAGAAATTGCAAAAGAATATGTCAATATTGAAACTTTATCAGAAGAGGATAAGAAAAATAAAGATAAAGTGGTTGCAACACCAGAAGAGGCTGTGCAAGGAGCTTTAGATATTATTGCAGAAGATATTTCTGATAATAGTAAATATAGAAAACAAATTAAGAGAATTTGCTATAGAGAAGCAATGATTCAAACAAAAGCCGCAAAACCAGAGGAAAAATCAAATTATGAAATGTATTATGATTATCAAGAAGCGATAAAATACATACCAAGTCATAGAATATTAGCTATTAATCGTGGAGAAAAAGAGGATTTCTTAAAAGTAAAAATTGAAAAACCAGAAGAAAAAATCTTAGAATACATAGAAAGAGATGTTATAAAAGGCGATACACAATTTACAGAGATGTTAAAAGATACAATTTTAGATAGCTTCAAAAGATTAATAGAACCATCAATCGATAGAGAAATTCGTTCAGATTTAACAGAAAAGGCAGAAGATAAAGCGATTAAAGTATTTGGTAAAAACTCAAAACAATTATTGTTAGGTGCACCAATTAAAGGAAAAACGGTTATGGGATTTGACCCAGCATATAGAACAGGTTGTAAAATTGCGGTTATTGACGAAACAGGAAAATTATTAGATTATACAACTGTATATCCAACAGAACCTCAAAATGATGTAGAAGGTGCTAAAAAAGAATTATTAAAATTAATTGAAAAAGACAAAGTAGATATGATAGCCATTGGAAATGGAACAGCCTCAAGAGAGTCAGAAATGTTTGTCGCAGATATGATAAAAGAAGCCTCAAGAGATGTGCATTATGTCATAGTAAGTGAAGCTGGAGCGTCTGTATATTCTGCCTCAAAATTAGCAACAGAAGAATATCCAGACATCAATGTATCTATTAGAGGTGCGATTTCAATCGCAAGACGTTTGCAAGACCCATTAGCAGAATTGGTAAAAATAGACCCAAAAGCCATTGGTGTTGGACAATATCAACATGATGTCAATCAAAAGAAATTGCAAGAAAGTCTAACAGGTGTTGTAGAAGATAGTGTTAATAAAGTAGGTGTTGATGTAAACACAGCCACACCATCATTACTTTCATATGTTTCAGGAATTAATAATACTATTGCGAAAAATATCGTAAAATACAGAGATGAACATGGAAAATTAAAAAATAGAAAAGAATTATTAAAAGTACCAAAGCTTGGAAAAGTAGCATTTGAGCAATGTGCTGGATTTCTAAGAATATTAGATGGAGACAATCCACTAGAAATTACAGCAGTTCACCCAGAAAGTTATGAAGCAACAGAAAAATTATTAAATCAATTAGGATTTGATAAACAAGATTTAAAAGATAAAGAAAAATTAGAAAATTTAAGAACAAAATTAAAAAGTGTCAATGTACCAGAAATGGCAAAAGAATTAAACATAGGAGAAATGACATTAACAGATATTATCGAAGAATTATCAAAACCAGGAAGAGACCCTCGTGAAGATATGCCAAAACCAATCTTAAGAAGTGATGTATTAAAACTAGATGATTTAAAAGAAGGAATGGTATTAACAGGAACTGTTAGAAATGTTATTGACTTTGGTGCATTTGTGGACATTGGAGTAAAGCATGATGGACTTGTTCATATTTCAGAAATGAGTGATAAATTTATTAAAAATCCATCAGATGTGGTTTCAGTAGGAGATATTGTAAAAGTAAAAGTTATTAAAATTGATAAAGAAAGACAAAAAGTAGGTCTTTCAATGAAATGTTAGGTACGTGCTAAAAGGGACAGAGCGATGATTTTGGGGACGGAGCAAAAAATCATCATTTATTCTATAAAAAGTTTTATAAAAATCTTTATAGAAATGATGATTTTTTGCTCCGTCCCCAAAATCATCGTTCTGTCCCTTTTAGCACGTACCCAACTTATCCTTTATATTTTTCTTGTATTTCTTTTATTTCATCAAAATGATTTTTCAAGATATCCAAAAATAAATCATCTAACTCTGGGTCGAACTGAGTTCCTCTACATCTTTCAAACTCAGAAATAATCGTGTTCATATCTAAAGAGTCACGGTAAGCTCTTCTAGAAGCCATAGCGTCAAAACTATCCGCAATGGCAGCAATTCTAGCTAAATATGGTATATCTGTTCCAGCAAGTTTTCCTGGATATCCACTTCCATCATATTTTTCATGATGATGTTCAACAATTGGTAAAATGTCATTGAATATTGTGGCATTTGATAGGATATGAACTCCAATATTTGGATGTTGCTTAATTTGCGAATATTCTTCATCTGTTAGTTTAGAATCTTTTAACAAAATGCTATCTGGAACACCAATTTTACCAATATCATGGAATAGGCCACCAATTTCCAAAGTGTGTAAATCTTCATCTGACAATCCCAATTTTTTCCCTATTAGAACAGAATAAGCCGCAACTCTGTCGGAATGTCCTCTTGTATAAATATCTTTTGCTTCAATGGTGTAACGTAATGTTTTAATAGAATCCAAATATGCTTGTTCTAATCTTTCATAAGTGTCGGATAATTTTGCATTGATTTCTTTAATTTCATTCATTTGTTTGATAGATTTAATGCCAGATTCTATTAATAAAAGCAATTGGTCAAATTTATCACTTTTTTCACAATAGCCTTGAATATCTAGCCTTCTAATGGTTTCTAGAGGTGGTGCTAAATCTTTATGACCAGTAAGTAATAAAATATATAAGTCTTTATTAAATTTTCGGATTTCTTCAACAACTTGGTCTCCATGTATAGGTGTCATGATAAAGTCCAAAATCATCAAATCGAAGTGTTCTTCTTTTACTAATTGAATAGCTTCTTGTGGGTCTGTAACACCTGTGAAATCATACCCAGAACGTTTTAAAAATATAGATAAAGAATCTACAATGCCTTCTTCATCATCTACAGCTATAATTCTGTATGTATTATTTTCTACATTTTCTACCCCTTGTAAATGCTTTCTCATTTTTAACCTCTCTTAATACTTAATTTTTTATAATATATGGAAATTACTTTTTTCTAATTATATTAATAAAAAAAATAAAAATCAAGCTTTTTACACGATTTTATATGTAATAAACTCGATTTTTATTTCTAGTTCTCAAACTGAAAAATTATAAAGTTAAAAAAATTCTAACTAAAAGTGAAAGCTAAGAATAGTCGTTGGAGATGTGTCAAATCGTTTGAAAAAGTTGTCAAAGGGAAGGCGATGATTTTGGGGACGGAGCAAAAAATCATCATTTTATAAAGATTTTTTATAAAATATTTTATAGAATAAATGATGATTTTTTGCTCCGTCCCCAAAATCATCACCTTCCCTTAAATCACTATCTTTTAAAGTGGCAATATAATTGTAAATGTAGTTCCTTTTCCAACTTCTGATTCAAATGTAATATCTCCATTAAAATGTGCCTTTATGGTTGAGTAAGACATATACAAACCTAAACCAGTACCATTTTTTCCTTTTGTGGTTATCATTTCTTTAAATAATTTATCTTGAACATTTTGAGGCATACCACTTGCATAATCTTTTACACGAATATATACATTTTTATTGTCACTTTCTAATATTAATTCGATATTTTTATTTTTCTCGCCGTTATATGCCTGAATCGCATTAGATATCATATTATTAATAACTTGTACTAAACTATTTATTTCTCCATTTATAACTGTATGCTCATCTGTTTTCATAGAAATATTTAGATAAATAAGTGCATTTTTTAGTTCATGTTTCATCAAGATGTCCACACGTTTTACCAATTCATCAAGTGTAAAATGAACAGCAGTTGTTTCTGATAATGTAACAGCTTGACCTTTAACAGCTGTGATAATATCTGACATATATTCTGTATAATCTTTAATTTTAGAAACCCATTCAGACATATCTTTTGCAATATCATGATGGTCTTGAGAATTTACTTCTGGGTCATCAATTGAATCTTCATATTCTTTGATTAAACCAGATAATCCTTCCAATGCACCAGATATAGACATAATAGGTGTTTTTAAATTGTGAGCAATACCACCAATTAATTGTCCTAAAGAAGCCAAACGTTCACTTTCCATCAAAGTTTCTTGACTACTATGCAATTGGTCTACATAAGTTTTAGTTAATTTTTGAATTTCATTGAAAGAAGCTGTCAAGTCACCAATTTCATCATTAGAGGTAATTGGAAGTTTATTGGCATTAATTACATCATCAGAGTTGGATATATGCTTCATTCCTTCGATTACACTATTGATATCATTACTTAAATCCCTACCAATGTAAAGGATAAATACGCAATTTATCAAAATTAAAAGTATTGCAATTAAAATGAATGGTACAACAAAGTTATTACCAAATACAAAGTAGCGAATACCAACATAACATTCTCCCATATTGGTATTGATTTTGATAACAGCACCTTCTCGATTTTGTCCATAGTATTCATATGTATAGCCTTCTGTCTCATCATAGAAGTTTAATGTATATTTAATAAAAAAGTCGTTTAATTTCTCAGGAGAATAATATACTTTTCCACTTGATGCAGAAATGATAACAGCATGATCACCTTCAGATTTAAAATCTATTGAATTTAGTGTTGCTTCTACATCAGAAATATCATATGTTGTTTCTTCATTGAAATGAGATAGTAATTCTTGTCTATAGAAGTGATATAGTAATTCTCCTTTTTCTTTTGTCATTAAGGATATGGAAATTAGTAAAATTAAGACAAAAGAATATAAAAATAAAGGTAATATTTGTATTAATAGTTTATGATACAAAGGTAATCTAACACCAGTTACTTCATTATTAGCAAGTTCTGCTGTTGCTGTAAGTCTGTTAGAAAAGAATTTTTTGCTAAGCATGTAAGAAAATATTGCAAATACTGCAGAAAAAGAAAAGACAACAGTTGTAATTCTAAGCACTAATTCTGCTTCTGTGTTAAAAGCAAATAGCAAAATAGCAATAATAATGGTTGGCACAAATATTTCAAATAATAACATCATATAAGGATAATTAAATGATTTTTTTCTTAATTTGCGGATGTATTCTGGATTTTTTAATTTTTCCTCTGAAAGAGATAGCTTACTATATATAATTCGCAAAGCAATATATAGCAGAATTAGCAAAAGAGATATAATAATCACAAATTGTGTTGTATATGTTATGCCAACAATCTCTATTTGAAAACTATTATCTGTAGAATTTGGTGGATAATTTAATACAGATGGTAGTGCAAAATAGAGAACAGCTGCAATTAGGGCAAATATCAAAGTATTTACCAAAGCTAATTTTTTTTCGTTATCAATGTTAAAAATTTTAATGACTTTCATGTTTCATTTCATTCCTTTCTGAAGGTACGAACCTAGTTGAAAAAGAATAAAAATTTTTTTTCAACGATTAGTAACCTTAACTTTGTTTTTCTCTTAAGTAAAGTAAAATTTTATTCAAATATTCAGGTGTTATTTCAGGCCAATCTAAACCTAAAGTTTGCAAAGCAGTTAGTGTTTTTTCATTATGAAGTGTAACCATACTATCATTGATATTTTTTACATATGCCGTAATGCCAAAATAGTTTGATTTAGACTTTGCCAAGGCAGTTTTAAAATCATCTAAAGAAGCAAAGTCAATAGGAACGCCACAAGTATTTATCATATTTACCAATTTTTCACCTGAAATACAGCGATTATTATATAAATGATAAATTTCCAAATTTTCTTGTCGATGTTGTAGTAATTGTACAATAAAATTTGCACAAACGTCAACAGGAGAAAATTCAAAACAAAACTGAGAAAGTTCTTTTGGAAAAATACCTAAATCGATAAATGCTTCCAGTCTATTTAAAAAGGCATTATCACTGAAATTCTCTTGGAACATACCATCAAAATATCGATTGGTAATAGTTCCTAATCGGTAAATACTAGCTACAAAACCTTCTTCTTTACAAGCTTCTATAACTGCTTTTTCGGCTTCAAATTTACTTCTCACATACACGTTTTTCTTGTAATCTTGTCCAATATATAAATCATCTTCTGTAAAATCAGCATCAGGTGTTTTTACTAATCCATTTCCAGATACAGACATAGTTGAAATATAGTGTAATGGAATCTGGAATTCTTTACAAAAGGCAATCATCTTTTTGGTTGAATTGACATTTGTTTTATTAAACACTTCATAATTTCCATAATGTTTAACAAGTGCAGCTGTATCGATGACACAATCACAAGTCGTTCCCAGACGATTATATAAATCTTCTTCAATTCCAAAATGGTTGTCTAAAATATTTCCTTCAACAATTTTAATCCTGTATAAATATTGTTCAATTTTTACATCAGGAAAATAAAAATTGAATTTTTTGATAAATCTGGTCAAAGGATTTACCAAATCTTTTTTTCTAATAACGCAAAATACTTTGCTATAAGTGTTTTTTAGTAAATAGTATAATATATGAATACCTAAAAATCCAGTAGCACCAAACAAAATAATTCTTCTAAATTCCTTGTTTGCGTCAATTGGTTTCTTGATTTCTTTAATAATTGGCATTTTTTCAATTAATGCAGAAGTTTCTTTGGGTTGTGCAACTAAAAGAAAATCTGCCAATTTTCTAATAGTAGGATATTCATAAAAATCTTGTGTATTAATGGAAATTCCTTTATTATATAAAAGTGATTGAGCTTTTATCAATAAAAGAGAATCTACATAATAGTCAAAGAAATTATCCTCCACACTAATTTTACTTTTTTGTTCCAATAATTCTGTAAAAATTTCTTGCAAAGTTTCTTCTAATTTGTTTTGTGGTTTCACATATTTATTGTGATTTTTCTTAGGTAGAGGAAGTGCGGATTTATCAACCTTTCCATTAATGGTTAATGGAATTTTATCTAGTTTAATAAAATAGGTTGGAATCATATAGCTAGGTAATGTTTTCTTTAAGAAACTAGACAAATCTTCAATTTCTTTATCAGATACATAATATGCACATAAAAATTTATGCTCATCAACAGTAATTAAAGCAATATAGACATCTTTAATTTCTGGATGTGTTAATAAATCAGATTGAATTTCTCCTAATTCAATTCGATATCCATTTAGTTTTACCTGAAAATCACTACGTCCAAGATATTCCATAATACCATCAGCATGTAGGATGGCAAGGTCTCCTGTTTTATAAATCTTTTGTCCAGGATAAAAAGGATTATCAATAAACTTATCAAGTGTTTTTTGCTCATCTGTATAGCCTAATGCTAAACAATCTCCACTAATATACATTTCCCCAATATGTCCTAAAGGTACTAATTCCAAGTCTTGATTTAAAAGCAAGATTTGTGTATTGTCAATTGGGTAACCAATTGGAACAGAAGTGTAGGTATCTTCAGTACGATATTCATAAATCATACAGCCGACAGTTGCCTCTGTTGGTCCATATTCATTATAAATATGAATTGGATGAGAAAACATAGAAGTGATTTTTTCACAGATTTCTTTGGTTAAAATATCTCCACCCAAGATAAATTTGCTGACAATACTATTACTTAAATCCAGGTCTTGTAATAATGTAAAATGTCCAGGTGTCATTTTAATAATTTGTACATGATTATCTTTGATAATTTCTTCTAATAATAACTGTGCATTTTCATTTTGGTAAATATAAATTGAATTGCCAGAGCATAGTGGTGTATAAATAGAAGTTACTGTTAAATCAAAGGCAACAGAAGAAAACAAAGGGAAATTGGTTTCTTCTCCATGTACATATTGTTTAATTGCCCAACGAATATAATTTGTCAAACTCTTATGACAAATTTTTACCCCTTTTGGATTTCCTGTTGAGCCAGAAGTATAGATGATGTAAGCTAAATCATTTTCTTTTAAGTCATAATCTATATTTACGATATCTTCTTTTTGATAATCAAAATCATCCAAAGAAATTCTAAGTACAGTATCTTTATCAATTTTAACAGATTTTAAGGTGTTTGGATGTGTTAAAATCAATTTGGCTTGACTGTTATTGGCAATATATTCAATTCGCTCATTTGGATAATTTACATCAATCGGGATATAGCAAACGCCTAATTTTTGTGTTGCCAAAATACTTGCCACAAACTCAATGGAATCTGCAAATGCCAAACAAACAATATCGCCTGCATGGACATCGTGTTCTTTAAGTTTTGAGGCCAATAAGTTAGCAAGTGCATTTAGCTCTTTATAAGTAAGTTTTGTATCTTTATAGCAGATTGCTAATTTATCAGGTGCTTTTTGTAATTGCTTTTTAAATAAATCATAAACAGAAACAAATTTATCTGTCGTTTTTGTATGGTTGTATTTTTCTAATATATACGTTCTCTCTTTTGGAGAAACCATTTCAAGGTCTTTGATTTTCAATTCAGGATTTGCTATAATTTGTGTCAACATAGCCATTAAGCGTTCATGCAATAAATTGATTTCGTCTAAGGTAAAAAGGTCCTTTTTAAAATCATAATAAATACTAATCATGCCAGTATCATCAATATCATATAAATGAATGTCTAAATTATTTACAACACAATGGTTGAATAACCATCTACAAGAATATGGCACAGCACAACTAGCCCTGTGGTTTCTTGCATTTTGATAAGATAAACAAACATCATATAAATTTTTAGAAATATTAAATTTCTTTCTAATCGTATCTAGTAAATGATTATATGGATAACGTTGGTTTCTAAAAACAGATAATTCATGTTTAGAAACTTGTTCGATAAAATCGATACAAGAACAATCTTTATCAATTTCCATACGAAAAGGAACCGTACTAATATACATTCCGGTGGTATTTTTCTCTTTAAAATTACATCTATTTAAAATCGGTGTACCAACAATAGATGAATTGGTGTTGTTAATTTTGGCTAAGTAGATATTTAGAATTGCCATAAAAAGTGAGAACAAAGAAACTTTATGGCTATTGCAAAATTCTACAAGTGTATTGGTTTCTTCTTTAGAAAGGATTACACTTTTTCTAATTGCCTCATATGAACCAGATTGAAAATCCTTTAAATAAGAAAATTCTAAATTCTCAAATTGGTTTTCCCAAAAGTTTTTTGCACGTTCAAATTTAGGACTTTCTAGATATATTTTCTCTTCATCTATAAAATCTAAATAAGAACTATTTTTATTATCTTGAATAGGGATATTTTGAATAATAGAAACGTAATAATTCATGATTTGGTCGATTAATAAACTCATGGTCCAAGCGTCAGAAATCATGTGGTGTAGATTTGCCATAAATCCGCCTGTGCCATCGGCATTTTTAAAAATAACAAAACGATATAAATGACTGTTTATAAGTGTGAAATGTTTTGTGATAACATCTTCTTCTAATTGTGACAAAGAATAGGTGTCTGTAATATTTACTTTTTCAATCTCTTCAAAAGAATAGTCTTTCAAACATTGTTTGATATCTGTACCGTCTTGTACTAAATAAAGCCTTACAGAATCATTATTTTTAATAAATAGATTAATTGCTTTTTCAAAAGCGTTTTCATCAATCTTTTCAGGAATAGATAATGTGCCACATATATTTGAAACACATGTGTTTTCATTGAATTGCTCTGTTAATAAAATAGACTTTTGTGGATTTGTTAGTTCATAATTTAAAATACTCATTTAACATCACCTTTAATTTTTTTGCTAAAAAGATTATACATGGAAATGGAAAAAAAAGCAAATTATTCGACAAAATTTTTGTCCAATTGGGGACGTTTCTTTTTGAGACATTTTTATGTAAACAACAAAGCTGAATAAAATTGGATATCTTGTATTTTGTAAAAATATAAAAAATCTCTCTAAAAAATGTTATTAAATAGTGGATTGTAAAATTGTATATATATTTTATATAGAAAGATAAAAAATAAAAACTTTCCTAGATTTCAATACTCTAAGAAAGTTTTTTACGTTTCAATTTTAACAATAAAATATAGTAATGTCAATGAAAATAGAAAAGAAATTTTAGTGAAAAATTTTTAAGGAATTTTGGGATTTGAAATAATTTTTTAAAATATTTGGATGGCTAAAAATGTTTATATCTCAGGTACTCTATGGATTTGTGTATTTTCTTAGAGTATTGAAATCTAGGTAAAAAATAAGAAATAAAATACGATATAATATTGACTTAATTCATCAAAATAGATAAAATGAATACAGAAAAAAACTTTTTTTATAAGTAGTAAGAACATTGAAAAATGCGTATTATTACTTGTATAAAAAGTAAATAAATGTAAATACTATTTACAAATAGTAAAAAGGAAGCGTAGAAATCAAGCACAATAATTCATGAACACCAAGAATTACTAAAAGAATATTTAATACTCAAAAAGAAACTTCAAAAACTAAAAAATGTACACAAAAGAATATTACATAAAAAAA
>CALWZZ010000005.1 GCA_944386145.1 uncultured Clostridia bacterium | reverse complement strand
TTTTTCTTACGGCTTCAAGTCCTTCCAATACTTGTATTTGTTCTGCACCATATTTATGATTATATTTTTCCATTTGTCCTTCCTCCTAAAACTCTTGATTTTCTTTTCTAACTTTTCCGTCTTTAACATTATATATTAAAATATTTTTATTTTCAAGTTTTATTTTATCTGTACATGTAATAATGACTTGTATATTTTCAATTTTTTCTAATAAATGTTTTCTTCTTTTTTCATCCAATTCTGACATAAAATCATCTAATAAAAGAATAGGATATTCTCCAATTTCATCATATATAATATCTAACTCTGCCATTTTTAATGATAAGATTGCTGTTCTATGTTGCCCTTGTGAACCATATGTACTCAAATCTTTATCATTTATTGTTATATTAAAATCATCTCTATGAATCCCTTTTGTTGTATATCCTTTGATAATATCTAGTTTTCTTCTTTCTTTTAATAATTGACGATATTTTTCTTTATCTGCACAATCTGTTTGATATATAATTTTAATTTCTTCTTTATTATCTGTAATTTCTTTATGAATGTTTGTTATTTTTTCCTGAATTTTTTCTATAAATGTTTTTCTATAAGCACAAATTACATTTGCATATTCAATTAATTTTTCATCCCAAATATCTAATAATTCTTCAGGTTTATTTTCTTCTCTTATTTGTCTTAAATAATGATTTCTTTCTTCAATTGTTTTTAAATATAAATTTAAATTATACATATAATTTGGTTTTAATTGACTAATCATAATATCTAAAAATCGTCTTCTATTTTGTGGACCACCTTTTAAAATATGAATATCATCTGGTGTAAAAATTACTACATTAATATTACCTAATAATTCACTTAATTTTTTTAATTTAATTCCATTCAAATAAATATTTTTTTTATTTGCTATATCTATTTTTATTTTTCCACATCTATCAGACTTTTCATAAAAAATTTCTATACTTGCATTTTCTTTTCCAAGTTGAATCATTTCTATATCTTTTTTTGCTCGAAAAGATTTTCCCATACTACATAAAAAAATGCTTTCAATAATATTGGTTTTTCCTTGTGCATTTTCTCCATAAAAAACATTTATATGCTTATTTAATTCTATACTTTCTTTTTCATAATTCCTAAAATTAATTAAATTGATCTTACTTATCCACATATTCTTCTCCATTTGTGTAAAACTTTTTTATCTTTTTTATTCTTTTTTATTCTATTTTTTTCTAATTTTTTTGATTTTTTTCATTATTTTTTAACATTAAATTATATTATTAAAAAATAAAATCGTCTTATTTTTGATTTTCATGCGTTGTTTTTTTTCAAAAAATTAATTTTTAATTTTAATTTTTTTATTTTTTACATATAAAATTATATTATTAAAAAATAAAATTAGCTTATTTTTGATTTTCGTGTGTTGTTTTTTCTATTTTTTTATATTTTTTCTTTTTTTTAATTTTTTATTGTATAGGAAAAACCAGATTTTATCTTGATTATATATAGATTTTTTCGTATACAACAAGGTTAGGTCTCTTATTTTTAATAATGCTTCATAATTATTTTTTATAATACTATTTTATTAAATTATTTATTTTTTTTTATTAATAATTAATTACTAAATTTTTTACTAATTAATTTTTTATAAATTATTTTTTTTTATTAGATAAAAATAATTTATTAATTTTTATTTAATTAATTATTTATTTGTATTTTATTTTTTATATTATTTAAAAAAATTTTTTATTTTAATTTTTAAAATTTTCTTAATATTCAAAATCTCTTGTTTTCTAATTTATTCTATTTTTTTCGATTTTATTCTATTTTTTTCATTTTTGTATTTTTTATTTTTTTATAATTTTTATTATATCTTTTTATTTTCTATTTTTTTCTAATTTATTCTATTTTTTTCGATTTTATTCTAATTTATTTAAATTTGCTTTTTGGTTCCTTTTATTATATCTTAAAAGTTTATACCTGATTTTCATATAAATTATCCACAATTCGTTCATAATCTGTGGAAAAGCAAGGTAGAATTTCTTCCACCTTGCCTTTTCAATTAATCTTCTTTTAGTCTAATTGGTAAAATCATATACACATAATCATTATTTTCCACTGATTTTATTAAACATGGAGAAATACTACTTCCAAATTCGATATATACTTCTTCATCATCAATTGCTTTTAAACTATCTAGAAAATATTTTGGATTAAAACCAACTTCAAGGTTCTTTCCTTCTGTTGAAACATATAATTCTTCTTTGGCATCTCCTGTTTGATTTGTACACAAAATCGTTACTTTTCCGATATCTACTTGTACTTTTACAGGATATTTCTTCTCTTTTTCTACTGAAGAAGAAGAAATTAAACTAATTCTTTCAAAACTATCTTGTATATTGTTCTTATTTACTCTTATTCTTGTTTCCCAAGTGTTTGGAATAACATTTTTATAATTTAAAAATTCGCCATCTAAGATTCTTGTAACGATTTTACAATTATCCATTTCAAATAATGCCTGGTTCTTAGAAACCCCTATTTTTATTGGTTCAAATGAATCTGTAATAATTTTATTTAATTCAATTAATGTTTTTCCTGGTATAACTGCGCTAAAATCATTACTTTGTTTTGTTAAAAATACCGTTCTTAATGCTAATCTAAAGCCATCAACGGCTACTAAGCTTAATTTATTATTTTCAATTTCAAATAAACATCCTGTAAAGATTGGTCTACTTTCTTCTGTACTTGCTGCAAAAATTGTTCTTCTAATCATATTTTTTAATACATTTTGGTCAATTTCTATAGAATTTTCTACTTCTATTTTTGGTAATTCTGGGAATTCTTCTGGATTCATTGTTGCTAATTTATATAAAGATCCTTCACATTCGATTTCTAGTAAATTATTGGCATTTAGTGATATTTTAATTTCTGTATCTGGTAATTTTCTAATAATTTCACTAAACATGATTGCATTTACGACTGTACTTCCTTGTTCTTCTACTTCACATTCCATTACATACTCAATTCCTATTTCTAAATCATAGGTTGTTAATTTTATTTCATTATCATTTGTTTGAATAAGAATTCCTTCTAGTATAGGCATTGTTGTTTTAGCAGCTACACCTTTTACTACGGAATTTAAGGCTTTAATCATTTTGTCTTTATAACAAATTATCTTCATCGCCATTTCCTCCTTATAAATAATATAATATTTTTAGTAGTAATAGTATTAGGGGCTGTGGAAACTGTGGAAAACTATGTTGATAGTTACAATCCCTAGTAAAATTACTGTTTATAATTCAGTGGAAAACTTTAAAAATTATCCACATCGTTTTGTTACAATTGTGTAAAATTGAGTTATAAACACTTTTTAAACAGCTTATTAACAGTTAGGGTGTGGATAGTCTTTTAAGCTGTTCCGTAAGAATAGAAAGATTCTCCTTTGGAGAACAAACATTCTAACAAACACAAATTTCAAAAATTTATTTTCAAAGTGCAATTTTATTATTGTTTTCCATTTATGATGATGTTTTTCACACTATCCACAATTAATTTTGTATTACTTTTTTCTTTTACTTCTTTTTCTATTTTTTTACAAGCATGCATAACTGTTGAATGGTCTCTTCCCCCAAAGTCTACGCCGATCTGTGGAAAAGACATATTAGCTACTTCCCTGCATAGATACATTGCAATTTGTCTTGGAAAAGCAATATCGTTTGAACGTTTATTTCCAGCTAAATCATCTTTATCAATGCTAAAATATTTAGCAACAGTTTCTTTGATAAAGTCGCAAGAAATAACTTTTTCACTTTCATATTTGAATTCATTTATGATATTTTCTGCTAATTCTATAGTAATTGGACTATGAATTAGAGAGGCTCTTGCAACAATTTTATTAAATACTCCCTCTAGTTCTCTAATGTTAGAATCAATTTTGTTAGCAATATCAGATAAAATAAAATCATCAATAACAATATTTTCATCTTGTGCTTTTTTTCGTAATATTGCTAAACGTGTTTCATAATCTGGGCAAGAAATATCAGCAAGTAATCCCCATTCAAACCTAGATTTTAACCTATCTTCTAAGAATTGAATGTCTCTAGGTGGCTTATCACTAGAGATGATGATTTGTTTTCCATCCTCGTATAAAGAATTAAAGGTGTGGAAAAATTCTTCTTGGATACGTTCTTTTCCAGCAATAAATTGAATATCATCTATTAAAAGGACATCAATACTTCGATATTTATTTCTGAATACTTCATTTTTATTGTCTTTGATAGCATTTACTAATTGATTTGTAAATTTTTCAGATGTAACATATAACACATTGGTTGTGGTACTATTTTCTAAAATACGATTTCCAATTGCATGCATTAAGTGGGTTTTCCCTAGACCAACACCACCATATAAAAACAAAGGATTATATGCTTTTCCTGGTTCATTTCCTACTGCAAGTGCTGCTGCATGTGCAAAGCGGTTACTATTTCCAACAACAAAGGTTTCAAAAGTATATTTTGGATTTAAAGTAGATTTATTGGTTTCTACTTCAGCTGAATTTGCATTTGCATTATCTTTGATAACCAATTCATCTTCCCCATTTTGTTCTTCTTTTGATAAATCAATAACAGAAAATGTCCAGTCTTTATTGGTTATGTATCGTAAAGTATTGAAAATTAGACTTCTGTATTTATTTTCAATAAAATCTTTTTGAAATTCTGAAATTGTTGTAAAAACAATATTATCCCCATCAATACTTCGTATATCTAAAGGCAAAATCCAAGTGTCATAAGATATTTTTGTGACTTCTGGTTTTAATAGTTCTTTTATTTTTGCAACTAGTTCTTCTTTATCAATTGCCATTTTATCATCCCTTCTTAAAAAGTTATCCACAAAGTTATCCACAAATGTTGATAAGTTTGTCACATTTCTGTAAAGAAACAGAAATTTTACACGAACAAAAATTTAAGTATTTTCAACAAAAAATGAATATTTTTTATGCTTTCCCTATCATAACAAAATTCTATAAAATAAGTCAATACAATTGTGGAAAAAAATTTTTAATTGTGGAAAACATGGTAAAAAACTGTGGAAAACTATAGATTTATTACAAAAATATTACAAAAAAAGACAAAAAATTTCATAAAAAATGGAAAAAAGAGAAAATGAAAAAATATGGAAAAGCCCTTGACAACACAAGTAAACTTAATGTATAATCGATATGCTAACTTTTTTGCAAATATTTTCCTTTTAGGAATTTATATATATAAAAACAATAGGAGGTGCGAATAGATGAAAAGAACATATCAACCAAAAAACAGACAAGAAAAGAAAGAACATGGATTTATGAAAAGAATGAAAACAAGATCAGGACAAAATATATTAAAAGCAAGAAGAGCAAAAGGTCGAAAAAAATTAAGTGCTTAGTTTAATATATTAAAAAGTTATTTTGTAGCACAGAAAAAAGTAAATTTTTCTGTACCATAAAAAGGCCGCAATCGCGAGCCTTTTTCATCTAATAGTAGGAAAAAAGAAAACTTCTATTTGATGAAATTGCATAGAGCGATTGTACACAACTTAAAATGGGGTAAAAAATGAAACATACAAAAATGTTAAAAAAGAATTACGAATATAGAAATGTCTTAAATAGAGGAAAGCCATATTTTGGGAAGTATATAGTTGTTTTTATAAAAAAGAACAACCAACATAAAAACTTTTTAGGAATTGCTATTAGCTCAAAATTAGGAAAAGCAGTAAAAAGAAATTATGTAAAAAGAATTATTCGTGAAAACTATAAAAATGTTGAAGAACAAATAAAAATAGGCTATGATATGGTTTTTTTATGGAAAAAGCAAAATGATATTAGACAAGCTTGTTATGAATTTGTGGAAAAAGATATCCAAAAAATTTTTAAAGAAGCAAAAATGATTTTAGAGGATTAAAATGAAAAAAATCATGATAAAATTTATCAATTTTTATCAAAAACATATTTCTTATTGGCTAGAAGAGAAAAGGATTCGATGCAAATATTATCCAACATGTTCAGAATATGCAAAACAAGCCATTGAAAAATATGGTATTTGTAGAGGTTCTTTTTTAGCAATCAAGAGGATATTAAAGTGTAATCCTTTCTCAAAAGGTGGATATGATCCATTAAAGTGAAATTAGGAGGAACGTAAATGTTTCAATTTTTTGCAAATATTTTTGGCTACTTATTGTCGTTTATGTATGGAATTATAAACAATTATGGGTTAGCCATTATACTGTTTACAATTGTTATAAAGATATTATTTATTCCGTTTTCTGTAAAACAGCAAAGAACAATGAAAAAGTCAACAAAAATGCAGGAAAAAATGAAGGTTATACAGTTTAAATATAAAAATAATCCTGAAAAAATGAATCAAGAAATAATGGAATTATATAAAACAGAAAAAATGAGCCCATTTAGTGGATGTTTAACAGCAATTTTACAAATTATTCTTTTATTTTCTATTTTTTACTTGGTAAGATCACCATTAACATATATGCAAAAAATACCAACAGAAAATATAAATCAATATGTATCACAATTGCAGGAAAGCGGTAAATCCGTAAGCACAGCTTATCCAGAAATAGATATTATAAGAGAATATGAATTTTTGAAAGAACAAAACCCAGATGATGAATACATTGATAGGGCAAATTTACAGATGAATTTTTTAGGATTAGACTTAAGTAAAGTACCACAACAAAATTTAACAGATATTACAGTGTACATTATTCCTGTATTGTATATCTTATCATCATTTATATCTATTAAATTATCAACATCAATGCAACAAAAAAATCAGAAGAAAGCAAAAGACGGGGTTATTCTTGAGCAAACAACAGGAAAAGAATTGGTTCCTGAAGAAGAGAAAAACGAAATGGATGCTATCATGCAAACCAATAAAATGATGTCATGGTTTATGCCATTAATGTCTTTATCAGTTGCTATCATTGCACCATTGGGATTAGCTTTATATTGGTTAACCAATAATATTTTAATGATTTTAGAAAGATTAATTTTGAATAAAGTGATAAAAGATGAGGAGGAATAACAATATGACAATTATTTCTGAAGGTAGAACGACAAATGAAGCAATTGAAAATGGATTAAAACAATTACGAGTTTCAAAAGACAAAGTTGAAATAAAAGTCTTAGAAAATGAAGAAAAAAGAAGCTTTTTTAGTATTTTAGCACCAAGAGTTGTCAAAGTGGAAATGAAACTTAAAGAAGAAAAGACAGAAAAAAAAGAAATAAGACCTAAAAAAATAATAGAATTAACAGAGGAAGAACTAAGTAAAGCAGAAGAACATGTAAAAACATTTTTAGAAGAATTATTACCACAATTACCAGAAGGAACCACCTATCATATTAAAAGAGATGAAGCAGGCTTAATAGTGGAATTATCTAATAAAAATCTTGGATTTTTAATTGGATATAGGGGAGAAACCCTATATGCTTTCCAAAATATCTTATCAGCCATTGCAGGAAAAGGAATTGACAAAAAAGTAAGAGTTATCTTAGATATAGAAGGCTATAAAGAAAAAAGAGAAAAAACATTAGAAGAACTTGCTGAGAAGGTTGCAAAAACAGTTATTAGAACAAGAAAACCAATCAAATTAGAACCAATGCAAGCATATGAAAGAAAAATAATTCATAGTAAATTACAACATAATGATAAAGTACAAACAGAGAGTATAGGTGAAGAACCTAACAGAAGAATAGTGATTTCATTAAAGAAATCAAGATAATATAAAATTTAATAAAATTTGAGGTCAAAGGTCAAATTTTACAGCTAATGCATGTAAATAATAAGCCTTTGATCTTATTTTTTTATATATTAGGAAATCGCATTTTCTAGAATAAAAAAACAAAATATATTTTAAAAATTGACATAATATGATATAATCATTTAGAATAAAAGAAAGAGGTGTATTTTTATGAGTACAATCGCTTCCATATCTACGGCTCCTCGGGATTGGGGGAATTGGAATTATCCGCATGAGTGGAGAAAATTGCTTTGAAATTTTAAATAAAATCTTTATACCTAAAAAACAAGAAGCCATTGAAGAAATAAAAGGATATCGCATGAAATATGGGCATATTATGGAAAATGATACAGTTATTGATGAAGTATTGGTTTCCTATTTTAAAGCACCAAAAAGCTATACAGCTGAGAATATGTGTGAAATTAACTCGCATGGAGGAAACATTATTGTTAAAAAAATATTAGAATTATGCCTAAAAAATGGAGCTATATTAGCAGAACCAGGAGAGTTTACCAAAAGAGCCTTTTTAAATGGGAGAATAGATTTAGCGCAGGCAGAGTCTGTTATTGATGTCATTAATGCAAAAAACGAAAAAGAGGCACAAGCTGGCATTAAACAGTTAGAAGGTGGTCTTTCTAAAGAGATTGCAACAATTAAACAAGAAATTATGGATGTAATGGTGAATATTGAAGTATCTATAGATTATCCAGAATATGATGTAGAAGATGTGACAAATCAAGAGATTTTAAGCATGTTAGAGAGTGTAGGATCAAAACTTAGCAAATTAGAGAAAAGTTTTGACAACGGAAAACTTATAAAAGAGGGCATAAAGACAGCAATTATAGGAAAACCAAATGCAGGCAAATCTTCTCTTTTAAATCGCATTTTGAAAGAAGATAGAGCCATTGTAACAGAATTTGAAGGAACAACAAGAGATACAATAGAAGAATTTGTTAATATTAATGGAATTCCTTTAAAATTAATAGACACAGCAGGAATTCGAAACGCAAAAGATGAAGTGGAAAAGATAGGAATTCATAAATCCAAAGAAATTGCGAAAGAGGCTGACTTGATAATTGCTATTTTTGATGCCTCTAAGGAATTATCAAAAGAAGATAAAGAAATTTTAGAAATTATAAAAGGAAAAAAAGCCATTATTTTATTAAACAAAATTGATTTAACAACAGAAATTCAAAAAGATGATCCAATTTTTAAAGATTTGACAGATAGTGTGATAGAAATTTCTGCATTAAACAATGTTGGTATTGATAAATTATATGAAGAAATCACAAAATTATTTGAATTAAATGAAATTCAATTAGATAATGAACTTGTAATTACGAATATTCGACATAAAAATTTAATTGCGAAAGCAATGGAAAGTGTAGAAAAAGCAAAACATACAATTGAAGAAAAAATGCCAATTGATATAGTAGCAGTATATATTAAAGAGATTTTAGAAGACTTAGGAACAATAACAGGAGAATTTGTCACAGAAGATATTATTAATGAAATTTTTTCAAAGTTCTGTTTAGGAAAATAATTGACAAAATTTATGCCGAAAACAAAAAATAAAGCAAAAAGAAATTCTTCTAGTATAATTTTATACATAAAAAGTAAAAAACGATTAAAATTGATTTTAAGAGCAAATAAAGTAAAATAATAAAAATACATGTATATGATATTTAAAAATATATTAGATACAATTTTACATTTTTGGTAATGTAAAAAATAAAAGGGAGAAAAATAACATTAAAATATAAAAGGTATATTTTTGATAAAACCAGATAATTATTTTAAAATGAAAAATACATTAAAAGTATAACTAATAGTTAGAATAAAATGTTCATAAAAAATAAGAAAAAAGAACAAATATTTCATAAAAAATAGTAAAAAAAGAACAAAAAAGTTTAAAAAATTTACGCACAAATAAAGGTAAACAAGGGGCGAACAAAAATCGAGCAAAGCAAGTAAAATAGCGAACTTTAGCAAATCGCTCCATAAAATTAATGTGTTATGTATACCTTGTTCGCAGAACAAAAGGTCGCCTGTCAGGCGGTGCTCAAAAAATCAATTTACCAAAAAGTAAAAATTAAAAAATATAATTAACAAAACATAACTTTCTGTTTCACAGGGAATGAAAAAAATAAAATAGGAACAGTAAAAATTGCAATAATTTTTCAATCAAAGAAAGGAGAAAAACATAAATGGAATATGATGCAGGAGAATATGATATAGCGGTTGTAGGAGCCGGCCATGCTGGCTGTGAGGCAGCACTTGCAGCAGCAAGATTAGGAATGAAAACATTAATATTTTCAATTAGTTTAGAAGCTATTGCCAATATGCCATGTAACCCACATATTGGAGGAAGCTCCAAAGGACATCTTGTAAGAGAGATCGATGCTTTAGGCGGAGAGATGGGAAAGAATATTGATAAGACAATGATACAAATCAAAATGTTAAACACATCTAAGGGACCAGCAGTACATTCACTAAGAGCACAAGCAGACAGAAAAAAATATCAAGCAGAAATGAAACATACTTTAGAGAAACAAGAAAATCTAGAAGTAAAACAAGGGGAGGTAGTAGATATCCTTGTTGACAACGGAAAAGTAAAAGCGATTAAGACAGATGTTGGAGCGGTCTATCGCGTAAAAGCCGTCATCTTAGCAACAGGTACATACTTAAAAGGAAAAATTTTTATTGGAGAATTTTCAAAAGAAAGCGGACCAGATGGGGTAGCAGCTGCTAATCAATTATCAGATGTATTAAAAAACTTAGGAATTCCTCTAGTAAGGTTTAAAACAGGAACACCAGCGAGAATTAATAGAAGAAGTATTGATTTTAGCAAAATGGAAGTACAAAAGGGAGATCAAGGAATTGAAGCATTTTCATTTGAAGATGAACCAAAAGAATTTGAGCAAGTAGATTGTTATTTAACATATACAAATGAAAAAACACATAAAATTATAAGAGATAATCTACACAGATCTCCATTATATGCAGGAAAAATAGAAGGGACAGGTCCTAGATATTGTCCATCTATTGAAGATAAGGTGGTTAGATTTAGCGATAAGCCAAGACATCAAGCTTTTGTAGAGCCTGTTGGCTTAGACACAGAAGAAATGTACATACAAGGAATGAGTTCCTCTTTACCAGAAGATGTACAAATTGCTCTTTATAGAACAATACCAGGCTTAGAACATGCAGAATTTACAAGACCAGCATATGCCATTGAATATGATTGTATAGACCCATCTAACTTAAAACTTTCCTTGGAATATAAAGGAATAGACGGTTTGTTTATGGCAGGACAAATTAATGGCACGTCTGGCTATGAAGAAGCAGCTGCACAAGGATTAATTGCAGGAATTAATGCCACACAAAAAATAAAAGGAAAAGAACCATTAATTTTAGATAGGTCACAAGCATATATTGGGGTTTTAATAGATGATATTGCAACAAAAGGAACCAATGAACCATACAGAATGATGACCTCTAGGGCAGAATATAGGCTACTTTTAAGACAAGACAATGCAGATTTACGTTTAACAGAAATTGGCCATGAAATTGGGCTAATATCAGACGAACGATATAAAAGATTTTTAAATAAGAAAGAAAATATTGAGAAAGAAAAAGAAAGATTAAAAAAATGTATTGTAAAACCAACAGAAAAAGTCAATGAATTTCTTGAAAAACAAGGAACTTCAGCATTAACAACAGGTACAAAAATGTCTGAATTATTAAAAAGACCAGAACTAACCTATGAAAAATTGGCAGAAATTGATGAAAATAGACCAAAACTTTCTAAGCAAGAACAAGAAGAAGTAGAAATACAAGTAAAATATGAAGGATATATCAAATTACAAGAAGAACAAGTACAAAAATTTAAAAAATTAGAAGAAAAAATCTTACCAGAAGAAATCGACTATGAAACAATTAAAGGAATTAGTTTAGAAGGAAGACAAAAATTAAATAAATTTAAACCACACTCTATTGGACAAGCTTCAAGGATCTCAGGGGTTTCACCAGCTGATGTATCTGTGCTTTTAATTTATTTGCAACAATTGAAAGAAAAATAGAAATTGTTAAAGGAAAGGAGAAATTTGGTTAATTGGGGACGTGCCAAAATGGACAATTTTTGTTCAAAAGGGACAGGCCTTAAAAATTATATATAATTAAATAATAAGGTCTGTCCCTTTTGAACAAAAATTGTCCATTTTGGCACGTCCCCATTTGACCAAATTGACCAAGAAAGGAAAAAGGAAATGGAACGAAAAACGTTTTTTGATTTAATGATAGAATATGGAAAAGAAATTAGTATAGAGTTTACAGAGGAACAATTGCAACAATTTTATCAATATATGCAACTATTATTGGAATGGAATGAAAAAATGAATTTGACGGCAATTGTTGAGCCAAAAGAAATTATATTAAAACATTTCATAGATTCTGTAACAATTTTAAAGTATATTGATAAAAATAAGACATTAATTGATATAGGAACAGGTGCAGGTTTTCCTGGCATACCAGTAAAAATTATGAGACCAGATATAGAAGTTACATTATTAGATTCTTTAAATAAGAGAATTCACTTTTTAGAAGAAGTAATCAATCAGCTGGGATTAAAAAAAATAGAGACAGTTCATGCTAGGATTGAAGAATATGGTAAAAATCGTAAATATAGAGAAAGCTACGATATCGCGACTTCAAGAGCGGTAGCGAACTTAACGACACTTTCAGAATATATGTTACCAATGGTTAAGGTTGGAGGAATTAGCATTTGCATGAAGGGAGCCGAAATAGAAGAAGAATTTTCAAAAAGTCAAAAGGCAATAGATATACTAGGAGGGAAAATTCAAAAAGTGGATACATTTATACTTCCAAAAAGTGATAATAAAAGAAATATTATTCTTATAGAAAAAAGAAAGTTAACCCCATCAAAATATCCTAGAAAGCCTGGTACACCTTCAAAAGATCCGCTTTATAATTAAAGAAAAAATAAAAGAAAAAAAGTCAAAAAAATTGCAGATTTTTATTGACTTTTTTTTTATCTTTATATATGATTATAGTAGAACATAAATAAACAAAAGAGTAAATGTTAACTATAAATGGAGGCGAAGAATTTTGGGAAAAATCATATCAGTTGCAAACCAAAAAGGTGGGGTTGGAAAGACAACAACAACCGTAAATTTAAGTACTATATTAGCAAAAAAAGGTAAAAAAGTGTTATTAATCGATGCAGACCCACAAGGAAATGCTACAAGCGGTTTGGGAATAGAAAAAGAAGTAGAATTTTCTACTTATGACATATTGGTAAATGATACAGAAATAAGAGAAGCTCTTCAAAAGACAGTCATAAAAAATTTAGTGTTATGTCCTTCAAATATGAACTTAGCAGGGGCAGAAGTAGAATTGGTATCAATGATGTCTAGAGAGCAAAGATTAAAAGAAAAATTAGAAAATGTAAAAGATGTATTTGATTATATCTTTATTGATTGTCCACCATCTTTGGGACTAATCACATTAAATGCTTTCACAGCTTCAGACAGTGTATTAATACCTGTACAATGTGAATATTTTGCATTGGAAGGATTAGGACAACTACTAAATACTGTAAATCTAGTAAAAAAACATCTAAACAAGGAGATTATGATAGAAGGAGCATTATTAACGATGTATGATATTAGAACAAATCTATCTAATCAGGTTGTAAAAGAAGTAAAAAAATATTTTAATGATAAAGTCTATAAAACAGTTATACCAAGGAATGTAAGGCTAAGTGAAGCACCAAGCTATGGTATGCCAATTACAGAATATGACCCAAAATCAAAAGGGGCAAAGGCATATATGAAATTTGCAAAAGAATTTTTAAAAATCAATGAAGAAGAGAAAAAAGCAAAACACATGATATAAATTATGTAAACAAGAAACTTTAATAACATAGGAAGTTTATCAATTGTCATTACTAAAATTAAATCGTAATTTGGATTGATATTATAAATATAGGATAGGAGGAATTACAATGGCAAAAATGTCAGGATTAGGAAAAGGACTAGACGCCCTATTTGGACCAGCACCAGAAGAAGAACAAATGCAAGAAAATGATACACTAAAAAACTTAAAAATAACAGAGGTTGAGCCTAATAGAGACCAGCCAAGAAAAAATTTCGACCAAGAATCATTAGAAGAATTAGCAGATTCTATTAAAGAATATGGATTAATTCAACCAATTGTTGTTACAAAAAAAGATGGATATTATGGAATTGTTGCAGGAGAAAGAAGATGGAGAGCGTCTAAAATAGCAGGATTAACAGAAATTCCAGCAATTATTAGAGAAGATAATGAAAGAATCAACTCAGAAATTTCATTAATTGAAAATATGCAAAGAGAAGACTTAAATCCTTATGAAAAAGCGGTAGGTGTTAGAACCTTAATAGATAATTATGGATTATCACAAGAAGAAGTCGCTAAAAAATTAGGAAAAGGAAGAAGCACCATTGCGAATATTGTCAGAATTTTAAATCTAGAACCACGTGTATTGGAAATGGCAAAAGAAGGAAAACTATCAGAAGGACACTGTAAAGCATTATTAGCGATTACAGATCCAGAGAAACAATATAAAACAGCTGTACAAATGTTAGAAAGAGGTGCAACCGTTAGACAAGTTGAGAAAAAAGCAAGAGCAAAAGAAACAAAAGAAGAATTAGATAGGAATCATATTTTATACAAAAGTATAGAAGATAATTTCCAAAGTTTCTTTGGCTCTAAAGTAAGATTAGACCCAGGAAAAAGAAGAGGAAAAATTATTATAGAATACACATCAAATGATGATTTAGAAAGAATATTAGGATTAATCAAATAGACAAAAAGGTTGAAAAATAAGGCATTTTAACCAAAGGAATACTTCAGAAAGGAATGATGTAATAAATGGAAATGCTCATGGATTTTTTAAGAACAGATACATTTCTAATTGTAATATCTGTGATTTTATGCATACTCGTAATCGCTTTTATTGTTTTACTAGTAAAATTATTTTCAATAAATAAAAAATATAAAACATTTATTAATAAATTAGGGAACGGAAATAATATAGAAGAAGACCTTGAAAATTACATGTATCGAGTAGAAAGAGTAGAAAAACAAAATGCGGAAATTCGAGGACTAATTAATGCAATAGATACAAACATGGCAAATTGTATACAAAAAATTGGAATTGTAAGATACAATGCATTTAAAGATACAGGAAGTGATTTAAGTTTTGCACTTGCCATGTTAGATGAAAAGAATAATGGGGTAGTATTAAATGGTATTTATTCTAGAGAAATGTCTAATATTTATGCAAAACCTGTAGAAAATGGAAAATCAACATATACTATTTCAGAAGAAGAGCAACAAGCTATTCAAAAAGCAATGGAAAATCAAAATATATATAGGATAAAGGAATAATGAATAAAATAATTAACAAAATAAAAGAAAAAGATGATATCATCATCTTTTTTGTGATATTCTGTATTTCTATAGGCGTTACGCTTAATATGTCAATTTTAGCTATAGATGAGATATGGAATTTTCAAAGTGTATATAAATTATATAATGGATATGAAATATATAAGGAATTTAATGTTATTGACACACCATTGTTCTTTTGGTGTACAGAACTTATATTCCGTATTTTTGGAGCAAATCTAGTTATTTTTAGAATAAGTCATTGTGTTTTTATGGCTATCTATTTTTTACTTTGTTATAAATTGCTAAAAAAATTAGGAATATCAAAACCAATTTCGCTTTTTGTTACTTTGGGATTTATTACTTTAGGATTCTCGGAAATAATTAGTTTTCCTTTACTAAGAACAGGGGGAAACTATAATCAAATGGCTATGTTAATTGCTATTTTAGGAATGTATTTTTTAACAAGTAAACGATTTCATAAAAATTATATATTACAAGCAATCATCAGTGTTTTAACATTTTTAGCAAAACAAACCATAGGAATATATTATATCATTGCAAATATTCTTTATTTGCTTGTTTCAGATAATTCTAAGGAAGAAAAAATAGAAAAAGGCATACAATATTTTGCATTTATGGCATTGGGATTAATACTATTTTTATTAATTTTACTTCTTAATAATAATATATATGCTTTTTTTGATTACGCATTTGGCAGTATATCGGAATTTGCTGATAAAAACACAGCTTTTGAAATAAGAAGTTTAGCTTATTTAGTTGGTATTATAGGAATCAATATTGTTACCAATATATTCATTTTAAAAAAGAAATGTTTTTCAAAACAACAGGAAGAAACTATAAAAAGACTATTAATATTCTCTATTATATTTGCATTTATGGCATATCCAATTGTTAACGAATTTCATGTTATGCTAGCCATCTATTTTAGTGTAATCAATTTAGTATATAGTATATATTATTTGTTTAAAGATTTTGAAAAAAATATAAATAAAATTTTGAAAGTAATAAATTTAATATGTATTATAGGGCTAATTGCTTTTTCAGGATATCATCTGTTAGAATGGAAAAATACAATAGAAAGTGAAAGCTACCCATATTCATGGAAAAACCCTTTTTTTGGAGGTGTTATAACTCAAAAGGAATATGAGAAAAATCAAACGGTTATACAGTATATTGAAAATAATGAGAAGAATGTGATTGTCCTTTCAGAAAAAGCGGCACTATATATGGTACCATTAAAAAGAAATAATGGAGATTTTGATTTGCCACTTAAAGGAAATTTGGGTAGTCAAGGTGAAGATGGATTAATAGAAAAAATAAAACAAATGAAAAATACACAATTCTTAATTTATAGTGGAAGTGAAAAAGTTATTTATCAAGAAGTGGAAAAAGCAAAAGAATATATTAAAAATACAATGGAATGTATTGGAAAAATAGATGATTTCGATATATATGAATAAGGAAACGCGAAAATGCAAAAAATATAGAAAATGCTATTGACAAATGTTCTTAAAAATGCTAAGATAAATACTGTCGCTGGACATTTGTCTGAGATATGGAGAGGTGGTCGAGTTGGTTTATGGCACCAGTCTTGAAAATTGGCGTGCGTTTGTAGCGTACCGTGGGTTCGAATCCCACCCTCTCCGCCAACAACATAAAAGTTAGATAAGATTAAACTATCTAACTTTTATTTATAAAAACATATATGGAGATGTACCCAAGTGGTGAAGGGGACTGTTTGCTAAACAGTTAGGTCCCGAAAGGGGCGCGGAGGTTCGAACCCTCTCATCTCCGCCAAACAAAATAAAGAATAAAAAAAGAGTTTAGAGTTTTTTTTAAGAACTAAACTCTTTTTTGCACTAAGGGGGGAAATATATGTTATATTTCTAAAAAATAGAAAGCATATCATGGTGAAGAATACGAAAATATAGTTGAAAATTCGGAAAAAATGAAGTATAATAATAGTAAGAGCGATATTTTGAGATGAAGGAGGGGAAAGCAATGATAAGAAATAAAATATTTATGAAAATCATTTTTATATGTATGGTTATGGTTTTATGTTTGGTGTGTTGTATGACAGAAGTAAAAGCAATGGATAAAGAGGATGAAGCCCTTGTAAAAGCCCTTGTACAAGATTATCTAGATGATCGAAAAGCAGTTGAGGAGAGAATTTCATCATTCAACAGAGAAGAAACTGAAGACTGGCTAACAAAGGTAAAAACGTATGAAAGTGAGAATACAGTGCCAACACAAGTTGGAGACCCTGTATATACAATTTCGAATGAAGAGATGAGTGCGGTGAAAAAGATAAAGACTGCACTACAAACCAGACTAACTCAAATATCAGGAGAAGAGCAAAAAGATAACTTAGATGAAGAAGAGATGATGGATTGGTCTCTTGAAGAAATCAGAGACTGGTTGAATAAAAACAATCCAGATTCCGCAGGATTATCAACTGATTTAAGAAATAAATGGAAAGAAACAATCGATGCTTCTGATTACCCTACCGAAGGAAAAGAGGTCTTAAAGAAAAAAGTAGATGGTGCGACAGTATCAGATTTATATGATGATGATTATGATGAGGCCTTTGATACAGCAGAATCTCCAATATATAATTATCCTACAAAATTAGGTTCAAATGATAATGCAGAAGAAAGTCTAGAAGAAGTAATAACAGATGGAAATCGTTTTACATCAACAGGAGAATTAAAACTTGATCCAGATAATTTACAAAATTTTTCAAGAACAATGTATAACATTTTATTAGCTGTAGGCGTTGCGGTTGCTGTTATAGTAGGAGCAATCATTGGCATAAAATTAATGGTAGCTCCAATAGAAGAAAGAGCAGAAGCAAAAAAATTGTTAGTTCCTTATGTAGCGGGCTGTGTCATTGTATTTGCTGGATTTGGTATCTGGCAATTAGTTGTAACAATTTTGCAAGGAATATGAGGTGATGGGTATGAAAAAAATTTTTTTTATCACAGTCATAGTTATTATATTAATGTTAATACCATATAATTTCACATATGCAAAGGTAATGGGAGAAGGTGCAGAAAATGGTGGTACAGGTAATCAAGATTTTGGATTAGGAGATTTAGAAAATTATAGAGGAACAAATCCAGATTCAGAAACTTTACAAAATGTAACCAATAATATTTTAGGAATTATTCAAGCAGTAGGAACAGTCGTATCTGTTGGAGCATTAATAGCAATAGGTATAAAATATATGTTAGGTAGTGTAGAAGAAAAAGCAGATTATAAACAAACATTAAAACCCTATATAATAGGTGCATTTATGCTATTTACAGGTACTACTTTACCAAACTTAATATATCAATTTGCACAAAATATATAAAAAATGTTGAAAAAAGTTTTTTTAAATGTTATAATGTAAGGTAGATAGGTATTTAATATTTTAGAGATAAAAGGAGGAAGGAATATGAATAAGGTTGTAGTAAAAATAGTAAGTATGATTTTAATAACAATGGCAATCATATCTATTACAGTAAGTTGTTTTGCATTAACACCAAGTGACATATCAGGTACATCAGAACCAACTGGTACAACACAAATAACAGAATTAGGAAATAACATTATAGGAATTTTCAGAGTTGTAGGTGTTGTTTTAGCAGTAGCAATTATTGTTGTTCTAGGTATTAAATATATGTTAGGAAGTGCAGAAGAAAAATCAGAATACAAAAAATCAATGATTCCATATATTGTTGGTGCAGCATTAATTTTCGCAGGTTCAGTATTTGCAAACGTAATTTACGAATTCTTCAGCAATATGTCATAATAATTGGAAATTTAGAAGGAAATTATCATTAGAAAACAGAAATTAGATCATCTAATTTCTGTTTTTCTGTTACACAAATATTACAATTATATTAAAAATATATTATTTTATACTTTTTTATGCAAAAACGTTACAATTTTTGCGTTTTTTTGTTATAATAAAATATAAGTAAAAGTGTTTTTAGAAGGGAGAATGATATGGGACCATATAATCTACCAAGAAATGTAAAGGGAGAAGGAAGAATACTATTTATATTTTCAGTAAAAGCTTTGTTATTTACTATGGCGGGAGCTGCTATAGGAATTATCTTTTATTTGATTTTTAGCATGATTGGAATGAACTTTGTTGGAATTATATTTGTAGGTGCTTTTGGACTAATTGGCTTTTTGATAGGAACCTTTAAAGTGCCAGAGACAACAGCATTTGAAATTACAAAGAAAACTGGCGGAGAGAACATAGATGAGGTTATTAAACGATATATTGAATTTAAAATGCAAAAAAATAAAATATACATTTATCAAGATGAAAAAAAGAATGTAGAGGGGGAAACAAAAGATGGATAATATGGATACAAATGCATTATCAGGAATACTATCAATTGCATTAGGCGTAGCTTTTACAATTTTTATTATTTTAGTAGTCATATTGGTTGTTTTAAAATTTAGAGATAGTAGCCAGAAGAGAGAAACAAATAAAAAAAGTAATACACCAGCAAATAACAAAAATGATGATAAAAATAAGACAACAGGAGAATATAAGCAATATAATAAACAATCGATTTATGACTTTATGGAATTTGATAAAATAGAAGATAATATGATTGTTCAAAAAAATGGAAAAAGATATTTAATGGTTGTAGAATGTCAAGGAATTAACTATGACTTAATGTCAAAAGTTGAAAAAGTAGGTGTAGAAGAAGGATTTCAACAATTCTTAAATACCTTAAGACATCCTATACAAATTTATATTCAAACAAGAACCGTCAATCTGGAGGGAAGTATTGCTACATACAAATCAAAAGTAAAAGATATAGAAGATAAATATAACCAAATGGCATTTCGCTATAACCAAATGAGAGATTCAGACGCATATACACAAGAAGATTTAGATGAATATTGGTTTGAACTAACAAAACAAAGAAATCTTTTAGAATATGGAAGAGATATTGTAAGCAATACAGAAAAAATGAGTTTGAATAAAAATATTTTAAATAAAAAGTATTTTATCATTATTCCATATTTTGTTGAAGAAAGTTCAGAAAAATATGACAAAGATGAAATTAGAAATATTGCTTTTTCTGAATTATATACAAATGCACAAGCAATTATTAGGACCTTATCTTCATGTTCCGTAAGCGGAAAGATATTATCTTCAAAAGAATTAGTAGAATTATTATATGTGGCATATAACAGAGACGATTCAGAAATATTTGGTATTGATAAAGCTATGATGGCTGGATATGAAGAATTATATTCAACATCAGAAGATGTATATGAAAAGAAAATAAAAGTGTTAGATGACTTAATTCGTGATAGAGCAATTGATTTAGCAAATGAAACCATTGAAAAGGTGAGATCAAAACCAGAACAAATTGCTAAGGAAAAAGAAGATAATTTAGATGAATTAATCAGAAGAATGGCAGCACTGGTTATAAAAGAAAATGAATCTCATGTTGGACAAGATGTGGCTGAAGAAGCAATTAAAGAAATTGAAAGTGATGAAGGAGGAGACGCAAATGAGAAAGTCCAAAAGAAAGCTACAAGAACAAGAAATGCAAAGGCAGTTAATGAATAGTGAAGAACCTGGAATTTTAAAAAAGCGTACGATTAAAGAGATTATAGCTCCATCAGGTATAGATGCTTCTAAAATTGATCATCTGGAAATTATATCAAATGTAACAAGATATGCAAGAAGCTTTTTTGTTTCAACATTACCACGTATGTGTAGTTTCCCAGAGTTGTTTAGGGATTTGTACTTTTTCGGAGATGTTAATACCTCTATATATATTACACCAGTTCCAGAATCAAGATCACAAAATGAGTTAAATAAAGTAATAAATGAGTTAGAGACAGAAAGGCTTGTTGCCGCAGATAGAGGAAATATTAATAGGGAAAGTACATTAAGCCAAAAAAGATTTGAAGCAGAACAATTAAGAGATGAAATTGCAGCAGGGTATAACAAAATGTATGAAGCGTCTATTATTTCTACCTTGTTTGCATACAGTCTAGAAGACTTAGATAGATTAACAAAAATGCTTGCAACAGAAGTTTCAAAATCATTAGTAGGTATTAAAAGTGCATGGGCAATCCAAGAAAAAGCTTTCAAATCAAATTTACCACTAATGGATGATAAAGTTAAAAAAGTACATTCTTTCGATAGCAGATCAATGGGAACCGTATTTCCATTCACAACATCAGAAGTAGGACATTCTACAGGTGTACCATTAGGATTTAATAAACAAACCGGAACACCAATTTTATTTGATAATTTCCATCCATCTTTAACCAATTATAATATGGTTATATTTGCAAAATCTGGTGCCGGAAAATCTGTAACAATGAAAACATTGATATCAAGATCATCTGTATTAATGGGAATTGAAAGTTTAGCACTAGATGCAGAAGGGGAATATCAAGTCGTAGCAGAAAGCTTAGGGGGAATTAATGTTGTACTAAGCCCAAGTTCAAAAACGGTTATTAATTTATTTGATATTGAACCAGAAAATGTAAAAGATGAAATTACTGGTAGAGAAAGAACAGTATTAAATGTAGAGAATAAAGTAGAAGACGTTACACAAGCATTATTAACAATGGCAAGAGGTAGTACAAGAAGTCAAGAAGTAAATGAGGTAACAAAACAAGTTATTGCAGAAGCTGTGTCAGAAGAATATGCCAGCTTAGGAATTACCAATAATCCAATGAGCCTTTATAAATCTGGAGAAAGTTTCCAAAAAGGCGATAAATTATATAAAGATAAAAAAGAAATGCCAACAATTGGTAGTTGGTATAAAAGAATAGAGAAAAAGGCACAAGAAAATAAAAATGTGGATTATCAATACCATTACAGTTATCTATTAAAAGTTATGAGACAATATATTAGGGAATATAATGGTCAGATGGCCTATTTTGATGGACAATCTACATTTGAATTGCTAGATGGAGCGCCATTTATTAACTTAGATATATCTCAACTAGAGGAAAGGTTTGCAAGACCACTTGCACAACAAATATTACTTTCATGGATATGGGAGAAATATGTTAAGAAAAATAGTGAAGATAGAAAAAGAGCAAGACAAAAGAGGGTTTTAGTAGATGAGGCCTGGATGTTATTGCCATATCCAGAAGCCGTAGACTTTTTAAATACAATGGCAAGACGTGCTAGAAAAAGAAATGTATCATTAGCTATTATATCTCAAAGATTTCAAGACTTTTACGAAAAACCAGAAGCACAAGCAGTGTTAACATCATCAGATACAAAATTATTCTTAGCACAAGATAAATCTGAAATTGAGCAACTAAAACAAGTATTCAAATTAAGTGATGGAGAAGCAAACTTCTTAATCACATGTTTAAAAGGAGAAGGTCTTTTGAAGGTAGGTGGAGATACAGCCATTTTGCAAATTACACCAACTGCTAAAGAATTTGAATTTGTGGAGACCAACTTAAATAAATTAGCAAAGATGAGAAAAAGGACAGGCTAACTAAAATAGGAGGAAAAAATGAAGAATTATACAAAATTCAAGATCATACAAAAGATAGTAATAGCCTTAGTAATTGTCGTGATACTTTTTACTTGTATAATACCTAAAAATGTATATGCTGATGATGATGGAAATGGTATTGCAGGAGGATTATTAAAAGAGGTTGTACAATTGTTTGCAGCTTTAGGAGATGTTGTCATGGGAGCCTTAAATAAATTTATGCTAGGCTCTGATGAATTCTTTTCTGCAATGTTAGATCAAGATGATGTCAACCTAGAGAAAGATTCAGGGTCATGGCTAACAAATGGTGTTTGGGATCTTTCAAATGAAGAACTGGAACGTTTGGTAGTTATACCTGATGATTATATGGATGACAAGACATTTTTATTAGATGCATCTACTTATAAAGTTCCCAACATGTTATATTCACCAGAAAATATTTTTGCAAACAATATAGCGGCTTTGGACGTAAATTTTTTAAGTCCTAATAATTATACATCAGTCATTTCAGGTGATGAAACTGCAATGGAAGCATCAGAATCAGCAGCAGGAAATTTACAATATACAATTGCTTCTTGGTATCGATCTTTTAGAAATATTGCGATTGTAGGACTATTGTCTGTATTAGTATATTTGGGAATTCGAATTTTAATTAGTTCTACCGCAGCAGATAAAGCAAAATACAAAGAATCTCTTCGAGATTGGTTTATGGCATTATGTTTGGTTTTTGTTATACATTTTATTATGTCAGGTATTTTGATGTTAGTGGACAATGTTAATGCATTATTTTCAACTGAAATTAATGCTGGCATTGTTGTAGAAGCAACACATAGTGACGAAAGTAAAAATGCAAACGCAAGTTTTAGATTTAGAACCAATTTAATTGGACTAGCAAGATTTAGAGCACAAGCAGATCAATGGCAAGATGCAACAGCTTATACGATTGTTTATTTGGCATTAGTTATTTATACATGTATGTTTACCTTTTTATACTATAAAAGGTTTTTATGGATGGCATTTTTTACAATGATAGCACCATTAGTAGCACTTACATATCCAATTGATAAAGCAGGAGATGGACATGCACAGGCATTTAATTTATGGTTTAAAGAATATATCATGAATGCCATTATACAACCAGTACATTTAATTTTATACTTTGTATTTGTATCATCTGCAATCGATTTGGCAACCAATAACCCAATCTATGCAATTGTTGCAATGTTCTTCTTAATACCAGCAGAGAAATTTATCAAGAAAATGTTCAGATTGGATCAATCTCAAACAGAAGGAGACTTTGGTTCATTTGCGGGTGGAGCCCTTACAATGCAAGCTATGAATTCATTATCTAAATTAGGAAGTGGTGGAAATTCAAAAACAAAAAGAAGAAATAGTGGTGGAAGTAGTAGTGATGAAGATGATGGAGATAATGGAAGAATCAAATTTGCAAAAAGAGATGATTCTGATAAATTAAATTCATTTAATAATGGTAGTGATAATGGAGACAATGGAGAAAATACAAGAGGTAATCAACAAGCAATGTTAAATGCATTTAATAATGGTAGTGATAATGGAGAGAATGGAGAGAATACAAGGAATAATCAACAAGCAATGTTAGATGCATATGATGAAAAATATGGCACGGATGAATTTGATCCAGCAGAAAGAGATCAAATGGCAAGAGAGGCATATGCAGACGATGAAGGAAGACAATATTCTAATGAAGAATATGGAAATATATTAAGAGAATCAGGATATAATGATGATGAAATTGCACAAATGATGGGAAGAAATAATGTAGATGAATTAAATGAAGGGGAAGATGCATATTATGTTCCAGGATTAAATAATAATCCAAATTCAAATCCAGATAGTGCAGGAAGTCGAGATAATGGAGCAAATCCACCAGAATACAGTGACAACGATATAAATAGACGTCGTCCACCAATGAATAAAAAAGCAGCAGCTAAAATGATAGGAATAGCAGGTGCCAAAACATTAGGAAAAGGTGCAGCATTTGCGGGAAGAGGCCTTGTACGAACAGTAGGAACAATAGGAGGAGGAATAGTAGGATTATCAGCAGCAGCCACAACAGGAGATTTTTCAAAAGCATTTACATATACAGCAGCTGGTGCAGTGGCAGGAAACTTAATGGGAAAAAATGTTAATAATTTAGCAGGTAAAGCAGCAAATGCAGTAATAAGTGCACCAGAAAGATTTAACAGAATGAATGATAGATTGGATAGCATGCAAGATAAATGGAATGCAAATGTTTATGGAGCTTCATATGCAAGACAACAAAGGATGGATAGGCAAAATCAACAAGCAAGAAGTAGGATGTTAAGGAGCAAAATAGAGAGAAATAAAGCAGAAGAATGGATAGCAGAAAATAATTATAATGGTAGTGTAGAAGACGTAATCAATGCAAAAGCAGATTTAATGGAAGCAGGAGTAGATGATAAATTAGCGGAAGATGCAATGAAAACAGAATTTAAGAATACGGGCTCATTATCAAGTGGTAGCCATCAACAATATGTGGATGCAGCAGCATTTATTAAGAAACAAAATTACACGAAAAATGATATAGAAGATGAAGATAAGATGAGAAGCATGGAAGAAAGAGTACAAACAATGGTATCAAATCCAAATGACCAACTAAAAGTTATGCAAATGACGTCACAAATGTTAGGTGCAGATAAGACATATGAGTTACGTAGACGTGAGGGTAGAACAAGAATTGGACAACCACAACAAACACCAATAAATAATCCACAAACAAATAATACACAAACAAATAATCCACCAGAAGGTCAAGGAGGAGGTACGCCGACACCTCGACCAAGAGGTTCAGGAGGAAATTCTCCAACACCTGTACCAAGAGGTTCAGGAGGAAATTCTCCAACACCTGTACCAAGTGGAAATTCAAGAAGAAGTCAAACAAGTTCGACACAACAAATAGATAGATCAATAAGCGGTGGATCAGGAAGTGGAAGCAGTACACCAGCTAGACAAATACAACAAGAATCATCACAAAAGCAACAAGAAACACCAATTAAAATAATAAGGAAGGAATCACAAGATAGAAACAATACAACAGCTAAACAAAAGCAACAAGATACATCAATTAAATATACACAAGTTAGACAAAAGCAACAAGAATCATCAGTAGAAAAAAGGAGAGAAATAAGAAAGATAGGACGACAATCAATAGATAATATTGATAATTCAGGAAGGCAAAATCAAGGAAATTCTAAAAAAGCAGGAAAACAAGCAACACCTAGTCAAACAGGAAAAAGAAAACCAGGCAGACCAAGAAAAAACAAATAAAAATCCAATAAATAAAGAATAGAGAGATCTTTAGGAGGGCTATATGCATAAATTATTAAGATTTTATAGTCAAAATCGATTAAAAGTGTGGGCAACAATATTAGGAATTATATTTATCCTAGTAATTATTCAAGTACTAAATTCTATTTCGAGAAATCAAATAGAAGAGCAAAATCGAAATATTCTAGAAGAAGAAACAACATTATCTAATGTTGTTTCTTATGATAGTCAAAGTGAATCAATACTATCAGATGAAGATGTACCAGAACAATATCGAAAAGATTTTGGAAATCTTATAGAGCAATTTTTCAATTATTGTACAAATCATGAGCCACGAAAAGCATACAATTTGTTAGCCCAAGAAACAATTGATGTATTATATCCAACAGAGGAAGTATTTGAAAGTTCTTACTGTTCAGAAAAGTTTTCAGGCGATAAAGATTTCTCTTTTCAATCTTACATAAAATCAGGAGATTTATATATTTATCAGGTAAGAATTTTTGACAACATGCTAGCAACAGGAATTTCAAATGATACATATTATGAAGACTATGTAACCATTACACCAGAAGATGGAGAATATAAATTAAATATTAATAACTTAATTGCTATAAAGAATATTTTTCAAGATTATAGTAATGATGTATTAGATATTACTGTGAGAGATTCACAAGTATTTATGAATTATGAAATTTATTCTTTTGAAATTACCAATAAAACAGATACAACCATTTTATTAGACTCAAGAGAAGATACCAATACAACATATCTTACAGATGATTTAGGAAATCGATATAGTTCTCTTCTATATGAAAATAATGAAGAAGAATTAACTTTTGAACCAGGAGAAACCAAAAGAATTTCTATAAGATTTAGTGATACATATAGAGAGGGAATTGTGATAACTGGGATTACATTTGGAGATATCATATTAGATTATAATACATATGAAAATGGAGATGAAGTAGAAAGAAGCACTTTTGAAATGGAACTATGAATGAACGAAAAGAGGTGATAAAATGGAAATATTCGGAAAAGTAAAGGGATTTGTCAAACAAGTAGGAAAAACAATTATAGCACTTCCTATTACAATAAAAATCGTTTCAATTTTAAGTATTTTAGTACTGGCCAGCATACTTTTTTCATGGATTAATGAAGTTATTTTTGGATTAAATAGTGCAACTAAAATTTATGAAGATTTAGAAATTGAAGATGTGGCAGAGCTAATTCAAATCAAAGGAAATAGTGAAACAGGATATTATTTAGATTTTGTTGATGATATTGATACAAAATTAGAAGATATCATTGAAACTATAAATACGAGTAGTTCATATCACGATGTGCCAAACGATGTGGACTTTTTGAAAAAATTAATTCAGGCAGAAGTGGTAACCAAATTTCCTAACTTAGGAGGAGAAATTCCAGAAGGAGAAAGTGGCTTCCAAGGTGTAATTGATGTTAAAAGAGTAACACCGAATAAGGCTGTTGGTGAAATGAAAAATACAGGACAAGGAGAAACCAGTGTATTAGAACCAGAAAGCTCTTTTACAGATGTATCACTAACACCAAGAGAAGAAGAAATTAAAAGTTGGGAAGAGGGAAAAAAACTTGTTTTATATAATAATGCCTATGTATATGAAGAAGAGGCTAATGTATGGATAAAGAAACAAAATGAAGACTCTAGTTATGTAATTATTAATAAATCTGATGAGGTAACTTATACAGGAAATTATGAGAAGGTTGAAGATCATTTAAATGATACAGTTGTATTCTATATTGAAGTCAATAGTGGAGATATTACAGGATATATCAGATCAAAAGATATCAATATACGTTCTAGTGGAGGAGAAGGAGAATATAATGATAGAGAAGATACAATCGATTCCAATGAAACACCTTCTCTAACGCCAGAGTTTAACACAGTTACAATAAATCCAACGAATTCGGCAGAAATGACGACTAGAACAAATGCAACTGTAAGTTCAAGAGCAAGAGATTCTAGTGGAAGAGAAATTATTGGAGAAGAAGGCGACCAATTTACAGTCGCAATTGCAGCAGGACATAATAACACAGACGACCAAGGAGCTGCATCAGGTGATTTAATAGAAGAAGAGCTAACAATTCAAGTAGCGGAAAGAGTACAAGAACTGATAGAATCTACATATTCCAATGTGACAGTAGTACAAACAGGAAGTACTTCAGATAATCCAGGAGGAATTAAGGTAGAAGATAGAACACAGCTTGCAAGAGATGCAAATCCAGATTTATGTATACAAATCCATTTTAATGCTGCTGAAAATGCAGACGCAAATGGTGTAGAAGTTATCTATAAAGAAGGAGATGGATATTCTCAACAATTGGCAGAAATATTATCAGATAGTATATCTTCTGCAATGGGATTAGATAACCGTGGAGCAGGTGCAGATACACAAATTACAGCAGTGGGAAGTTTAAGTATTATAGAAAACGCAGCTTCTAGCGGATTTCCATCAGTTGTTACAGAAGGTGGATTTTTAACAGGAAATGTTGACGCAGATGTCATTAGAGATGATGGTGTTGAAAATTATGCACAAGGAATTGTAAATGGAATAAAAACCTATTTAGAATCAAGTCATGAAGGAATTAGTGCAACAGAAACAGGAACAACCACCATCACAAGTAGTATAGAATCTCGTGTAGTTAATATGAAATATGTAACGCCAGAAGAGTTTGAAGAGTTAAAAGCAAGTGGAAATGTAGAAGAAGCAACAAAGTATTTTACATTAAATGAAGATAATAAATTGGTTTCATTAACTTGGACACTAAGTAATGATGGTAGTGTTGAAATAAAAGAAAATGCAGCAATGGATTTTAGGACTGCTTTACAAAATTATCATATGCCATTTGAATATTTATTATTCTATTACATAGACACAGGATATGAAGATTTTTCTGAAGAATTAGCAGACATTGTATTAGATAGTGAAATTGTTATTGCACTTCAAGATAATATAACAACAACAGAAGTACTAACAGATGTAGAAGTAAAAGTAGAAACATCTTCAAATGAAGGAAATGCAGCAGGTAGCGCGCATGACTGGCGAGTAGATGGCTCACAACATACAAGGACGATTACAGAAACTTGTAATACAAAAACAGATATTACCTATATAGAAACTTGGTGTGTTAAAACATATAAAGAAAACAGTTATAGTGAACGTGTTTTAAATATGGGTGACCAAGATGAAATTATTGTAAATGTACCAGGACAAGTTACGTATACAGAAGGAACAGTTACACGTGGTGAAGAACAAATTGTGGCACAAGAATCAAGAGATACAGGATTAGACGATGAAGATGGAAATAATATAATGTATACATATACAGAAATTCATAGAACGGCAACAACTGTTAATAGACTAACCAATACATACGATAGTGGCGGAGACATGAAAGTAGAACCTATGACAGATAAATATGTAGACTTATATATAGAAGAACATATGAATAGAAGAATGCAGGAATATTGGTTCTTTAAACTTGTAGAAGATAATGAGAAAACTGCTAATTTATTAGATTTAACAAAATATTTAATGTTTTTAGCTTCTAATACGAATTATGGTGTAACAGAATTTGATTTTGAAGATACTTTTGGAAGTAGCAATTTCGTGGCAGCAGGAAATGGAGGACTTGTACGGAGCTACAACAGAGGAAAAAATATGGTGGGCATTATTAGATGCAGGATATAGTAAAGAATCAGCAGCAGGTGTTTTGGGAAATATTTGGATAGAATCTAGATTTCAATATGATGTCGTAGAATATGGCTATAACGAATTTAATGGTGGTATAGGATTATGTCAATGGACAAACAATGATAGAGGTTCTACTGGTAGAAATCAGCAATTGAGAGATTATGCAGCTTCAAAAGGAAAAGAATGGACAGATTTAGCGACACAAATAGAATTTTTAATAGCAGAATTAACACCTGGAGGAAATGGATATGCAGAATATCAGTTGATGAATAATCATGGATATACAACAGAGAGTTGGGCAAATGCTTCAACCCCAGAAGAAGCTGCAAGTGCATTTATGTGGACATTTGAAAGACCACAGTCAAATTCTACAGAAGCCGAAAGACAGCAAAAAGCAAGAGAATATTATGAATTGTTTAAAGATACAGAAAGACCAGTTGTAACAGGTGGAAGTATTTTAACTGTTTGTGAGCAAGTTATGAATGATATGATTGCAAGAAATGTACATTATTCTTTAAGTAACTTAACATGGGGAGATATTGAAGCAGCCGCACAACACCCATATGCATGTTGCGCAACGTATGTTTCTATTGTGCTATATCAATCAGGCTTATTAACAGCAGATCAAATTAATGCATTTAATTATAATTATACAGGATCAGGTGGAATTCCAGATATGTTATCAGCAGCAGGATGGACACAAGTGAGCCATGATGAAATTCAACCAGGAGATGTCATCAATGATGTTGGAAATCACGTATTAATTTATGCAGGTGATGGTTTAGTATATGACCAAAACTGTGGTGTTGTTTCTTCAAGTGGAAGGGCACCATTGGGAGGACCATATAGTGCATGGTTTAGTCGTTATTATGGAAATGCAAATGTTCAAGTATGGAGATCACCAAATAATTCTGGAGCCTTAGATGTATAGAAAAGAGAGGGTTATATGAAAAAATTGAAAATTATCATAGGAATCATTGTTGTTATTATTGTTATTTTAATTATTAGTATTGTTCTTATTCAACAAAGAGAAAAAAATGAACAAGCAAATGCAGTTACACCAGGGGTGGAATTAGAGGATATAACAACTGAAAGAAAAGAAATAGAAAGAACAGAATATAATATTGTTAATAATGCAGTAACAGCATATATACAAGCATTAAATATGAATAGTTCTAGATATTATGGACGAGATGATTCAGGAAATTTTGTGGAAATTGTAACAGAAGATGATAAGATGGGATTTATCATAGATTTATTAAGTAGTGAATATATTTCAAAAAATAATATTACAACACAAAATCTTGAACAATATGTGGACACAAAAGAAGAGCAAATGCTTTTTGTACCAGTACAAATGAAAAAGTTAGTAGATGAAAATGTAAGTACATTTGTAACCTATGGAATAGTCGAAAATTTGAATTATGAATTGGACAGTGAAGTTACATTAATTGTTAATGTGGATTTTAATAACAGAACATTTTCTATAGAACCAACTACACAAGATTATGATGAAATTAATTCTGTTAGCCAAGATATTACCAGTATAGAAAAAAATGATAATAATCAATATAGTAGTACAACAATTAATACTGAAAATACAGTAAGAGATTATATCAACCAATATAAGCGATTAGTATTAGCAGCACCAGAGTTAGTTTATGAAAAATTTGATGAAACTTATCGAAATGAGAGATTTGGCAGTTTAGAAAATTTTGAAAACTATATTACAAAAAATACAGATGAAATAAAAAGTATCACTTTAGATGAATATTTATCTAATACGTATAGTGATTATACACAATATGTAGGAAGAGATAAATATAACAATACCTATATCTTTAATGAAAAGGATATATTAAATTATACGATACAATTAGATACTTATACGATTTTAACAGATAGTTTCAAAACAGCATATGATGAGGGAGATACGACAATGAAAGTAAGAATGAATATTGATAGATGGGTAGACATGTTAAATAATCGAGATTATCATTCAGCATATCAATATTTAGATGAAACATTTAGAAATAACAATTTCGGTTCAGAAGAAGCATTTGAACAATACATGAGAGAACATTTCCCATCACATTATCAATTGCAAGTAGGACAATTTACAGAGACAAATCAAACATATACACAATATATTGTTTTAACAGATATGACAGGGGAAACAGACGAAGAAATTGAAAATACAATTATTATGCAATTAAAAGATGATTATGATTTTGTTATGTCATTTTCAGTAGAATAATGTAAGTCGATATAGATGACATTAGGTTACAAGAAATTTTTAAATTGATAAAAGAATAGAATAACACAATAAAAAAATTTGATTTGGTATATACTTTTTAGTATGTACTAAATCAAATTTTTAAACATTTGGACAATACTTTGAAGGAATGTATTATTATTATAAAAATCAATAAAAAAGTTTTTAACAAAAGGAATTTGCCATAATAATACCAATATAAGAACAAATATTACTAAAGCAATAAAATCTTTAACATAATCCTTAAACGTTTTTTTATAACGAATTTTATAACCTCTATTTTTTAAATCTTGTATATAAGCATCATGGTAAGCTTGTTCTCTAGCATTTTGTAATTGTTGCTGATAATATAAATTTTCTTCTTGTCTTCTTAATTCGTCTTCACAATTTTGAGTATTAGTAGTGTCTTGAAAATGTGTAGGATTTGTTCTTGCATTTGGCTCTTGAGCGTGAGAAAAGTTGCTTTGCGTGTATCCGTGTATTTGTATTACGATTAGAAGATTGATTTGTATGTTTTAATTGTTCTTTTAAAATCTGATTTTGTTCATACAAATCATTATAATCATCTTCAGAAATGGAATGAGATTCTATCGTTTGGTCATAGATGGATTTTTTTTCAGGGGTTGATAAAGTCTCATACGCTTCATTAATTTTCTTTAACGTTTCTTCTGCTTCTTTCTTATGAGCGTCATCTTGCAAATCAGGATGATATTTTTTGGCCAAAGTTTTATATGCTTTTTCTATAATTTCTGGTGACGCATTTTTATCAATTTCTAATATTTCATAATAATTTTTACTCATAGTTAGTAATCCTTTCTCGTAAATAATACCACAAAAAAAATAAGTTATCAATAAAAATTCTAAATAATATTGTAATTAGTAAATATTTATTGTACAATAAAACCACCTTCATAAATAAAAATAGAGGAAGCTGCAACTTCCTCTATTTTTTATTTGATTTTACATGAAAGATTTAGTTAAAATTACTTTCTATAAATAGTATACAACAATTTAGAAAATATGTCAAATTTTACTTGTTAATTTTTTGAGTTTCTTTGATTTCTTTTGTTTGTTTTATTGCTTCAACCTCATTTTCTTTCTCAATTGCTGCCTTTCTAGCTTGTTTTATTTTTAAATTATCTTTAGCAACAGTCATCAATAATTTAATTCTATTTGCTTGATTTGTTTCACTAGCACCTGGGTCATAATCTA
>CALWZZ010000004.1 GCA_944386145.1 uncultured Clostridia bacterium | reverse complement strand
GCAGCAGGAATTGTAAAATATAGAGTGAGAAAAGCTGAAAGTGAGAAAAAATTAGAACATACAAAATTAAATCTTCTAAGAATTAATGATATTTTAGCCGAAATCGAAACCAATCTAGAGCCATTAAAAGAACAATCAGAAAAAGCAAAGAAGTACTTAAATTTAAGAGAAGAATTAAAAAATATTGAAATTGGATTGTTTTTATACAATATAGAAAAATATAAAAAAGAGTTAGAAGATATTGTAAAAGATGAAGAAATCTATAAAAATCAATGTAATGATGAAGAAGGCAGATTAGAAAGAATTAAAGCCTTGAAAGAAGAGTTAAAATCAGAAATTGATAATATTACAGAGTCTATCGAAGAAATGTCTAATTTAGGATTTGAAAGCAAAAAAGAAATCGAAATGTTAAATTCAGATATCAATGTTTCTAATACAAGAATTGAAAATAATAAACAGAACAAAGAGCGTTTTGAAAAAGAAATTGAGGAATTATCTGCAAGGATAAAGGAACTAGAAGAGGAGAAAAAGCAAAAAGAAGAGAAGAAAGAAAATTTAAAACAAAATAAAGAAAAATTTGCAAAAGAATTAGAAGAAAAAGAAAACGAATTAGCAGAAATTACCAAAAAATTATCTAGTAAAGAGCTAGAAATAGAAGCACATAAAAATACAGTAGAAGAAAATACAGATAAAAAATATGAGCTACAAGCAAGTATTAGTGAACAAGATATTAATTATCAAAACTATCAAAAAAGACAAACACAAATCAAAAATGAGATAACAGGCAATGTTTCTGAATTAGATAGTACTAGAATGAAAAAAGAAGAAATTGCCAAGGAATTTTATGAAATTGAAAGTAAACGAAACAAAATCTTAACAGATTTAGAAGATGTCAACAAAGAGAAAGAAGAAGCAGACAGAAAAATCAAAGATTTTGATAGTAAAATCAATATGCTTTCAGGAGAAAAACGAATTAAGGAATCAAAATTAAAATTCTTAATTGAAACTGAAAAAGAAAAAGAGGGATATATTAAGAGTGTAAAAACATTGTTAAAAGATTGTGAGACCACAAAAGAATTAGGAAAAGGTATGCATGGTGTTTTAGCAAATATTATAGAGGTTCCAGAAGAATATCAAACAGCCATTGAAATGTGTTTAGGCAGTAGCTTGCAAAACATTGTAACAGAAAATGAAGAAGACGCCAAAAGATTAATAGAGCATTTAAGAAAAAATAACTTAGGTAGAGCATCTTTCTTACCAATTACATCTGTAAGAGGAAAGAAACTTGAAAAAATCAAAGGCAAAAACAATGGAATTATTGGTATTGCCTCAGATCTAATTCAATATAGCAAAAAATATGAAAATATTATCCTAAATTTATTAGGAAGAACTGTGATTGTACAAGATATGGATACAGCCATTAGAGTTGCCAAAGACAATGGATATAGCTTTAGAATAATTACAGTAGATGGAGATGTGATTAATCCATCAGGGGCTATCACAGGTGGTTCTGTTGCGAAAAAGACAGTTAACATCTTAGGTAGAGGAAGAGAAATTGAAAAGCTACAAAAAGAAATTAAAAAGTTAGAAGAACAAATACAAAAATTAGAACAAGAAAAAGAAAATTATGAAACCTCTATTCAAAATGTTTTAGAGACAGCCTCTAGCTTTGAAAGAGAATTACAGGAAATTGAAATCACTTATGCAACAGGAAAAGAAAAGATAAATGCCATTGGAGACAATATTGGGCGAATTGAAACAAGATTAAATAAATTAAAAGAAGAAAGTAAAAAATTAGATGAGCAAAAAGAGGAAAGTACTAAAAATAAAACAGAATTCCAAGAAAAAATAGAAGCGATTAATGAAGAAAACGAAAAATTAAAGAAAATCATCACAGAGTTTGCAGAACTAAATAAAGATAACCAAAAATATGTAGATGATTTGAATTTTGATATTACCAATTTAAAAATTTCTGTATCTTCATTTGACGAAAGTGAAAGTTCAATAGAGGAACTACAAGAAAGAATTGCTTCTGAGATTAACAGCACCAATAAGAGTATTGAAAATAAAAAAGTGCAAATTGAGCAAATTAGACAAGATAATTTTAATTTGGAAAAATCAATTGAAGAAATCAAAGACAAGATTGAAAAAATCAAAGAAGAAGTAAAAAATAGTGGTTCTAAAATTGAAGAATTAAAAGAAAAAAGAACACAGAAAAATGAAAAATTGGCAGAACAAGAAGAAGAAATCAATAGCAAATTTAAGGTAATAGAAGATTTAAAAGCACAAATTGTAAAAATAGATGTTAAGAAAACCAAATTGGAAGAAGATATAAATAGTATCATTAATAAAATGTGGGAAGAATATGAACTTACGCCAAACAATGTCGTAGATTACCGAAAACCAGAAAATGTGCAATTGACACAGAAAAAAGTAAAAGATTTACGAAATGAAATTAGAGAATTAGGAAGTGTCAATGTTGATTCCATAGAAGAATACAAAAACTTAAAAGATAGATATGACTTCATGTGTGAACAAAGAGTGGATTTAGAAAGCACAATGGCAAAATTAAGAAAAATTATTTCAGACATGACAAGTATTATGAAAGAACAATTTAAAGAAAAATTTGAATTAATCAATAAGAATTTTGCAGAAGTATTTAAAGAATTATTTGGTGGAGGAAATGCAAGTCTAACATTGGAAGATAAAGATAATATCTTAGAATGTGGAATAGAAATAACTGTACAACCACCAGGAAAGAAACTACAAAATATGATGTTATTATCTGGAGGAGAAAAAGCTTTTACAGCAATTGCTTTATTATTTGCTATTTTGAAAATTAATCCAGCACCATTTTGCGTACTAGATGAGATAGAAGCAGCACTTGATGATGTCAATGTTTATCGATATGCAGAATACTTAAAGAAATTTTCTAAAAATACACAGTTCTTAGTCATTACACATAGAAAAGGAACTATGGAGGCAGCAGATACAGTTTATGGAATTACCATGGAGGAAAATGGTATATCAAAATTGTTGTCAATGAAATTAAATAAATAATTTTTAAAACAAAAACGCGAAGGTTGCCACCTTCGCGTTTTGGGATAAAGATAGATTAGTCAGAAACTAATATCTTTGATTTAGGGAATATACATGACAATCTTAAGTGTTTTTCCTAGTTTATTACAAATTCCTTCATAGGAACAAAACCGATGTTGATCGATTAAGATTACTAATTTTTGCCGTTTCTTTAAAATTGGAGGGGCAACAAGCAATCCATTTTCCATCAATCCAAAACTAGCAGTTCCTAATAGAATTTTTCCATACTCTTTGGTATAGAAGGTATAGGGGATTAAGTCGTCTGGAGAAAACTGTTTTAATGTTAATTGTTTCTTGATTTCCTCGTAAGAATGTGCACGTTCCAGTAAGTAGGGAACATTTACATTTAATTGACTTACGATAGTAGAAACTTCTGATTCTTTTAGAGCACCAGATGACTTTTTGGTGATTTCGGTTATCAGCTTTTGCCGTTTTTCCTTGTAAGAAAGATTTTTCAAAGGTTGCATAATATACTCCTTTCTGCCATAAGGCAACTATTATGCAAATATTGGCATAATAGACTTCATAGGTCACAATTCGTGACTATTACACTTGTTACTTAATGGTATTCTATCACGGTTTATTTCATAAAGCAATGAAAATATAGAAATAAAATATGATAATTTTACTATGGTCTTTATGTGAATAATAGCAAATAATAATAGATAATTATCAAATCATTTTACAAAGCCCAATAACAATTAGTAAAATACCAGAAATAGTTGACCAAATATTATCAGGTAATTTACTAAAAGAATACAGTTTCTTTCCACAATAAATTCCAAAATTCAAGAAAAACAATTGAAAACAACTAATAAATAATGGAAATAGGATAGAAAATGTATTAAGCATACTAAAACCTATTCCAATACAGAAACTATCAAGAGATAGTGCTAATCCTAAAAATAAAGCTTCTTTTGAGTCAATGGTGTTGGATTTATCAAAATCAGAGGAACTTGGATTTTTGATAATTTTTATAGTAATACCTAAACACTTAATAAAAAAAGAATAAATTTTTTCTGTATCGCATAATTTTAAATCTAATTTATCATTTGATTTCGATTTTTGTTTAAATCTTAACGCCTGAAAACATATAAAAAGTCCCATTACAATCAAAATAAAACTACCCAAGTAATGAATGAGTAAATCTGGAAAAATATATTTTAATAGATTTCCAAAATAAATAGAAATTGTAGAAATGGTAAAAGAAATGATAAATAAAATATATTTTGCAAAACGTGTAATTTTGGTATTTTTTATTCCATATGTAATACCAATTCCAAGGGAATCTATACTACTAGAAATTGCTAAAATAATGCAGTTTAATAACACATATAAAACCTCCGTTCAAAATGTAAATTTAAGTTGTTATGTTTATAAAGTTTCTAATGATAACATATGAACAAAGTCAAAAAATGGTGTTTTTCAAAAAGTAACTTTTCTTTATTAATATATAAAAGTAGTCATAAAAATTATTTATGCGAATAGAATTAGTTAGAAAAAGGACAAGATAAATGTCCATTCAAAACACAAAGGAGAGGAAGAATATGTGGGAAACACTTAGAAAAGAAGAAGTTGAAAGAAAACTAAATACGAATTTTATCAAAGGATTAAACACAGATGAAGTTTTAAAAAGGCAAAACCAATATGGCAAAAATGAATTGGAAAATAGCAAAAAAGAGGGAATTATTATTAAATTTTTAAAGCAGTTTAATGATTTCATGATTATTATTTTAATTATAGCGTCTATTGTATCAGCAGGAATATCCTGGTATCAGGGAGAAAATGACTATATTGATTCTATTATTATCATAGCCATTGTGGTATTAAATGCCATTATGGGCGTTTTACAAGAGGCAAAGGCAGAAAAATCGATTGAAAGCCTAAAAAAGATGACACCACAGATGTCTAAGGTTATCAGAGATGGAAAAGAAATTGAAATTCCTTCAGAAACTTTAACAGTAGGAGATATTGTCATTTTAGAAGCAGGAAATCGTGTACCAGCAGATGGCAGGATTATAGAAAACTTTAATCTAAAAGTAGAAGAATCTAGTTTGACAGGAGAGACAGAAGCAGTAGAAAAAGATGGAAATATAATTTGTAAAAAAGGTATACCACTAGGTGATATTGTCAATATGGTATTTATGGGAAGTACTGTCGTTAATGGACATGCAAAAGTAGTGGTAACAGAAATTGGAATGGACACGAAGGTGGGCAAAATCGCCAATATGCTTATTGAAAGTGAAGCACCAGAAACACCAATACAAAAGAAATTAAATCAAGTAGGAAAAATATTAGGGGTTATTTGCTTAATCATTTGTTTAGTAATTTTTGTAATAGGAATTATCAAAAAAATACCACCAATGGAAATGTTTATGACTTCTGTGGGATTAGCTGTGGCAGCAATACCAGAAGGTTTACCAGCAATTGTTACGATTATGCTATCATTAGGTGTTACCAAAATGGCAAAACGAAATAGTATTATAAGAAAATTGCCAGCAGTGGAAACATTAGGAAGTAGTAATGTCATCTGTTCTGACAAAACAGGAACATTGACACAAAATAAGATGAAAGTGGTAGAAATCAAAGCAGAAAATCCGAACTTTGCAATGGAACTTGCGACTATGTGCACAGATAGCAAAATAGAAAATAATAATGGAAAAGTAGAAGTTGTAGGAGAGCCAACAGAGATGGCATTGGTGGAAGTGGCATATAAGAATCAATTGGACAAAATGAAGTTATATCAATCCATGCCAAGAGTGAATGAAATTCCATTTGATTCTACAAGAAAAATGATGACAACAATTCACAAATTAGAAAATGGAAAGTATAGAGTAATTACCAAAGGGGCTCCAGATGTTTTATTAAATAGATGTATAGGAATACAGAAGGAAAAAATTTTAAGAGAGAATGAAAAAATGGCAAATAAAGCTTTACGAGTTATCAGTGTGGCATATAAGGATATAGAAAGTTTGCCAAATAAAATAAGTAGTGAAACTGTAGAAAATCAATTAAAATTTGTAGGACTAATTGGAATGATAGACCCACCAAGAGAAGGTGTTAAGGAAGCAGTAGAAACCTGTAAAAAGGCAGGTATCAAAACAGTTATGATAACAGGAGACCATATTGCAACAGCAAAAGCAATCGCAGAAAAAATTGGAATATATACAAAAAGAGACAAAGCCATTACAGGGGAAGAATTAGATAAATTAAAACAAGAAACATTAGAAAAAGAAATTCAAAATTATACAGTATTTGCAAGGGTAACCCCAGAACATAAAGTAAGAATTGTAAAGGCATGGCAAAAAAATGGGGCAGTTGTTGCTATGACAGGAGATGGGGTTAATGATAGTCCAGCTTTAAAAAGTGCAGATATTGGAATTGCTATGGGAAAAGGTGGGACAGATGTTGCTAAAAATGCAGCAGATATGATTTTAGTAGATGATAATTTTGTAACCATTGTAGACGCAGTAAAACAGGGAAGAAATATCTATGATAATATCAGAAAAGCCATTCACTTTTTAATTGCCACAAATATAGGAGAAATCGTAACCATCTTTATGGGATTAGTACTAGGTCTTCAATCTCCATTATTGGCTATACAATTGCTTTGGATTAATTTGGTAACAGACTCGCTACCTGCAATTGCGATTGGTTTAGAACCACCAGAAAAAGACATCATGGAAAGAAAACCTGTAGATTCAAAAAAAGGTATTTTTGCAGATGGCTTATGGAGCAAAATCATATTAGAAGGTATTATGTTGGGAATGCTTACATTAATTGCCTTTAGTATTGGAAATAAATATTATGGTGTAGAAGTTGGAAGGACAATGGCTTTTATTAGTATGGGCTTGTTGGAACTTGTCCACAGCTTTAATATAAAAAGTGAAAAATCAATCTTCAAAATTGGAATATTGGAGAATAAATTTTTAATAGGAAGCTTTGTTTTAGGACTTTTTGTACAGACAATTGTGGTCGTAATTCCTGCTTTAGCAAATATATTTGATGTGGTAAGTTTGAATTCGACACAATGGCTTATTACATTAGCAATTTCACTATTGCCAATTCCAATTATAGAATTACAGAAAAAAATAAATAAAATGAATACAAAAAGTCAAAAGAAGACATTTGCTAAAGAAATTCAAATTTCTAAGATGTAAAGATTGACGTATAAAAGAAATAGAGATAAAATACCAATAGAAGAAATAAAAGGGGAATTATATAATGAAAAAAGTTGTAGTAGGGGTTATCAAATTAATTGTATTAAATATAGCCTTAAATATAGTAATTAGTTTGATACGACATTTTACACAGATAGAGATTACTGAATGGATGGCATATATCATTTATTTAGTGAAAAATAGTATTATCATATATGTGGGAATAAAAATTTTTTGGAAAGATTTAGATTTAGACACTGTAAAAAAGATTGTACTTACATTTATGATAATAACAATTATATATAATGTCTTTGATGTTGCAAAATCAATTATAGAATATGAAGAAAGTTTATCCACGCAATTTTCTAACGAGCCAATACAATATGATGAAACCTTAACAGAAAGAGAAAGAAAGCAAATAGATGAAGTTAGAGAAACTTTAAGGAAAGCAGGAGAAAATTTACAAAAATATTTGAAAGAGCATCGAGAAGAATATTATGTACAATCGATTAGAGCATATATTGTAGTATATAGTATAATACTAATAGGTTTATATTGCTTTGTGGCACCAAAGTGGTTTGAGGTACAAAAGGCAAAAGAACAAAAAAATCCGACATTTGATTTTTATAAAGAATAATTGGTTACAATTCACAGTTAAAAAAAATATTTATATATCAACATTCTTATTAAAACTCATCTATAAACTGTGAATTGTAACAATAATTGTTTTAGTTAGATAAAAAAAGTAAAAAATACACTTGAAATCAATAAAAAAATATGATAAAATAGCTGTGCTTTAAAGATAATACAGCTATTTTTTTAATAAAGAATAATATTTTTACAATTTTTGTACAGCAAGTGTTCTTATTAAAAAAATAAAAGTATCTCTACTTGCAAAAAGAAATTGCAGGTTATAAATCCATAGGGAGGTGAATGATAATGAACAAATACGAAAGTATTATCATTGTTAGTCCAAATGTTGATGAAGCAGGTTTAAAAGCTTTAGAAGAAAAATTCACAGGACTAATCAATGAAAATGGTAAAGTGGAATCAGTTGAAAACATGGGAAAAAGAAGATTAGCTTATGATATTAAAAAATTCAAAGAAGCTACATATCTTTTATTCAACTTTGAAGCAAAACCAGAATTAATAGCTGAACTTGAAAGAGTTTACAGAATTACAGATGATATTATAAAATTTATTACTGTAAAAGTAGAAAAATAATTAAATAAAGAAGGGGCCTTTATTTAAAGTAAAGAAAGGTGATAAGAGATGAACAAAGTAATTTTAATGGGAAGATTAACAAGAGACCCAGAAACAAGATATACACAAACAAGTAACACACTAGTATCTTCATTTAGTCTAGCAGTTAATAGAAGATTTGTAAGACAAGGAGAAGAAAGACAAGCAGATTTTATTAATATTGTTGCATGGGCTAAATTAGGAGAATTTTGTAGTAAATACTTTAAGAAAGGTCAACAAGTAGGTATTGTTGGAAGAATTCAAACAAGAACTTGGGATGATGACCAAGGTCAAAAGCACTATGTTACAGAAGTTGTAGCAGAAGAAGCATATTTTGCAGATAGTAAAAGAGATGGAGAAACATCTAATAATACAAATTTTGAAAATACATTTGGAAATACAGCACCTGGAAGCATGGGAGCAGATTTTGAAATGTCTTCAAGTGATGACCTACCATTCTAATTTGTTAGGGGGGAAAATAGAAAATGGCAGATAAAAAACAAAATAAAAGAAATAATAAAAACTATGATGAGGATTACAATCCAAGATTCAGAAAGCAAAGAAAAAAAGTATGTGTTTTATGTAGTGATAAGAACTTTGTTTTAGATTACAAAAATCCAGAACAATTAAGAAAATTCATTAGTGATAAAGGTAAAATCTTACCAAGAAGAAATACTGGAATGTGTGCTAAACATCAAAGAGATATTACAATTGCTATTAAAAGAGCAAGACATATCGCTTTATTACCATATACACAAAAATAATTTTGAGAATAAAATGAAGAAATGCCCAATATTTTGAAAAATATTGGGCGTTTCTTCATTTAAAGACGCAAAAAGTCTAAGAGTTTCGGATTATTCCGCCTCATGCAATAGCTTCTAATTATTGCATTGCAATAGACTGCGTCTTTATCCGTCATATATGCTGTGTTTTCTACAGCGTGCGGAACCTTTTGCTCTATTAGAGCAAAAAGTTGGGGATAAAAGTTTTTTATGTACTCAAGCTTTTCCATCCGTGTCATAAAAAATCCTCCTTTTAATGTTGACCATATATGCTATGGTCTATGCGGGGTTACATAGTTACCAACATAGTATAGCACAAAAGTTACATAAAGTAAACAGAAACGTGAAATAGTATTGCGAATAAAGGTAAAATGTAGTAAAATAAATACGTCAAAGAAATATAGAATACGAAAGATAATCATATAAAAACAAATTAATATTTAGGGGGAATTTTAATGAACCAAGAATTAATAGGATTATCAAGAAAAATAGAAAAAAAGATAGAAACACAATTCAAAAAAATAGAAGAAATATGTAGTAAAAATAGTATAAAGGTAATTGAAGCATTTCAAGAATGTAATTTACAAGAAATGCATTTAGCAACTTCAACAGGGTATGGAATTGACGAAGTAGGAAGAAACAAAATTGAAGAAATCTATGCCAAAATATTTAAAGCAGAAGATAGTTTGGTAAGAGCGCAATTTATTTCAGGAACACATGCGTTAGCAATTACCCTTTCAGGACTATTACGTCCCAATGAAACTATGCTCAGTATAACAGGGGAACCATATGACACATTGCAAACCGTTATTGGCATTGGAAAAGAAGTAAGCGAAAGTTCATTAAAAGCCTATGGAATTCATTATGAACAAATTGAATTAGTCAATAATGATTTTGATATTGAAAAAATAAAAGAAAGATTAGCAAAGCAAGATATCAAATTAGTCGAAATTCAAAGGTCAAGGGGATATTCAACAAGAGAAAGTTTGACAATAGAAAAAATCGAAAAGGCCATAAAAGCCATAAGAGAAGTCAACAAAGAAGTAATTATCATGGTAGATAATTGTTATGGAGAATTTGTGCAAGATAGAGAACCAATCGAAGTGGGAGCAGATATTGCAGTAGGGTCATTAATGAAAAACTTAGGGGCTGGTATTGCCACAAGTGGAGCATATATTGTGGGAAAAGCACATTTAATAAAACTATGTGCAGAAAGATTAACTGCTCCAGGAATTGGAAAAGAAATAGGACCTTCTTTAAATCAAAATACTAATTTGTTAAAAGGACTATTTTTTGCACCACAAGTTGTAGCAAGTAGTGTTAAAACAGCCGTATTTGCAAGTGCCATTTTAGAAGAATTAGGATATACAGTAGAACCAAAATATAATGACGAAAGAGCAGATATAGTACAAACAATTCATTTAGGAACAGCTGAAAAATTAATAAAATTCTGTCAAGGAATTCAAAAAGGGTCTCCAATTGATTCATCTGTTGTTCCAGAGCCAAGTCCAATGGGTGGATATGAAGATGAAGTCATAATGGCAGCAGGAACTTTCACAGAAGGTTCAACCATTGAACTTAGTTGTGATGGACCAATTAGAGAACCATATATAGCCTATATGCAAGGTGGTTTAACCTATGATTATGGAAAATATGGCATATTAAAAGCAATAGAAGAGATGAAAAAATAATGGTTGTGGACGGGTGATGATTTTGGGTGATTTTGGGGACGGAGCAAAAAATCATCATTAAAAAATATTTTATCTAAAATTTTTCTTGAATAAAATGATGATTTTTTGCTCCGTCCCCAAAATCATCACCCGTCCCCAATCATCACAGAAAGGAATTCACATGAGTAAAGTAATTGTCATTGGTGGTGGTCCTGCTGGTATGATGGCAGCAATTACCGCCAAAGAAAATGGAAATGAAGTTATCTTATTAGAAAAAAATGGACAATTGGGAAAAAAGCTATTGATTACAGGAAAAGGAAGATGTAATATTACTTCATCACTAGATATGGAAGAATTTATAAAAAATACTCCTGGAAATGGCATGTTTTTACATAGTGCTTTTCAACAGTTTACGAATAAAGATATTATTCATTTTTTAAAACAACAAGGACTAGATGTCAAAGAGGAAAGAGGTAATCGAATTTTTCCTGTAACAGATAAATCAATAGATGTGTTAGCATGTTTTACAAAAAAGATAAAGGAACTAAATATAAAAGTGCAATATCATACAACTGTATCAGAAATATTGGTAAAATCAAATGATGAAATCGATGAAGAAAATATTGATGAAAAAGAGAAATTCAAAAAGACGATTGATAAAAAAGTAATTGGCGTAAAAACCAATCACGGCATATTGCAAGCAGACAAAGTCATATTGGCAACAGGAGGAAAAAGTTATCCATTAACAGGCTCAACAGGAGATGGATATATATTAGCAGAAAAATTAGGACATACGATAACAACCATAAAGCCATCATTGGTACCATTAGAAACATTTGAAAAACAAGAATGTAAGGAATTGCAAGGACTAAGTTTAAGAAATGTAGGAATACAGTTGCTAGATATAGAAAAAAATAAAACCATTTATGAAGAATTTGGAGAAATGCTATTTACCCATTTTGGGGTTTCAGGCCCAACAATTCTAAGTGCATCAGCACATTTGGTAAGGTATAAACAAATTGAGAGATTATTAAAAGAGAAAAAAATTATATTGAAAATAGATTTAAAGCCGGCATTAGATGAAAAGAAATTAGATACTCGTATTTTACGAGACTTTGAAGAAGTAAAAAATAAGCAATTTAAAAATAGTTTAGAAAAATTATTACCTCAAAAATTAATTCCAGTTATTATACAAAAAAGCAACATACAGCCAGAAAAAAAAGTAAATGAAATTACCAAAAAAGAAAGAGAAGAACTTGTTAAAATGATAAAAAACTTTGAAATTACCATAAAAGGATTTAGACCAATCGAAGAAGCAATCATCACAAGCGGAGGAATTAACATAAAAGAAATAAATCCAAAAACGATGGAATCTAAAAAAGTAAAGGGATTGTATTTTGCAGGAGAAATCATTGATGTAGATAGCTATACAGGAGGATTTAATTTACAAATAGCGTATTCAACTGGATATGTGGCAGGATTGTAGTTTTGTCCAATTGGGGACGTTTCTTTTTGAGACATTTTTATGTAAAGTTCCCTACTAATAAAAATATTATAAAATTTTTAAAATTTATAGTATGTTTTATTTAAGGACACAAGCAACTTTACATAAAAATGTCTCAAAAAGAAACGTCCCCAATTGGACAAAAGGAATAAAAAATGAATGATTATTTAACTATAAAAGAAAATATGAAAACAGAAATTGTTGTCAAAAAATCAAAATTTATTGCGAATTTAATAAAAGTATCATCAAAAGAACAAGCAGAAGAAGAAATCAAAAAAATAAAAAAGCAATATTTTGACGCAAGACATAACTGCATTGCTTACCGTGTATTAGAAGACGAAACGATTATCGAAAGATTTAGTGATGATGGAGAACCTTCTGGAACAGCAGGAGGACCAATGCTAAATATTTTGCAAAAAAACAACTTAGTAAATGTAGTCATTGTCGTTACAAGATATTTTGGTGGGATATTACTAGGAACAGGCGGATTAGTGAGGGCTTACTCTGATAGCCTACAAGAAGCTCTAGAGAAAAGCGAATATCTAGAGTTGATTAAAGGAATAGAATATGAAGTGGAAATTGAGTACCCACAATTTGAAAAATTTAAGTATTATTGTAAAATGAATGATATAAAGATAAAAGATACAAGTTATACAGAGGAAATTGTTTGTAAAATAGAGATAGAAGAAGATAAAAAAGAGAGATTATTACAAGATTATGCATTAAAAAATATATATTTATTGGATATCAAAGAGACATCTAAAAAATATTTAGAGAAAAGTATACAAAAATGAAAGTTTTATAAAATTAATGGAAAAAATTACCAATTTATCTTGCAAATTATCATCTGTAAGCATATAATTAGAACTGTAAAATTTTTACAATTTATTTAGTTGGAGGAAAAATTATGAAAGAAAAGATTACAGTCTTAATAGCAGATGACAATCAAGAATTTAGTCAAACATTAGCATCATACATTGATGCACAAGATGATATGGAGGTTATAGCAAGAGCTAAAGATGGAACAGAAGTTATAGATATTATTGCAAATACAGTACCAGACGTCATTTTACTAGATGTGATTATGCCACAGTTAGATGGATTAGGAGTATTAGAAAATATTAATAAAATCAAAATAGCCAAAAAACCAATTTGTATCATGCTTTCAGCAGTAGGACAAGACAAGATAACACAAAGAGCCATAGAATTAGGAGCACAATATTATGTCGTAAAACCTTTTGATATCGAAGTATTAATACAAAGAATAAGAGAGTTTAAATTCTATAAACCAGCAACCCCAAATGGAAATAATAATTTTATAGCAAGAGAAGCAAAACCACAATATATAGAAATATCTTCAGATAATACTAAAACAGAAGAAAACTTAGAAGCATTAGTAACAAACATCATTCATGAAGTTGGTGTTCCTGCACATATTAAAGGATATCAATATTTAAGAGAAGCCATTATGATGGTGGTAAATGATATTGATGTTATCAATCAAATAACTAAAAGTTTGTATCCACAAATAGCCCATAAATTTAATACAACACCAAGTCGCGTAGAAAGAGCTATTCGTCATGCAATAGAAGTCGCATGGGGAAGAGGGCAACAAGAAGTAGTTGAAAATATTTTTGGATATACGATATCAGCTGCTAAAGGAAAGCCTACAAACAGCGAGTTTATAGCAATGATTGCTGATAAGCTACGCCTTGAATTAAAATCAGCATAGGATATGTATGAATACATTACAAGAGTAAGAGTACAAACTTCCAAGATTTATTGGTTAATATTTTAAAATGTTAATCAATAGAAATTGGAGGTTTTTTGTTTAGTATTTTTTGCGAAATTTTGGTTTGTTCGCTTGATTTTTACAAACAAATGTTATATAGTACTAAACATAGGAAATGAGAAAAAGCAGATGTGGTTTGCCTCCAACAAGGAGGTGAGGCTTATGATAGAAATACAAACATTAATTGCAACGATATACATATTATATTATTCATTAATTGGAATAACTATCATAGCAATTGCCTTAATTATAGCATTAGCAGTAATTTTGAGCAAAAGCGAATAAACCAATAAAAACACATCTGTTCACTTGGCGGTGTAGATGTGTTAACTTTACACTGGCAAACCACGTTTGTGGTTTTCTCCATTTCCTATAATTATTATACACAGATTAAACGGATTTGTCAAATGATTTTACACTATTAGATTATGGTTATTTTTGACAAAAAAATAATCATATGTTATAATATAAGATGTATGTAAATAAATTATGTAAAAATAATAATGAGAGGAGAAATCTAATGGCAAGTACAGAATATAGTGAAGCAGCAACAGAAGTACTAGCTATATTAGAACATATGGATATTAAAGAAGTAAATAAAATATCAAAAAACTTCATTAAATTCTTACAAGAAAATAGTTCAAAAACATATAAACCTCAATTTGATTTTAAGAAACCAATAAAAGAATTGCAATTGAAACCTAAAACAGAGGCATTGATTGGAATTATATATTTAAAATACTGGGCTAATAAGGAAGAAAAAGAAAAATTTAATAAGAAGATAAAAGAAAATGAAGAAAAATACCAAAAAAGATTGAGTGAGAAATATAATGTAGACAATTTATTTAAAGATAAAAAAAGAAAATAGAACTAAAAAAATATATAGTTATTAAATATACAAATATAAATTTTATGCAAAAGATAATAAAAAGAAAAAATAATGAAAAATAAGGAGTATTTAAATATGGCTAATTATGGAATGGTAAAAAATAGTGCGGTTTTTTTTAGAGGACCATTTATGCATGAAGCAAGAAAAAAATTTGCAACAATAAAGGAGGCAATAGAATCAGCTTGCAATAATTCATATTCACTAAATAGTTCAGATGTAGACATTTTAAAAAATATATCAGATATTCATGAAGCAGATGAAGTAATACAGAAATATATGGCTAAGTTTGACGAAAATAGTTGGAATATCCCTACAGTAGGAGAAACAAATTCTTATGATGATGAAAATGGTTTGGTTGAAGAAAGCGAAGAGGGAGAAAAAAATTCATTTTATTATCAAACATCAACAGGAACAAATCAGTTAATGATAAGAGAAGAATTAGATGAAAATGGAGAAAAAAATTATTTAGCTATTTATCGTGTTGAATCTAGGAATCCAATAGAAAAATCTACTGCAATGCAAGCTTTTGAAAATGATGGGTGGGAATGTAGATGTATACTTGCACAGATAAGGAAAGACTATGAAGTACATAATTGTTTAAAAGGAAATGAAGATTATGGGATATCTGAATATGGACCTGAAGATTTTGACTATTCTCATGAAGAAAGAAATGCGTATATGTTAGATACTAAATTACCTGAGGATGTAATGGAAGAGATGGATGAAGAAAATATTATTGATGAATGTGATATACCAATTGAAAAACGTGATAGTTATTCTGAAGAGGAAGCAATTCAAGATATTCTTGAAAGAATGAGAAATTATAAAGTTGAATATCCAGAATTTTCTAGTATACCAGATAAAATTAAAATAACAAAATTAGAACCTATACAAGTACAAGAATATGGAAAGAAAAAAAGAGCATATCAAGCTCCGGAAAATACAGAAGGAACTATTATAGAATGTTCTTTAATGAAAGAGCGTGATGAATTTATATTGTATGTTAAACAAATGGATCCTATTCAAAAATCATTTGAGTGGTCAGAGGATAAGGTAGAGATGCCGCCATCAAAAGAAATGATAGATGAGATTAAGAAAGCAATAGAAGAAGAGGAAAAAATGTATAGTGTTTCAGAAGTAATGGAAGGCATTGAACCACGTAAAGATGAGATGGAAAAAACTTTAAGAGAAACAACTCAAATTGCAGAACAAAAAGATACTAGAAGTGAAGAAGATAGAGAAGAAACATTATAAAAATAAAAAGTCGATGGTTGAAACTGAACCCAAATTATTAAACCAAAAAGTTTAGTAAGGAGGGTTCAGTTTTATAAGTTATACACAGTCATTCGTTTTGTTGTATAAAATGCAAAAAACTGGAAATACTGAAAACAAATACATAAGAATGAAGGAGGTACAGATGGAAGATATCGATTTAAAAAATATGGTTATTTTAAAAGATTTACCATCTAATATTGTTAAAGAGGCATATGTTGTTTTTAAGTCTAATAAAATGATAAAAAAATTCCAAAAAATAAACAAAAATAGTGAAAAGAAGCAAGAAAGAAATAGTGGGGATGATGACTATGCAATTAAAGAAGCTGAAATGTTAGTAATGGATTATATTGAAAAAGTAGAAAAATCAGAAAAAGAAGCAATAGGAAATTCTAAAGTAAATAAAAAATTAAAAAAATATGCCTATATAGCAAGTATCATTATGTTTTTACAATTCATATTATTGCTCATAAAATAGGAATAAAACACTTCTTCCAAACATATAGTGTAACAAGAAACCAAGGAAGAGGTGTTTTTATTATGGAAAGAGAGATGACAGTAGAAGAAAGAATTAGACGAGCAGAAGAAATTTATGAACGTCGAAAAAGAAATGAAGGATTGACAGTTGTTAATGATGAAAAAAGCCAAAAAGAAAAAAATGATAAAAAAGATGTTAAACTATTAAAAAAGATGATTATTCAGCTAATCGTCTGCATTTGCATATATTTTGTTATTTATACGATACAAAATAATCAATATATTTTTTCAGAAGATTTTATTAACAAAGTAAATGAAATTATTTCCTATGATATAGATTTTCCAAAAGTATATGAAGACGCAAAAAATTATCTTATGGGACTATTTTCAAACCAAACGGAAAATGAAAATCAAGAGCAAAACAATGGAACTAATGGAAGCGAAAGTAATGAAACAAGCAATGGTATTGGGGGAGCAGTAGAAGAAAACGGAGAAATAGCAGGAGAAGCAACAGAAGAAACGACAGACCAAGAGGCAGGGACAACAGAAGAACAGAATTTATCTCAAGAAGAACAAGATATTATAAATGTAAAAAATACCACAAGTTTTATAAAACCAGTAGAAGGAACAATTAGTTCGGTCTATGGATATAGAGAAACAGCAACAGGAAGTGTACCAAAAAATCACACAGGAACAGATATAGCGGCAGCATTAGGAACCAAAATACAATCTGCCACAGAGGGGCAAGTGGTATTAGTTTCGGAAGAAGGCGATTATGGAAAACATATAAAAATTCAAATTGGAGAAGTGAGTATCATTTATGCACATTGTAATGCCTTATATGTCAATGAAGGAGATATGGTCACACAAGGACAAGAGATTGCAGAAGTTGGTTCAACAGGAAATTCAACAGGACCACACTTACATTTTGAAATTCGTATATCAGAAAGGACAGTAGACCCACAAAAGATATTAGATTTATAGAGGGAGAAACTATGAAATTTAGAATAGATTTAAAAATTTTTTTGTTTGTGCTTTTATTTTTTATCACAAATCAGATAAAAATATATGCTATGATAATGGTATTTGCCATCATTCATGAGTTAGGACATTTACTAGCAGGAATATTATTAGGCATGCAACCAGACAAATTAGAAATTAATCCTTTTGGGGTTTCTATAGATTTTAATATAAAAAGAAAAGATTATATGAGGAAAATCAAAAAGGGAAATTTATTAGAATTAAAAAAAATACTCGTAGCCTTTGCAGGTCCATTCGTAAATGGGATAATTATACTGATTTTATGTTTTATACATATTAGTCCATATGATAAAATGCTTATGATTTTTTCAAATTGGACCCTTATTTTATTTAACATATTGCCAATCTATCCACTAGATGGTGGAAGAATTGTAAAAGGTATCTTATATTTGCTGAAAGGAAAGCAAAAGGCAGAAGAATACATATATCACATATCTCATATAACATTAATACTATTAACAGCCATTGGCAGTATTGGTATCTTATTTATCAATAATATTGCTATATTTTTAGTTATCATATTTCTATGGGTATTACAATTAAGAGAAGATAAAATTTACAAAAACAGAAAGGTTTTATATGAGATAATCGATAAAGAAATGAAACAAACAGATTGTAAAAATCTAAAAATTCCTATTGAAAATAAAATCAATTCATAGTAAACTATACTAAAGAAGTTTGGAGGTAAATGCAAATGATAAAAAAAGAAAGTGGTGTTACATTGATTGCACTATCTATAGCAGTCATCATTATTTTGACAATTACAGGTATGATAATTTATTCAGCAAGAGACAATATTTATATTAGAAATTTAACCAATATGCAAAATGATATTGCTAATTTAAGAGATAAAATTGCAGAGTATTATGCAGAATATGGCGATATACCAGCCAAAACAGAATATCCAGATATTAGTAATTTACAATCAGCGGGAATTATTGGTGCAAATGATACAGGAAAATTTTTAATTATTGAATTAGAATATTTGTCAGGATTAACCTTAAATTATGGAGAGGATTATGAAAAATATAAAGATGGAAACTATACAAACTTAGCTGATTTGACAGATATTTATATTATAAATGAAACAAGTCACAATATTTTCTATGTAGAGGGAATTCGAGTAAAAGAAAATGACACAACAAAAATGTATTATACAGATTATACTGAAGGGGATACAGAAGCTGTTGAATTAAAAGATGTACAAAATGAAACCGAGGAAACAAATCAGACAAATTAAAAATTGTATATGGTAAACAAATAATATTGAAAACATAATATTATTTGTTTATTTTTGCATTTTCCAAATATGTATTTCCGTATGTATATGCGTTGTAATTTTATGTAACAAAATTGTAATATTTTAGCAATATTTTTGTAATTTTAGCAAGAAATATCATTGACATTTAATGGATTTCGTTATATGATATACACATCAAAAATATGTGTTTTTAAATCCTAAGGAGGAGAATTATGGGAGAAGTAATTGTTATCACATCAGGAAAAGGTGGAGTAGGAAAAACAACAACAACAGCAAATTTAGGTTCAAGTTTAGCATTAGAAGGAAAAAAAGTCGCATTAGTAGATACAGATATAGGACTTCGTAACTTAGATGTTGTTATGGGATTAGAAAATAGAATTGTATATGATATTGTTGATGTTGTAGAAGAAAAATGTAAATTAAGACAAGCATTAATAAAAGATAAACGATTTAAAGAATTATACCTATTACCAGCAGCTCAAACAAGAGATAAAAGCGCAGTCAATGAAGAACAAATGAGAAATTTAGTAGGCAAATTAAAAGAAGAATTTGACTACATATTAATAGATTGTCCAGCAGGAATAGAGCAAGGTTTTAAAAATGCGATTGCAGGAGCAGATAGAGCAATTGTTGTAACAACAGCAGAAATCTCAGCTATTAGAGATGCGGACAGAATTATTGGACTTTTAGAGTCATCAAACATAAAAAATCCAGAATTGGTTATAAATAGAATTAGACCAAACATGGTAAGAAAAGGCGAAATGATGGATGTAGACGACATTGTAGATTTATTATCTATTGACTTAATTGGTGTTGTACCAGATGATGAATATATCATTACACAAACCAATAAAGGAGAGCCAGTTATTCAAAATAGAAGAGCACCATCTGGAAAAGCATATATTGAAATTGCAAAAAGAGTACTAGGAGAAAAAATAGAAGTAACGATTCCAGGTAGAGAAAAAGGTTTTTTTGCAAGATTAAAAAGATTATTTAAAAAATCATAATAAAACAAAAGTTGGAGGGAAAACGAAGAATGTTTGAAAGCATAATGAAATTCTTTAATAAAGTAAGAAAAAAAGAAGAAAAAGCTGCACCACATTCAAAAGAAGCTGCAAAAGAAAGATTACATTTAGTTCTTATGCAAGACAGAGCAAATGTATCAGCAGATTTCTTGGAATTAATGAAGCAAGAAATTATAGAAGTAATCAAAAAATATATTGATATAGATGAAGGGGCAATAGATGTAAGACTAACCAATAAAGAAAATGAAGATGGTACAAATGGTGCTCCAGCTTTATATGCAAATATACCAATTTTAAATATAAAAAATGAAGCAAGAAAAATGGAAAAGCAAGTACATAATAAAGAAGAAAGCAACAAGAAAGAGCAAGACAATAAGAAGGAAAGTCAAAAAGAAGAAAAGCAAGAAGACAAGCAAGAAAAAAGAGAACAACAAGCAAAAAATGTAGAGCAAAATAAGAACAGCAATAAAGATAAACAAGAAAATAAGAAAAAAGATGAAATAGAAAAAGAAGCAGAAAAAAGTAACCAAAATGAAATAGAGCAAAAAGAACAAAATAATGAAAAACAAGAAGACAAAAATGCAGATAAAGAAAAAACAGAAAACCAAAACGAAAAGAGAAATGACAAACAAGATGTAAATAAAAAAGAAGATAAAACAGAAGAAAATAAAAAAGAAAAAATTGCAGAACAAAAGAAAAATTAAATCAAAAATAGTACAAGCTTAGAGAAAAATTTTTTAAGCGTACGAGATTATAGTTATTTTACTGTAAGTACACAAAAAATAATAGAAAAAGAGTGATTTAATGAGAAAAAGAGAATTAAAAAATATGGAGTGGGGAATTTTAATTACTGCAATTATTCTATGTGTTATTGGAATAGTTGCATTATTTTCTGCCACACAAGAAACAGATTATGAAGAGTTTACCAAACAAATTATATGGTTTGTTGTAAGCATTATTGCTATGGTAGTAGTCATGTTTATAGATTATAACTTATTATTAAAAGCATCACCTGTATTATATGGCATATTTATCGTATTATTAATAGGTGTATTGTTTACATCTCCTATTAATGGAGCAACAAGTTGGTTTAATATTGCTGGATTTTCATTTCAGCCAGGAGAATTTGATAAAATATTTGTTATATTATTTTTAACATATACAATTATCAAAATACAGCGTAAAGGACAAGATGAAATTAATAGAGTAACGAGATTACTATTAGCATTAGCAGTTGTGGGATTACCAGTATTATTAATTGTTATGCAACCAGATTATGGAACAGCATTGGCATATATAGTAGCAATGGCACTTATGCTGTTTTCAGCAGGTTTAGACAAAAAATACATTATAGGAACGATTTTATTAATTGTGATTGCAGTTCCATTATTATATAATTTTATTTTACCAGAACATGCCAAATCTAGAATAGATGTATTTTTAAATCCAGAATCAGACCCAAGAGGAGCAGGGTATAATATCATTCAATCCAAAATTGCGATTGGTTCTGGAGGATTAACTGGAATGGGACTGTTAAAAGGTAACCAAACACAATTAGGATTTTTATATCCCAAAACGACTGACTTTATCTATTCTGTTATTGGAGAAGAAATGGGCTTTATAGTAGCAGGAGGTATCATTTTGTTATATGTTTATCTAATAACAAAATGTATCTATATTGCAAAAACTGCAAAGGATAAGGCAGGTTCTTTGATAGCTATGGGAATTACAGGTGTATTGTTATTCCATGTATTAGAAAATGTTGGAATGGTTATGGGATTATTACCAATAACAGGTGTACCGCTTCCATTTATTAGTTATGGAGGAAGTTCACTAATTACCAACTTTATATTTATCGGAATTTTGCTAAATATTAGTGGAAAAAGACAAAAGACCATCTTTGTACAATAATAGGAAAAAATTATTTTTTCCTATTATTGTATAAGTTTCGTTGCACAGAAAAATTGCATAGCAATTTTTCGCGTCGACAAATCTTTACGCTTCTTTGAAAACTTAAATAAATATAGTTAAATTAAAAGATAGAAAGAAAGTTTTCAAAGAAGTGAAATTTGTCATAATACTAAAATTCACATTATTTATAAAAAGCCAAAAGGTATATTATCATATTTTATTCATTAAATGGCTGGCATTACAAAATATGATAATATATCTTTCGGCTGATAAAAAAATGTTTAATTGTGATTGTGATTGTGATATTAATTATAATTTATAAGAAGGAGAGAAAATGGGGTTTATTAAAAAACTAAAAATTGGAGATGTAGAGCTAGAAAATAATTTAATATTAGCACCAATGGCAGGGGTTACTAATAGACCTTTTCGAATTGTATGTAAAGATTATGGTGCAGGAATGGTTTGTACAGAAATGGCGAGTGCTAGAGCAATGTTTCATAATGATGAAAAGACTAAACGCTTGCTAAATACGGATGGAGAAAAAAGACCAATTAGTATGCAAATTTTTGGCAGTGATGAAGAGAGTATGGCATATGCAGCAAGTCATGTAAGTAAAATAGCAGATATTGTGGATATCAATATGGGATGTCCAGCACCTAAAGTTGTAAAAAACGGAGATGGTAGTAAGCTTTTGCTAGATTTGGAAAAAGCGGAAAATATCATGAAAGCAGTAATTAAGAACTCTCAAGTACCAGTAACTTTAAAAATTAGAAAAGGCTGGGACAAAGAAAATATCGTAGCTGTTGAAGTTGCTAAAATAGCAGAAAAAGTAGGAATTTCAGCTATTACAGTTCATGGAAGAACAAGAAGTGAATTTTACACAGGAAAAGCAGATTGGGATATTATAAAAAAGGTAAAAGAAAGTGTAAATATTCCTGTTATTGGAAATGGAGATGTAGTGGACGGAAAATCTGCTGAAGAGATGTTTCAATATACTGGTGTAGATGGAATTATGATAGGAAGAGGCACCTTTGGAAGACCTTGGATATTTAAAGAAATAATCCACTATTTAGAAACTGGTAAACAAATGGAAGAACCTTCAAATAGTGAAAAATTAGCCGTAATCAAAAAACAAATTGATTTGGCAGTAGAAGAAAAGGGAGAAATTGCAGTAAAAGAACTTAGAAAACATATTGCGTGGTACACAAAAAATTTAAAAAATTCAAGTGAATTTAGAAATTCGATAAATCAAATAGAGACCAAAACAGAATTAGTAAATAAAATAGAAGCATATTTTAAAAGCCTTTAGAATACAATGGTATCAACTATTGTATTAGGAGGCTTTTTTTGAATAAGAAAAAAATTATAAAAATCATTTGTATTTGTAGTACTTTTTTATTGCTTCTCATTTTATTTATATTTTTTTATGCCAATAAGAGTAAAAAAATGAAATTTGGAAATAATAGTAGTAATCAAGAAATTATTGAAAATATTTTAAATATTAGTTCATATGAAACCATGATTGAAGTAGAAGTTAATAGTAATAAAAATACCAATAAATATGTTATAAAACAAACATACATACAAGGAAAAACATCAGAACAAGAAATTTTAGAACCTGAAAATATACAAGGCATAAAAATTATCAAAAATGAAAATGAATTAAAACTTGAAAATAGTAAATTAAATTTAACAAAAATATATAATGACTATGCCTATATAACAGATAATTGTATGGATTTAAATACATTCATAGAATTATATCAACAAAATGAAAAACAAGAATATGAAGAAAAAAATGGAGAGATTATTTTAGATATAGAAAATACAGACAATCCATATACCAAATATAGAACATTATATATTAGCAAAGAAACAGGAAATCCCACAAAAATGGAAATAAAAGACAATAGCAAAAAAACATCAATTTACATATTATATAGAGAAGTAAAGTTTCAATAAGAAAGCTGTGAATTAGCAAAAACAAAGCTTTCTATAAGACTTTACATGACTAATATTTAAAATAAAACACATACTTGATAATATAACAATATTGGGAGTGAAAAAAATGATAATAAAAAGAGGAGATATGTTTTATGCAGATTTAAGCCCAGTAGTAGGTTCTGAACAAGGAGGAATTAGACCAGTACTCATCATACAAAATGATTTAGGAAATAAATATAGCCCTACAGTTATTGCAGCAGCGATTACTTCACAAACAGGGAAAAATAAATTACCAACACATATAGAAATTGACTCAGAAAGTTGTGGGTTAAAAAATAATTCAGTCGTTTTGACAGAGCAAATAAGAACAATAGATAAAAGCAGATTAAAAGAAAAGATAGGGCATATAGATGATGAAAAGATAATTAATCAAGTGAATAATGCATTAGGTGTCAGCTTTGGGCTAGAAGAATAAAAAGCTTTGCTATTCAAGCAAAGCTTTTTATTGTTATACATGTAATTTTTTAATAATTTTAATTTCTTTATATAAATTATCAACAATAGCTTTTCTAGTGTTATATGCCTCAATATATTCTTGATGTATTTGTTCTATATTTTCAGCAGTTTCTCCTGGTTTGGCTAATACTCTAATTCCTTCCGAATAATAGTTTCTATCTTTTTCAGTTTTTGCTTTTTCCATTTTTTCTTTGTATTTTTCCATCTGTTTTACACGTTTGATATCTTGTGTCAAAGCTTCTAAATAGCCTTGTGTGCAGGTGATTTCATAACCAATATCATCAATAACGACTTTAAATAAAGTACGCACAATGACAGGATTACTTTTTCCTAACTTTGCTTCTTCTGCAAGTTGGTTTAATGTTCCAGAGTAATCAGGTGTAACAGAAGGTTTAGTTTCATCTATCAAAATTTTTAATGTATCAGATATACCAACGTGTGATTTATATTGTCTTTTACTTACAATAGCGTCATATTCATCAGCAACGCGGATGATTTGTCCTTCATAAGGAATATCTTTTTTGGTTAGTCCTTGAGGATAACCTGTTCCATTTAAGGCCTCATGATGGTATAAGGGGCCAGCAGCATATGGTCTTAATTTTAAATCTTTCATACACATTTCATAGCCTAAAGTGGTATGCTTTTTCATGACCTCAAATTCTTCATCAGTCAATTTATCAGGTTTCTGTAAAATGGCAGGTGGTATGAATAATTTTCCAATATCATGCAAATATGCACAAATTGTACAATATTCTGTAAAGCCTTTGTTACAATGTAAGTATTCACAAAGTCTACAAGTTAAAGCTGCTACGTTTTCTGAATGTTTTCTTGTAAAAACATCTAATGTATCTAACATATTTAATTGATATCGCATAGTTTTATCTAAGTTATATGATTTTAAACTTGTTTTATCATAAAAATCAAATTCTGGTTGTTTCATAATATCATTCCTTTCTTAAGATACAAAGCTAGTTGAAAAAGAATTTAATTAACATATCTAACATTATAATTTTTTTCAACCGTTATGGTATCAAAATTATCATACCATTAAATAAAAAAAACTGCAATAAAAATATGAATTATTGTAATATGAAAAAAAATATGATTAAATAGAAAAGAGGTGAAAGATATGTTTTTTTTAGATAAAGCAGAATATGAAAAATATTTACAAAAAAATGAAATAGAGGAGTATATACCTGGACAAGAAAATTATTTTAATTGGACAGAAGACGGATACATTAAATTAGAACGTAATAAATTTTTGAAATCGAATAAAGATGTTAGCCAATATACTAATTGTATGGGATGGAGATTATTAAGTGATGGAAAAACAATGGTATTAATTAAAAGACCATTTGGAGACGTTTATAGAAATTTGTCATTAGAAAATTATTATAAATCCCTATATAATAATATTTTATTACCACAGGTTGCAAAACAATTTCAAATATCATCAGCAATTTATTACCTAGCTAAAAAAGATACTAAGAAAAAAACAAGAGGATATGAACAAATATATATTGTGACAAAAGATTTTAAAGACAAAGACGAAGAACTGATTCATGGAGAAGAGATTTTAGCAGAAAATGAAACAGATATTAATGAGTTAAATATCAACCAGTTGTTAGACAATATAATACAATATTTAGAAGTAAATGGGTATACAAATGCTAATAGAGAGCAAATTAAAAGAGAATTTATAAAGCAATCTTTCTTTAATCGATTTGTTAAACAAGTAGATGAAAATAACCATAATTGGGCACTTCTAGTAGATGAATTCGATAAAACAGCTAGAATAGCACCAGTATATGATTTAGATTGTTGCTGTGAAATAGGAAAAAGAGGAAATCATATGAGAAAAACAGATGATGGAAGTACAGTTTCATTGGATGGATTTATGAGACAATATGAGAATGAAGAATGGTTTAAAAAATATGTAGAAGAATTAACTAAAAGATTAGATATAGAACAAGCTTTCTTAGATGCTCAAAAAGAAACAAAATTTGAAATACCAGATAAATATAAAGAAAAATATAGAGACTATTTGGCTTTTAGAAAAAGAGAATTAGAAGAAGCTTATCATAAAGTATATGGTGAAAAGCAAGAAATAAGAGAGAATTCAGAACAGAGATAAAATGATTGACATAATCTGAGAAAGGATATATAATAGTGCAAGAAACTTGGAAACCCTGTTTTAGAAAAGGGAGGTTGAAGATTATGCCAGAAAAAACCAGTTTAGAACATTGGAAAAAAGAATACAATTTCATAAAGGGTTATGCAACAATGTATAAAATGAGAAACACATTGATTGCTCTTACATTAGCGCTAAAGTATCATGATGGTCAGTACCGGGATGGAGGAGAACCATATATTATCCATCCATTGATGGTATGCAAAAGTTTAATTCTTCTAAATATAGAAAAATGTTTAGAAGAATGGTATCCTGATATGAATATTTATCAGATACGGCATAGCTGTGATGTCATGTATGCTGGGGCGATATTACATGATGTCATAGAAGACTGCAAACTTCCTAATAAAGGGAGAGAACTTGTAGAAATCTATAATCTTGATGAGGAAGTTTGGAAAATAGTGTGGCTATTAACTAAACCACCTAAAGTCAAGAAGTGGCCTTGGAGTCAAATTTATGACCCAGAGAAATATTTTGGGAATATCCAAATGGACTGGAAGGCCACGCTTATCAAAATTGCCGACCGAGCAAACAACTGTAGTACAATGCAAGTGTTTGATGAACAAAGAAAAAGAAAATATATACTTGAAACAGTCCAGTATATATATCCACTTTGTTCAGAAGGAAAAGTTCGCTATCCAGAATTTTCAGATGCCATATCAATCTTGAAAAATCTGATTGTAGCTGTATGTGAAACATTAGCTTCCATTTTAGGAATGCAGGAAGCAATATCAGATGAGACGGAAGAATACAAAAAAACAGTGCATTTCATAGAAGGAATGAGCAGAAACGAAATGCCTAACACATACAAAGCATTGGCGATTGCTCAAAAGTTTCATCAAGGACAGACGAGAACAAGTGGGGACCCATTTGTTATTCATCCAATCAGAGTTTGCTCATATCTTATGACATTGGGGATTTATGATGATTATACTTGTGCAGCCGCTTTGCTACATGAGATTCCACAGATGTGCCACATATCTGAAAGTGGAGAAGAATTTTGCAAAGATTATGACATTGAAAAAGAAGTAATCGATGTCGTAAAATTAGTTGCTAACAAAAACAAACCACTAGAAGAATATTATATGGGCATCGAAGAAAATCCCAGAGCGTTGTTAGAAAAACTATCTAACAGGGTTCACACTTGTACATTTCTTGCAAAAGCAAGTAAACAAGAAATGATAAATTACATAGCAGAAACCAAAGAGTATATGGTTCCGATGTGTAAATATGGAATGTTGCATTATCCTGAATATGCAGACAAGATAGAAATTATGCAAAGTCATATTCTAGCGATTTGCAATATTCTGGATGTTGCGACAAAACAAACTGGTTTAACCTCACAAGGAAGCTGACAATCTGTTAGCTTCCTTTTCCTATACCAGAATATTGTTTTAATCTAAATAGAAGTTTAAAATAGTTAATACTTTCTTATGGATAACCATTGAAAAATAGCGAAATTTATGGTAATATAGGTAAGACAAAACAAACAGGAAAAAGTTGGATAACAATTATCTAAATCTTTTTTACATTATAGGAAATTGCATTTCCTATAATGTAAAAAATACAAAATTGCACAGAAAAATTGTAAAACAATTTTTCGCACAACAAATCTTATACGCTTCTTGCTAGACCTTAAATTAATATAGTAAATGTTAAAAAGTAGAGAAAAGGTCTAGCGAAGCTAGATTTGTTCATGAGCTTTATACTAAAAGAAGGGAATGAAATAAAAATGTATAGAACAAAAACTTGTGGAGAATTAAATATCAAAAATGTAAAAGAACATGTAGAACTTGCAGGATGGATCCAAAAAATAAGAGACTTAGGTGGAATGACCTTTATTGATTTAAGAGATGAATTTGGAATTACACAAATTGTTGTAAATGATGAAGAATTAAAGAAATTTGTAAAAGAATTAAATACAGAAAGTTGTATCCACATAGAGGGAGAAGTTGTGGAAAGAGCAAGCAAAAATCCTCATATGAAAACAGGAGACATAGAAGTGGTTGCACAAAAAATAGAAGTATTAGGAAAATGCAAAAATGTGCTTCCTTTTGAAATTAATACAGACCAAGAAGTAAGAGAAGACTTGCGATTAGAATACAGATTTTTAGATTTAAGAAACGAAAAATTGCACAATAATATTTTATTACGTTCTAAAATCTTAAAAACCATTAGAGATAAAATGGATGAACTTGGATTTACAGAAATACAAACACCAATTTTAGCAAATTCTTCTCCAGAAGGTGCAAGAGATTACTTAGTTCCAAGTAGACTAAATCCAGGAGAATTTTACGCACTTCCACAAGCACCACAACAATTTAAACAATTATTGATGGTTAGTGGATTTAACAAATATTATCAAATAGCACCATGTTTTAGAGATGAAGACCCAAGAGCAGATAGAGCACCAGGAGAATTTTATCAATTAGATTTTGAAATGAGTTTTGCAACACAAGAAGATGTTTTTAAAGTGATTGAAGAAGTAGTACCATATACTTTTGAAAAATTCACAGATTGGAAAGTGGATAAAGGGCCATTTGTTAGAATTCCATATAAAGAAGCAATGGAGAAATATGGAATTGATAAACCAGATTTAAGAAATCCATTGATTATTCAAGATGTAACAAAACTATTTGAAAATTCTGATTTTAATGCATTTAAAGATAAAACAATAAAAGCCATTATTGTACCAAATGGAGCAGAGCAAGGAAGAAAATTCTTTGATAAAATGGGCGAATTTGCAACAACAGATGAAGTTGGGGCAAAAGGATTAGCTTGGACAAAATTAGATAATGAAGGAAATGTACAAGGTGGTATTGCAAAATTCATCACAGATGACATCAAAGAAAAATTAGAAAAAGACTTTGGATTAGAGAAAAATGCAAGCATATTCTTTATTGCAGATGAATTTGAAAAAGCACAAAAAATTGCAGGACTAGTTAGAATTGAATTAGGAAAACGATTAGACTTAATTGAAAAAGGTGTATATAAATTCTGCTTTATTGTTGATTTTCCAATGTATGAACTATCTGATGAAGGAACAATAGACTTTAGCCATAATCCATTTTCAATGCCACAAGGTGGATTAGAAGCTTTAGAGAATCAAAATCCACTAGATATATTGGCATACCAATATGACTTAGTATGTAATGGATATGAAATGGCGTCAGGAGCTGTTAGAAATCATGACCCAGAAATTATGGTAAAAGCATTTGAAATTGCAGGATATAGCGAAGAAGATGTAAAAAATCGATTTGGTGCTTTATACAATGCTTTCCAATATGGAACACCACCACATGCAGGTGCTGCACCTGGAATTGATAGAATGATTATGCTGATCGCAGATTCACAAAATATAAGAGAAGTTATCGCATTTCCAAAAAATAAAAGGGCAAGAGATTTATTAATGAGAGCACCATCAGTTGTTACAGAACAACAATTAAAAGATGTACACATCAAATTAAATGTAGATAAAAATAAAATGTAAAATTTTAGTATGTTCGCTTGTTTTTTAGAAAAATATGTAGTATAGTATCAACCATAGGAAATAAAAAGAAGCAGATGTAGGTGTTACCTTTGATTTCCTCGATGATATCGAGAGATTGGAGGTGGTGTTTATGGTAAGTTTTCTAGAATTCTTAATTTTAGGATTTATGATTTCAATAACTATAAACGTTGCCTTATTAAGTGTTATATACATAATACTTTCAAATAAGGAACAATAAAAATACACCACATTTTGCTCCGCCAAGCAATGTGGTGTATATCTATTAATATAGGTAGCACACATTTTCTGTGGCTTTTATTTCCTATATTTATTATACACAGATGTTTGAGATTTGTCAAACATTTTAAGAAACATTAAAAATGTTTATATAAGTATAATTTGTGAAATGGAGGAATTATCATGGAATATAGATATAGACCAAATGGTGTTTGTTCAAGAGAAATGATAATTGAACTGGATGGAAATATTATAAAAAAATTGACCATTGTTGGAGGATGTGCTGGAAATACAGTCGGGGTTTCTAGATTGATAGAAGGCATGAATATTAATGAAGCCATCAGAAGATTAAAAGGTATCCCTTGTGGTACAAAAGGAACATCTTGTCCAGACCAATTATCAAAAGCATTAGAAGAAGTAAAAGAAAAATATAAGATAGATTAAAATAGTATATATGTATATGAATGGATAAATATATTAATTAGAATGAGGAATTTTAATGAGAGAAAAAGTATTATTAGGAATGAGTGGCGGAGTAGATAGTTCTGTATCTGCCATTCTTTTAAAAAAAGCAGGATATGAAGTTATTGGCTGTACGATGAATTTATTAGATGAGCCAAATGAAGAAGCAATAAGAGACGCAAAGAAAGTATGTGAAAAGCTAGGAATTGAGCACTATGTCTTTGATTGCAGAAAAGAATTTAGATGTCATGTGATTGATACCTTTATTTCTGAGTATGAAAATGCAAGAACACCAAATCCATGTGTAGAATGTAACCAATATTTAAAATTTGGTGTGTTTTATGAAAAGGCAAAAGAATTAGGGTGCAAATATATAGCAACAGGGCATTATGCCAAAAAAGAATATTCAGAAAAATATAAACAATATGTTTTAAGAAAATCAAATGAAGAGAAAAAAGACCAGACATACTTTTTATATACCATTCCAAGAGAAAAAGTACAATATATTTTGTTTCCATTACAAGATAATGTAAGCAAAGAAGACACAAGAGCGTTAGCAGAAGAATATGGATTAGAAATTGCTCAAAAAAAAGATAGTCAAGAAATTTGTTTTATTAAAGATGATGATTATCAAAGGTTTTTAAAAGAACATATGCAAAAACAACCAAAAAAAGGAAAAATCGTTTTAACAACAGGAGAGATTTTAGGAACCCATAATGGATTAATCAATTATACAATAGGGCAAAGAAAAGGCTTAGGAATTTCATATAAAGAACCATTGTATGTTGTAAAATTAGATATCCAAAATAATCAAGTCATTGTTGGTACAGAAAAAGAATTATATAGTAATCAATTAGAAGCTATCAACTTAAATTGGATTGTTGATGTTGAAAATAGATTAGAAAAAGGATTAGAATGTTTTGCTAAAATTCGATATAGAGCAAAGGAAGCAAAGGCAAAAGTAATAAAAGAAAATGAAACCATAAAAGTGGTATTTCAGGAACCACAAAGAGCAATTACCCAAGGACAGTCTGTCGTGTTTTATGATGAAGATGGAATTGTTTTAGGTGGAGGAAAGATTAAATAGTAGATTATAAAAAATGAATATAAAAAAAGAAAGACTATGCTTGAGGGATAGTCTTTCTTTTTTTATATGTAAAATTACTTACTATCAATAACTTCATCAGCCTGTTCCTGAGTAATATATCCATTTTCTACCATTGTATTTAACACATGGGCTTGTCTTTCATTTGCTAAATCTGGATTAACGGTTGGAGCATATACAGAAGGGGCATTTGGAACACCAGCAAGCATAGAAGCTTCATCTAAATTTAAATCTTTTGGTTCTTTATTATAATATCCCATACTTGCATCATAAATGCCATAATAGCCATCTCCAAAATAGGCACTATTCACATATAACGCAAAGATTTCATCCTTGGTAAATTTTTGTTCTAAATCATAAGCAGCAAACAATTCGCCTAATTTTCTTGTTGCTGTTTCTTCTTGTGTAAAAACTAAATTTTTGGCAACTTGCTGTGTAATAGTACTGCCACCTTCTCGAAGTTCTCCGGTTCTAAAGTTTGTCCAAAGAGCTCTGGCAATTCCGATAAAATCAACAGGCCCATGGTCATAATATCTTCTATCTTCTACAGAAATTACAGCATTAATATAATCTTGTGATAATGCACTAAAAGGTGTGTAATGCTCATCTTCTGTTACTTCTGCGGTTCTAGTTAGTAAAGGCTTTTCATCTAAAGCTTTAGAATAGACAACAAAACCAATAATTCCTGCAACAATAACGGCGATTAAAATAAGTATAAAAATAATTAATAATAATTTTCTAAAAAGTTTCATAGACACCTCTATATAATCTTTTTTTCCATTATATATCATTATATGTGTTTTTACAATAATGAAAAAGTTAAGATTTTATGAAGAAAATGTGTTTATAGTAATTATAATTTTCCCGAATAAGAATATATTGAAAAACTTTACAAAAGTTACTAGATATGATAAAATTTGAACCAATGAGATATAACTATATTTCATTGGCTATTAATACCTAAAAGAGGTGAAAATTGAAAAATAATTACAATTTTGTCTGTGTCAAAATTCATTTAAAACGCGGTTACATACAAAAGTATGCGCCCTTGCCTTTTAAATAAAATTTTCCTTGTCAAAATTTAATTCTTTTCCAATTTGGATTGTGCCTTGAGAAAGGGATGAGAAAAAATGATAAAATTTACAAAAATGCATGGGCTAGGGAATGATTATGTCTATATGGATGCTATCCATCAAAATATAGAAAATGAATCATCTCTAGCTCAATTTGTTAGCAATCGACACTTTGGAATTGGCTCAGATGGATTAATTCTAATATGCAAAAGTGAGATTGCTGATTTTAAAATGAGGATGTTTAATTCAGATGGTAGTGAAGCTGAAATGTGTGGAAATGGAATTCGCTGTGTAGGAAAGTTTGTATATGACAAAGGACTTACTAATAAAACAGATATTACCATAGAAACATTGGCAGGCATTAAAACATTGGAACTTCATGTAAAAGAAGGAAAAGTAGAAACAGTCAAAGTAGACATGGGAGAACCAATTTTAAAGCCAACAGAAATACCTGTTATTTCAGAAGAGGAACCAGTTAAAAATTTAAAACTAAAAGCAAAAGATAAAGAATTTACATTTACTTGTGTTTCAATGGGAAATCCACATGCGATTACTATTGTAAAGAATACAAAAGAATTTGATGTAGAAACCTATGGGAAAATTTTAGAAGTAGATAAAGCATTTCCAAACAAAACAAATGTGGAATTTATCGAAATTGTAGATAGAAATCATATAAAAATGAGAGTTTGGGAAAGAGGAGCTGGAGAAACATTGGCTTGTGGTACAGGTGCTTGTGCTTCTGTTGTAGCCTGTATATTAAATGGATTAACAGACGATACCGTAGAGGTAGAGTTATTAGGTGGACCATTAAAAATTGAATGGAATAAAGAAGATAATCATGTATATATGACAGGACCAGCAGTGACAGTATTTGAAGG
>CALWZZ010000003.1 GCA_944386145.1 uncultured Clostridia bacterium | reverse complement strand
GCACGTCATGTGATTCTAGATTTAATAATTTCAAATCATGCTAAAGATTGTTTAACTTGTACCCGTTCAGGAAATTGTGAGTTACAAGCATTAGCAACAAAATTCAATGTTTTAAATATTGAATTTGAAGGAGAAAGAACAGAACATAAAATAGATGACTTATCTCCATCTATTGTCAGAGATTTTAATAAATGTATTTTATGTAGAAGATGTGTAGCAGCATGTAAAAATGTTCAAAAAATAGGTGCTATTGATTGTATTAATAGAGGTTTTGAATCTTGTATATCAACTGTTGGGGACCATAGCTTAAATGATGTTAACTGTACATTTTGCGGTCAATGTATAGAGGCATGCCCAACAGGTGCACTACATGAAAAAGAAACGATTAATGATGTATGGGTAAAATTAAAAGACCCAGACACAACGGTTATTGTGCAGACAGCACCAGCAGTTAGAGTTGCTCTTGGAGAAGAATTTGGTATGCCAATTGGTATAAACGTAGTAGGAAAAATGGTTACTGCATTAAAACGTTTAGGATTTGATAAAGTATTTGATACCAATACAGGTGCTGACCTTACGATTATGGAGGAGGCAAATGAATTTATAGAAAGATTTACAAAAAATGATAATTTACCAATGATTACTTCTTGTAGTCCAGGATGGGTAAAATATATAGAAATGAATTATCCGGAATTATTACCACATCTATCTAGTTGTAAATCTCCTCATGAAATGTTTGGAGCTATATTAAAAACCTATTATGCAAAAAGAGAAGGATTAGACCCAGAAAAAATCTATGTAGTTTCAGTAATGCCATGTATTGCAAAGAAATTTGAAAGACAAAGACCAGAAATGATGGAAGATAACTTATATGATGTAGATAATGTTATCACAACAAGAGAATTAGCAAGAATGATAAAACAAGCGAATATCGAATTTGAAAAATTGGAAGACAGCAATTTTGACAGCCCTATGGGAGAAGCAAGTGGTGCAGGTGCTATTTTTGGAACAACTGGTGGTGTTATGGAAGCAGCTTTAAGAACAGCACAAGATACCTTAACAGGAAAAGACCTACCTAAAATTGATTTTGAACAAGTAAGAGGTGGGGAAGGTATTAAAAGAGCAACCATTAATATTGCAGGAAAAGATATTAATGTTGTTGCAGCAAGCGGATTGGCAAATGCAAGAACCATATTAGAAGAAATTAAATCTGGTAAAGCTGACTATCAATTTGTCGAAATTATGGCTTGCCCAGGTGGATGTATTATGGGTGGTGGCCAACCAATTAAGAGTTCTAAGGTAAGAGCAGAAGTAGATGTTAGAAAATTAAGGGCAGATGCTCTATACTCTATAGATGAAAGAAGCATTGTTAGAAAATCACATGAAAATCCTGTTATGAAAAAACTATATAAAGATTTCTTGGAAAAACCAGGAAGTGAAATTGCAGAAAGATTATTACATACGACATATACAAAGAGAGAAAAATATAACATTTAAAATTTATTTTAAATAGGAGAAGCAAATTATATGTATAAAATGATAATCTTAGATTTAGATGGAACATTATTAAATGATTACAAAAAAATTAGTAAAGAAAATATAAACCTTATAAAAAGAGCATATAATGAAAAGGGGATAATATCAGTAATTGCAACAGGAAGACCATTGGAATATGCAAATGAAATTTGTAATTTATATGGTAATTGTTTTACTAATTATATTATTGCATGCAATGGTGCTATTATAAAAAATACTGAAACTAATGAATATATTCATAAAGTTACATTTACAAATGAAGAGATATTAAATCTTAGAAATATTTTTTTAGAGGAAAATGCAGATTATATGCTACTTTATACAGATAAACAAGTAATAAGTGAAGAAAAAAAAGCAAATGCATTAAAGAATTCAGGAATCATTGCAAATCAAAAAGAAATAAAACTTGAAAATATAAAAGATGTAATAAAAAGTAATCCAAATCTTACAAATTTATTATGCTTGATAGGAGGAGATACTTTGGCATTAGAAAATATTATTTCAAAACTAAATAAAATAAAAGGAATAGACACACCTGGTATTTGCAATTATTCTCGTAAAGCAAAAACATTTTCATTTGAATCAAAATATATAGATGTAATGAAAGAGGGCTGTAGTAAAAAGAATGCTATATATATTTTGGCAGATAAACTAGGAATAAAAAAAGAGGAAATCATTGTAATGGGAGATGGAGGTAATGATATTTCAATGTTTGAGTGTGCAGGATTAAAAATAGCAATGGAAAATGCAGAAGAACATTTAAAAGAAAAAGCAGATTTTGTGACAGCAAGTAATAATAATGATGGTGTTGCAAAAGCAATTCAAAAATTTGTATTTAATGAAGTATAAAAAAGCATGCATTAACGAAATCAAAGATTTTGACGCACAAGTGCAGTAATAAAAATCCCCCTCTAAAAAGAGGGGGAGCGTTTATAAACGAAAAATCACATTTTAATGTGCAACATTAAATGTAATTATATTATATGCAAATAGTAAAAAATTATTACAAAAAAGCAGAGACTAGGTTTATACCTAATCTCTGAAAGACAACTTCCACATCGTATGATGTGCAACAATTAAATGTAACTATATTATAAACCTTTTTTCTATTATAGTCAAGTTTTTTATTTAATTATCAAAAAGATAATATTTCTTTAAAGCTATTAAAATTTTTTCATAGTCCATATTAGATAAAAAAGCTATTTTTTTATTATAAAAAAACGGCTCTCGTATTCTTTTGTAGCTAAAGTTAGCCATAGATTCTAATTTTGCAGTACTACAAGGCAGAGAATGTATATCACAGTGAAAATAATATTTATCATTGAAACACTTACTACTTAAAGGAATTACAGTCCACATTTTTTTATCCGAAGAAGAACGCCATAGAATAGCAGGTCTTAACTTTCTTATTTCGGAACCAATGTTTTGACCAAAATCCACCCAAACAATAGACCTAGGTTTTAATGAAAAGATATCTATATTTTGTTCTTCTAATAAAAGTTTATCATAACACCATTTTAGATATTTAATTTCTTCTATATTTTTATAATCAATTTTTTTATCTAATTTTTTCAATAGAGAAATTTTTAGCAATTTTAAAATGTAAGAGAAATCCTTGATATTTAATTTCAGAAAGTTTCCTTTAACATAAACTAACCCGTTTTATATTTTTTCTAGAATATTCTTGTAAATCATTTATATCAACAAATTTATTGATAGATTTTATATAAATAAAATCATCAGACTGCATAGTAGAATGAATTGTTAATCCTACATAATGATTTTTGGATATATTATATAAAATTAAAACAAATTTTTTATTTTCATTTTCTGATACTTCATAGATATTTTGAGAATATATATTCATATAAAATCCTCCTAGTAATAGCTTGTTTAATGATACTACATTTCTAGTTTAAAATCAATACATTTGTTTGCTAAAATCTAAATATTTTTTTCTAAATAAAAAAATTAACTATTTTCTATTGCAACTTTTTGATAAATAGTATATAGTAAGAAAGGGTGTAAGAAAAATGACAAAATTTGTAGAAAATATTACAAGACTAAAAACAAGTAATATCAATAGAAATATTGTTTATTTTGCGTTCCCAATTTTTAAATTAATAAGGTAAGTGTTTATATCAATTCTTTTCGGATTGATATTTTTTTGCATTATAGGAAATTGCATTTTCATAATGCAAAAAAATTGCACAGAAAAATTGCTATGCAATTTTTCGCGCCGACAAATCAAAATACTTACTTAGAAAATAGAAGGAGGCGTTTTATGGAACAAACAAAAAAATTACTCTTAGATGTAAACGAAAAACCAACGGTTGGTAAATGGATTATCTTAGCGCTGCAGCATGTATTTGCCATGTTTGGAGCAACCATTTTAGTTCCAATCATGGTAAACACAGCAGCAGGTGAAACCGTACTTACGATTCCTGTAGCGTTGGTAACATCAGGAATTGGAACATTAATTTATATTTTATGTACAAAAGGAAGATCACCAGTATATTTAGGAAGTTCTTTTGCATTTATTGCACCACTAGCCGCAGCTTATGTAAAAGGTGGCATTTCAGGTGCAATGGTTGGTGTTATGGCAGTAGGACTTGTCTATGTTATTTTTGCAATTCTTATTCATTTTATAGGCAAAAAATGGATAGACAAATTATTACCACCAGTTGTTATTGGACCAATGATTATGATTATTGGATTAAGTTTAGCACCAAGTGCGATTTCTCAAGTAGGATTAGGAACAGGAACACAAATTGACTGGAGATGTATCGCTGTAGCCTTAATTACTTTTTTAACAACAGCAGTTGTTATGGTTAGAGGAAAAGGGTTCTTAAAAATTATTCCATTTTTAGTAGGAATTGTTGTAGGATATGTTTCAGCAATCTGTTTTGGATTAGTGGATTTTGCTCCAGTATTAGAAGCAGGATTTTTCAGTATGCCAAGCTTTGTAGTACCATTTTTAAATTATACACCTAATTTTTCAGCATTATTAACAATTGTACCAATTTCTTTGGTAACAATTGCAGAACATATTGGAGACCATACAGCATTAAGTACGATTATTGGAAAGAATTTATTGAAAGACCCAGGATTGGATAGAACTTTATTAGGAGATGGTTTAGCAACATTTGTAGCAGGATTTTTAGGGGGACCAGCAAATACCACTTATGGAGAAAATACTTCAGTTGTAGGAATGACAAAAGTTGCTTCTGTATGGGTAATTGGATTAGCAGCAATTATTGCTATTTGTTTAGGATTTTTAGGAAAATTTACAGCACTAGTATCAACTATTCCTGATGCTGTTTTAGGAGGCGTATCTTTATTACTATATGGATTTATTTCTGTAAATGGTTTAAAAGTATTAATTGAAAATAAAATAGACTTTGGAAAATCTAAAAATATTGTTGTAGCTTCTACTATGTTGGTTTTAGGATTAGGAGGAGCAGCAATCTCAATTGTACATGGAGATTTATCTGTAACAATTTCAGGAATGAGTTTAGCAGCCATTATTGGTATCTTATTAAATTTATTATTACCAGATGAAAAAGAAGATGATGACAACAAACCGGAAAATGGAAAAGAAGTCAAATATGAAAGTGAGGCAAATGCAATGGAAGAAATGAAAAAGGATACAGTTAGCAATGTAACCGTATTAGACAATCCCTTAATAGAACACAAATTATCAATTATTAGAAACAAAAACACAGGAACAAAAGAATTTAGAGAAATTATAGGGGAGATAGCAACATTATTATGCTATCATGCATTAGAAGACGCAAAATTAAAAGAAACAGAAATCGAAACACCAATCTGCAAAATGAAGGCAAGAGTATTAGACGAAGATAATTATGCTTTTGTACCAATTTTAAGAGCAGGAACAGGAATGTTAGATGGATTATTAAAAATTGTACCAAATGCAAAAATCGGACATATTGGATTATACAGAAACGAAGAAACTTTAGAACCAGTACAATATTATTATAAAATGCCAAAAGATATCGCAAAAAGAGAAGCCATTATCTTAGACCCAATGTTAGCAACAGGAGGGTCTGCAGCAGATACCATCAAAATGCTAAAAAAAGATGGCGTTAAAAAAATCAAATTCTTATGTATTTTATCTGCACCAGAAGGAATTGAAAAATTAAAGAAAGAACATCCAGATGTACAAATTTACACAGCATGCATTGATGAAAAACTAAATGACAAAGGCTATATTGTACCAGGATTAGGAGACGCAGGAGACAGAATATTTGGAACAAAATAAAACACAAAAAAGAGACAGTTAGGGACAGGTCGCTAATTGTCTCTTTTTTGTCGAATTTTGTTTTTTATAGAAAAAATGAATTTTTCCTACAGTAAAACATTGCTTCGTTCTGAAAGTTCCAAAATCAAAACTTATTTGTTATTGTTATTTTGTCTTTCATTGTTGTTGTTTTGATTATTTGAATTATTGTTATTATTTTTGTTTTCTTTATTTTTCTTACTCATATTAAAGCACCTCCTCAAAGTATATTATTATTTTGTACGATAAATGAAAAAATATTCACATATAATTTGTTTTTTCTATATAATTGATATATAATAGATACGATTAAAATTTCGGGAGGATTGACAAATGCGTTATAACAATGAAAAATTAAATGAATTTAATGATTACATAAGATACAGAAAAGTAGCCATAATAGGATTAGGTGTTAGTAATTTACCACTTTTAGATTATTTATATGAAAAAAAAGCCAAGGTAACTGTTTTTGATGAAAGAGAATATAATCAAATCCCAAGAGATATTATTGAAAAAATTACCAATTATGGGTTTATGATACATTTTGGAGAAAACTGCTTACAACAATTAAAAAATTTCAATGTCATTTTACGTTCTCCTAGTTGTTTACCAACAAAGCCAGAACTAGTAGAAGAAGCAAATAGAGGTGCATTAGTAACAACAGAAGTTGAATTATTGATGGAAATGTGTCCAGCAAAAATTGTAGGTGTAACAGGAAGTGATGGAAAAACAACAACGACAAGTTTAATTAATAGTATTTTGCAAAAAGCAGGATACAAAACATTTTTAGGTGGCAATATTGGAACACCATTATTTACAAAATTACCTGAAATGACACCTGAAGATATTGTTGTTTTGGAATTAAGTAGTTTTCAATTAATGGGAATGGAAATTAGTCCACAAATTGCTGTTATTACTAATATAACACCAAATCACTTAAATATACATAAAGACTATCAAGAATATATTGACGCTAAGAAAAATATTTTTAAATATCAAGACGAAAATGGAATTTTAGTTTTAAATTATGACAATGAAATTACAAGAGAATGTGCAAAAGAAGCAAAGGGCAAGGTTATTTTCTTTAGTAGTCAAACCAAATTAGATAATGGATATATTGTAGACGAAGATGTTATAAAAGAATGTGATGATAAAGTTAGAAAGCATATCTTAAATACGGAAGATGTAATTTTAAGAGGAAATCATAACTATCAAAATATTGCAACAGCAATTGCTGCCACAGCAAGTTTAGTGGACACAGAAACAGCAGTAAAAGCCATAAAAGAATTTAAGCCAGTAGAACATCGAATTGAATTTGTAGAAGAAATTGATGGGGTAAAATGGTATAATGATTCTGCAAGTTCTTCTCCTTCTAGAACTTTATCAGGATTGAATGCATTTAAAGAAAACATTGTTTTAATTGCTGGAGGATATGATAAAAATTTAGATTACACACCAATTGCTAAACCAATCGTTGATAAAGTAAAAACATTAATATTAATTGGTCAAACTTCTGGAAAAATATATGAAGCGGTCAAAAAGGAATTGGAAAAGGAAAATAAAAATCTCGATATTTATATGTGTGAAACTTTAGAAGAAACCATTCCAATTGCTAAAAAAAGTGCCAATCAAGGAGATATTGTTCTATTTTCTCCCGCTAGTGCAAGTTTTGATATGTTTAAAAATTTTGCGGATAGAGGTAATCAGTTTAAGAATTTGGTAAAGAATTTAAAATAAAAAGACAGAGATTTAAAATAAAAAATATTAATATATAAGAGTGCAAGGGAGCCCAAAAAAACAGGCTCCCTTTTTCTGCAGGCTACTCATCATTACATGTTAAAAGAAACTCTTCTGCCTTGCTTACAATATTTTGTTCACTAGGACTAAGTTTCTGCGAACTTTCAGAAAATAGAACAATTTGTTCTGCAATCTGAAATTCTCTTTTGGGTGGTAAATTTGGGGTCCATTCTGTTAACAGTTCATTATAAGTCATAAAATACCTCCTTTATTTAAAGCAGCCCTTCCTGTATCAGCATAATTATATCACAAAAAAACAAAAATGTAAAAAAAAACAGAGGAGCCCAAATAGCGGGCTCACTCTTCATCTACAGGCGACTCATTTCACTGACAGAAGAAATTCAAGTGTTTCTTCTATCAGCTTTTCGTCTTCAGGAACAAAGCACATTGCTGCTTTGTTCCTAGGGTCGTTCAATTGCTGGATTTCTCCAGCAACTGCCTTTTTTAACTCGATAGGGGCGTTTTTTTCTTTTAAAAACGTCCACAAATTCCGTAGTTCCTGGCTAGTCATTCTTCTTTTTACCCTCCTTGCCTTTTTTGTATATGTATATAAGTATATCACAAAATAGTGAAAAAGTAAAAAATAAAGGACAATAAAACGAAACAATATGCACATTTCACAGTTTATTTACATATCTTGTAAAAGAAAAGTTATACAAGGAGGAGTTTGATATGTATGATAATCAGTATGAGGAATACATAAGAAGCATTTTAGGGTATCCAAATACAACAAACTTTAATCAAAATCAAATGTATCCAAACGGATATCCAGTAGCTATGCAAACAAACACGAGAAACGATTTAGAAGAATTTTATCCAGAGATATATAAAATTATATATCCAATGGTAAAAAAAGCTTGTGAAGGGAATATGAGAGCAAGCACGAGAGAAGAAATTGAACAAATGACAGATGAAATTTATTCGGCATTAGAAGATAGTAATCAAATTAATGTGAATATCAATTTAGGAAATACAGTATCTACAACAAATGAAAATAGAACACAAAATAGAAATGAAGTACATAAGGAAGTCCAAAAGAAACTTCCCGAAAAACAGGAAACAGAAGATAGAAATGTAGAAATACAAAATAGAAGACGTCCTGGAAATACTAATTTAAGGGACTTGATAAAAATACTTTTAATTAGAGAATTACTAAGAAGACGTAATAGACCAAATAATAATTTTCCACCAAGACCACCACAAAATCCACCACGTCCACCAATGAGACCACCGATTATGCCAAGAAATTATGAACAACCATTATATGATATTTATGAATATTAAATTTATATTAGGAAAATTTTTGGTAAAAATTACACAAAATTTAAAAATTTGTCAATCTTTCAAAATAAAAACTGTACATTATTAAATTCTGAAAAACCACATATATTCAAAAAACTACTCTTTTCAATACAACAAAATTTGAATAAAATTTTAGAAAATGCAAAAAATAAATATGAGAAAATTTGAAAGGTGGTAAAGAAAAATGAAGGTTAAAGATTGTATGTGTACAGACGTATGTTGTATAAAGCCAGAAACAACAATACGTGATGTGGCAAAATTAATGTCACAAAATCATATAGGTTCTCTTCCAGTATGTGATACCAATAATTGCTTATGCGGAATTGTAACAGATAGAGACATTATATTAAGAAGTATAGCTTGCGACAAGGATGTAAAAACAACACCTGTAAGTGATATCATGTCTACAAATGTATGTACTTGTGAAGAAAACGAAGATATGGCAAATGCCGAAAACAAAATGGGTACAAACAAAGTAAGAAGATTACCTGTTTGTGATAATAATAAAAAAGTAATTGGAATGTTAACATTAGGGGATATTGCACAAAATAGAGCAGATTTAGATGATAGAGAAATTTGTATTACATTTGAAGATATTTGTGATTGTGATACAAATAAAAATGCAGATTAAGGCTTTAAGACAAATAATAGAATATCAGAATGTTAAAATGTCAAGATTTAAACAAAAAAGATACTGTGTATAAAATTTTATATACAGTATTTTTTGTTATAAACAATACTATATGTATATAAATTCCAAGAATACATATAATAAGATATAGAAAAGATTTTTTAAAGAAGTACATAAAATTTTTAAAGCTTTCATTCTTCTAAAATATAGGAAACAGGAGGAAAAATGATTGTAAACATACCATATTGGACAAGAGTAGCAAAAAATATTTTATATGTCATATTACTGATAGTTGGGTTATATATCGCACTAAAACTATCTATTTTTTACATGCCATTCTTAATAGCTTTTATCATTTCTTTAATTATTGAACCATGTATAAAATTTGTCATGCGAAAAACCAAATTAACGAGAAGAACAAGTTCAATTATCATTTTTATCATTGTTTCTCTTGTTATTTTGGGAATTTTGGGTTGGATTATTGTTACATTGTTTTCAGAATCTTCTAGCCTATTACAAGGTCTAAATGATTATGTGGATAAAGCTTCTGTGCAAATTCAAGGATTTATTGAACAATTTGACTTTGATAAAATAAAATTATCAGATGAAATCTTAACCATTGTTCAAGATTCTAGTGGCGATTTTTTACAAACAGTTTCTAATTGGGTTAGAAATGCGTTAAATGGACTAATAAATATGATAACAAAAATTCCTGAAATTGCTATTTGTGTAGGAATTACCATATTAGCACTATATTTTATTTGTGTAGATAAAATTTACATTTTAGACCAGATTGAATATCATTTACCAAAAGTTTGGGTAAAAAAATTAAGCAATCATTTGAAAGATTTAATTCAAACTTTAGGAGGATATCTAAAAGCAGAAGCAACACTTATTTTAGTATCTTTTGTGATTTCTTTGGTAGGATTATATATATTATCTTTTTTAAAATTTAATGTACAATATCCCTTACTAATGGCTTTATTTATTGGATTTGTAGATGCACTTCCAATCTTAGGGTCTGGAACGGTTATGATACCATGGGCAATTATATCTGGTTTGAATGGAGATTTGGCCTTAGGAATAGCAATTTTGACATTATTTATTATCATGTCAATTGTAAGACAATTTTTAGAACCAAAATTGGTTAGTAAAAATATTGGTGTTCATCCGATTTTTACGTTAATTGCTATGTATACGGGATTTAAAATAACAGGGGTTATTGGGTTATTATTAGGACCAATTGTATTAATCATTATAAAAAATATATTTGCGAATTTGATTGACAAAGGGGTCTTTAAGACAATTTTTGACAGAAAATAAAAGAGATAAAATTAGCGTTTTTATGAATAAAGAAGAATATTACCTAAATTGTCACCAATCAGTGCATAATTGCAAATCAAGAAATTTTTAACAAACTAAATTTTGATATTGAAATAATTTTGGAATAATGCTAAAATATTAATGATGAAATTGTAAAACAATATAGGGGAGAAAAAATATACTTATGAAAAATAGAAATCAGGAATATAATGATTTTGAAAATTTTAAACGAAAAGCACAAACAGAAGATAATTATTATTTAACTATATTTTATGAAAATAATCTAACAACGATAAATCTTTCTGAATATAGAAGGAATTTTTTTACCTTTGGAAGAGACGAAGATAATGACATTGTCATTCATTCAGACGAGATTGATTTTGAACAAGGATATTTTCAAATAACGGAATTTGGCGTTTTAGCTGTAAACACGAGTAAAAATTATCTGATGGTTAGCAATAATAATAAACCATTTAATGATGTGTATTTATCAGAAGGTGGATTTATAAAAATTATTAACCCATCTTCTCAAGATAGATCACACAGCATTTTGTTTATCATGTCTATTGGACAAAATTTAGATGAATGGAAAAGCTATCCATTACAGTTTGGAGGAAATTCCCTAGGTAGTGGGGGAGGGTGTGATGTTATATTACCTCCAAGCGGTGTAGCTAAAAAACATGCTGTTATAACGAGAATAGGAAATAAATTAACGATTAAAGATGAAACGACGTTAAATGGAACATTTGTCAATGGTCAACAAATTTCTTCATCACAAGAATTTCCACTAAATAATTTAGATGTGATTGTTATTGGCAATTCAAAAATTATTTTATATAACCAAAAATTAATTTATCAAATATATAAAAGAGGTGTACAATTAGATGCTATTGACATTGTAAAACGTGTTCGTATAAAGTTTAAGACAAGAGAAATTTCATCCCATGTTAGTATGCATGTAAAACCTTCTGAATTTGTAGCTTTTGTAGGAGGATCAGGTGCTGGAAAATCTACATTTATGAAGTGTATTAGTGGTGTTGACACACCTTCATCTGGAATTGTTCTTTTAAATGGAGAAAATTTGTATGAAAATTATGAAAATTTAAAATATAATATAGGTTATGTGCCACAAGAAGATATTGTATATTCTAATTTGACATTACATGACATGTTAAAATATACAGCGAAATTAAGAATGCCAGAAAATTCAACTAAAAAAGAAAGACTGCAAAGAATAAAAGAAGTACTAGACATTGTACAATTAACAGATTTTGAAAATTCATATATTAGGCAACTAAGTGGTGGACAACGAAAAAGAGCAAGTATAGCAGTAGAATTAATTGCAGATCCAAGCTTATTCTTTTTAGATGAACCAACCAGTGGATTGGATCCAGATACAGAAAGAAGCATGATGCAAACTCTTCAAAAAATGTCTAAAATGGGAAAGACAATAATTTTAGTAACACACAATACATTAAATCTACATTTATGTGACAAAGTAGCATTTTTTGGTAGAGGTGGTCATTTATGTTTCTATGGAAAACCGCAAGAAGCCTTAGACTTTTTTGGGGTAGATGATTTTATTGATATTTATACATTGTTAAATGAAAATATGGAAGAATGGTATGACAAATTTACAGCCATTTATGGAAAAGAAACAGTTAATCAGACAGAAGTCAAAAAAAGAAACAGAGTACCACACAAGAAAAAGTCATTTTTTAAACAATTAATAACTTTGATTAGGAGATATATAAAATTAATATCAAATGATGTGCAACAACTCATCCTACTATTTGCTCAAGCACCAATCGTTGCTGTATTATTAGCACTGGTATCGACAGAAGATTTATATTCTACTTATGATGATACAAAAGCAATTCTATTTTCTTTAGGATGTGCGTCTATTTGGTTAGGATTAATGAATTCAGTTCAAGAAATTTGTAAAGAAAAAGTTATTTTACAAAAAGAACATATGTCAGATTTAAAACTATCGACATATCTACTATCAAAATTTATTGTACAAGGACTGTTAGCTTTTATTCAAGCAACACTAATGGTATATATTTTCCAAGAGATCGTTGGAGGTTCACCTAATAGTATTTTGATAGATTCTTATTGGGATGTTCAAATTATCTGTTTCTTGTCAATTTTGTCTTCTGCTGCGTTGGGATTATGTATCTCGGCAATTGTGAAAAATGCAAATATAGCTATGTCCATTATCCCTTTAATATTGGTTCCTCAATTGCTATTTTCTGGAATGTTATTCAAATTAGAAGGAATTACAGAATTTATCTCCAATTTTATACTATGTAGATGGTCAGTAGAAGGATTAGGAACAAGTGCAAATTTGAATGATTTAACACATATTATTCAAACAATTAATCCAATGGCAGAAGTAGAACCAGAAGATTATTTTACATTTACATCAGAACATATGATGCATGTTATCTTTGTTATTATATTAATGACATTGGTCCTAATGATTTTAAGTTATTTAGCGCTAAGAAAAAATGTAAATAAAAATATGTAAGAAAAATGTATAAAAAAAGAACCTTGTATAGAGGTTCTTTATTTTGCATCTTTTAATTGCTTATATCGAATAATGGAAATAATAGCACTAATAATTAATAAAACAATAAATCCAATTATAACTGTACTTGTACCTGCATAGGGAAGAGGTGTTGTCACTTGTTGGATTTCCTGTGGTATAGAAGTTGTTGTTTGTACATTTTGATTTATATCACTATTTTGTTGATCTTGATTTGCATTTATATCGTTATTAATATTTGGTGTTTCTGTGTAACCTAAGTCTGCAGCTTTCTGATCTGACCATTCTTTTATAATAGCAATTTCTTCTTGCATTTCATGTAAATTACTATTGGTTAAATTATCAACCTGAGAATTTAATTCAACATCTAAAACAGTTAAAATTAAAGGATTTAAGTCTGAAACGGTGTCTAACATATCAATATCTGCACGTAAAGTTTCTTTTAAAGTGTCATCTACACTTGATACAGAATGTAAATCATTATATGTTTTATCAACAATTAATTTGAATTCAACTAAATTTCCTAAATCACCTTCATATTCGTTTAATAATTCTATTAATTCTTGTCTTTCACTTGCCGTAACAGCAAATACAGGGGACAAGATATTAAATAACAAAAATATAAAGGTAAAAATAATAATGAATAGTTTACTATGAATTTTATACATATTGAACGAATCCTTTCTTGTTTATCCTTTGTTTGTCCTTATATAGATTTTTTAATGTCACTATTTAAAGTATACTATAAAAAGCACTAAAATGTCAATACCAAAAAAGATACTTCCAAAGAAGTATCTTTTATATATTCTATTATTTGTTAGTTAGAAACTAAACATGTTTTTGATTAGTTTTAAAGCTTTGATTAATCCACTAATTAGTGATGGACTTTCTGCTGCTTCTTCTTGATAGTCAGAAACTTTATCTACTTGTGCACCACTAGCAACTTTTTCAGCTTGTGCAATAAAGTTATCTACGTGTCCTTCATATACATTTTCTTTGTTACCTAAGATGATGAAAGCATGTTGTTCTCCTTCGGCTTCAAATCTTTGTACATAAGGAATATTTGGATTGTTCATAGCTGTTTCATAAACTCTTGTACTATTTTCAAAAGGTACTGTGGTATCACTTGTACCATGTATAATTAGTATTGGAAGTTGACATTTTTCTAAGCTTGCTAATGCATTTTCATGTTCATCAAAGTTTTCTGCTGTTAAACCAACATCTACTTGATTAATTAACATGTCTTTGATTGTATCCCTACTAATAATTTGTGATAAATCTGTTACATTAAATATACCAAGTATTTTTGCTACTAATTCATTACTTCCTAAAGTATTTAACAAGTCTTCTACAATTCCTGTCATAGAAGTATATCCACAATCATCTACTAATCCAATAACATTTTGATCTTTTAGTGTTCTACCATCTACTTCTAATCCTGATAAGAATAATGTTGTAGCACCACCTAATGATACACCATGAACAAAGATTTCATCACATGTGTAATGTTCATTTAGATATGTTAGCCAATCCCAAATGTCAAGACTATCTAGATATCCCATTCCACCTTTTCCTTCGTTACCGCCACTATTACCAAATCCTCTTAAGTCAGGTGCTAGAATGTTAAATCCTTGATCAATATACATATGACCAATTGCGTCTGCCATTGCTTGACCATTCATCATGAATCCATGTACTAAGACAACCCATTTATTAGAAGTTGGGTTTCCATTTGCATCTGGATTAGCATAATAGATATTACCACTTAAATTAACGGCATATGCTTCTCCTGATAATTCGCCAGCGGTTGTTGCAACCATATCATCAACTACTACATTTGGTTTTAAACTTTCTATAGCTAAATTTGTATTACCCAAGAATGATTGTATTGTTGATATGATAGAATTTAATAAACCACTTGTACTTGTGTCTGATGATGCAATTGTTGTATTTAAAATTTTGTTAGATATGTAAGGAATAACTGTTGTATCACTGTATTTTTCTTGAAGTTCTGTGATTTTGTCAATGATATCAATTTTCATATCATCAACACTCATGTTTGTGTTAAGTCCTTGCATAAAGCTTTTTGCTTCATTTAAGAAAGATTTGTAGTTATCAATATCAGCATATTTATTGTTGACTGCTGTATTGACATTGTCTCTGTTTCCAAATGGCCAGAAACTAAAAGCCGCCTTACTTGTTATAGGTGTAAGTACCATAATTGCTAAGATAAGAAATGCTAGTATTTTTTTCATAGATATAAATGAACTTTTTTTCATTTTACAACCCCTCCTTTGTTTATTTTAAGTTAAAACCTGATGTATAAATAAAATAATTAAATCATTTAATCACTCTACATAACATTATACCACATTTTATAATTATTGTCAAAAAATGTAGTCTAAAAAAAGAAGATTCATCTCTTGAATCTTCTAGTTGTATTTATTCCCATTCAATGGTTGCAGGTGGTTTTGAAGTAATATCATAGACAACTCTATTAACATGCTTTACTTCATTAACAATTCTTGAAGAAACTCTTTCTAATACTTCATAAGGAATTTTGCTCCAAACACCAGTCATAAAATCTGTCGTTTCTACTGCACGTAGGGCAATGGTATAATCATAAGTTCTTTCGTCACCCATAACACCAACAGATTTTAAGTTTGTTAATACTGCAAAATATTGATTAATAGATTTATGAAGCCCTGCATTTGCAATTTCTTCTCTAAAAATACTGTCTGCTTCTTTTAAGATATCTAATTTATCCTCAGTAATATCGCCAATTACTCTAATTGCTAGTCCAGGACCAGGGAATGGTTGTCTAAATACTAAGTTTTCTGGTATTCCTAATTCTAATCCTGTTTTTCTAACTTCATCTTTAAATAAATTTCTTAAAGGTTCCACAATTTCTTTAAAATCTACATAGTCTGGAAGACCACCAACATTGTGATGACTTTTGATAACAGAACTTTTTCCTAAACCACTTTCGATAACGTCAGGGTAGATAGTACCTTGTACTAAAAAGTCCACTGTACCAATTTTTTTAGCTTCTTCTTCAAAAACTCTAATAAATTCTTCTCCAATGATTTTTCTTTTTCTTTCTGGGTCTGTAACACCAGCAAGTTTTGCCAAAAATCTATCTTTTGCATTCACTCTGATTAAATTAATGTCAAATTGATTTCTGAAAACTTCTTCAACTTCGTCACCTTCGTTTTTACGAAGTAACCCATGGTCAACAAAGATACATGTTAGGTTTTTACCAATTGCTTTATGTAGTAATACAGCGGCAACAGATGAATCAACACCACCAGATAGGGCACATAAAGCTTTTTTATCTCCAATTTTTTCTTTTAAAGTTTTAATACTATCTTCTACAAAAGAAGAAATTTGCCAATCTCCAGAACAACCACAAATATTAAATAAGAAGTTTTTAATCACTTGTGTTCCATTAACAGATAAATTTACTTCTGGATGGAATTGAATCCCATATAGTTTTTTCTCTGCATTTTCCATTGCAGCATTTGGACAATGGTCTGTTGAACCAATATTTTTAAAACCGTTTGGTACTTCTGATACAAAATCTGTATGACTCATTAAGAAATCATTTGTTGTTTCAAATCCTTGAAATAGGGAAGAGGTGTTATCAATATTTACTTTAGTTGTTCCATACTCTCTGGTATTTGCTCTTGAAACATTTCCTCCTAAAGTATAAGTCATTAATTGCATACCATAACAAATTCCTAAAACAGGAATACCTAAATCAAAAATACCTTCTGCACATTTAGGAGAATCTTCTCCATAAACACTAGCAGGTCCACCTGTAAAGATAATTCCTTTCGGATTTTTCTCTTTGATTTTTTCAATAGAGATGTTGTATGGTACAACCTCAGAATACACGTTGCATTCTCTAACTCTTCTTGCAATTAATTGATTGTATTGTCCACCAAAGTCTAAGATTAAAATTAATTCATTTTCTTTCATATTTTATCTCATTCCTTTCTTAAGGCACAAATCTGGTTGGAAAAGAATTAAATTTTGGCTAGGAAAACGAATTTGAAATTTATGAGGCGTACTAGTTGTACGTTGAATAAATTTCAAATGAAGTTTGACGACGCCAAAATTGTAATTATTTTTCAACCTTACCTCCGAATTTAAAATATGTATATATAATATCACAATTTGTCGACAAAGTAAATAAAAACCTACGATATATAGGAGAAAAAATAGTAATTATTCTAATTTTGTTGATAAAACAAAAAATACTCTATAAAAAGAGTATCTTCATTTTCTATAACACACCACTTGTAGGAATATAGGTCTCATCAGGAGGATATACATATTCTTCATTTGGTTTATCAACCGTTTTCATCTCTGTAACTTTCACAATTGGCATATCGCCATGGTAATTACCTTTTGTAATTTCACCAGTTAACTCAACCCAAGTTTCATTTTTAAAATCCTGTGCATTTTCATATTCACAAAGAAATCCAACAATCACATACTGAAAATCAGAAGAAATAATCATATCTCTAGCCAATATAAATTGGGTATCTGTTAAATCTAACACACGATAAATATAGCCTGTAAATTGAATTTTTACACCAACATAATCATCTATATTTTCATGAACAGCTTTCAAGACATTTGTATAATTTTTAGCAGAAATAACAGAAACATCGCTTTGAGGCATACAACTAGAGACGTTTTTTTCATTTTTAGCACCCATGAATAATTTTATACTAACAAAGATTAAGATAATAATAATTAAAATGACAATGCCTGTAAAAAAATATTTAAAAAGTTTACTTCCATTTACTTTAAAATTATATATAAACATAGAATTTTCCTTTCCATTATAAGTTTTACTTTTTAATTATATGCATATAAAAAACTATTATGCTTAATTTGATGACTTTGGGGACGGAGCAAAAAATCATCATTTATATAAAGATTTTTATAAAACTTCTTATAAAATAAATGATGATTTTTTGCTCCGTCCCCAAAGTCATCAAATTATTCTAACAAATCCCCTCAAAACACTTGATAAAAAAATATTTTAGTGATATAGTATCAAGGACAAAATTAGATATAATGAAAAAAATAAACTTAGGAGGAAAGATTACAATGGGATTATTTAAAACATACAGTCAAAAGGAATTAAAAAGAGTAAAGCCATTAGTTACAAAAATAAATGCGCTTGAAGAAGAAATGTCAAAATTAAGTGATAGTGAATTAAGAGGAAAAACAGACTATTTTAAGAAACAATTAGCAGATGGTAAAACATTAGATGATATATTGCCAGAAGCATATGCAGTTGTTAGAGAAGCTTCTAAAAGAGTTCTAGGAATGAGACATTTTGATGTGCAATTAATTGGTGGTATTATTTTACACCAAGGTAGAATTGCGGAAATGAAAACAGGAGAAGGAAAAACATTAGTTGCTACATTACCAGTATACTTAAATGCTCTTGAAGGTAAAGGCGTTCATGTTATTACTGTTAATGACTATCTAGCCAAAAGAGATAGTGAATGGATGGGAAAATTATATAAATTCTTAGGGTTATCTGTTGGATTAGTAATTAGCGGTATGGAACCTAAAGCAAAACAAGAAGCATATAATGCAGATGTTACTTATGGTACAAATAATGAATTTGGATTTGATTACTTAAGAGATAATATGGTTATTTATAAAGACCAATTAGTACAAAGAGGATTACATTATGCGATTGTCGATGAGATTGATAGTATTTTAATTGATGAAGCCAGAACACCACTTATTATTTCAGGTAAAGCAAATGAATCTTCTGATTTATATAAAAAAGCAGATAATTTTGTTAGAAGATTAACACCAAAAGTTATTGTAGAAGAAGATGTAAAAGATTATGAACAAGCAGAAGACAATGAAAAATATGATTATATTGTAGACTTAAAGGCAAAATCTGCGTCACTTACACAAAAAGGTATTAAAAAAGCAGAAGAAGCATTTGGACTAGAAAACTTCAATGACTTGGAAAATTCAACATTGGTACACCATGTTAACCAAGCTTTAAGAGCACATGGTGTTATGAAAAAAGATATTGACTATATCGTAAAAGATGGAGAAGTACTAATTGTTGATGAATTTACAGGTCGTATCATGTATGGAAGAAGATATAATAATGGATTACATCAAGCAATTGAAGCCAAAGAACATGTAAAAATTGCAGATGAATCAAAAACATTGGCAACCATTACATTCCAAAATTACTTTAGAATGTATGACAAATTATCTGGTATGACAGGTACTGCCATGACAGAAGAAGCAGAGTTTGAGGAAATTTATAACTTAGACGTTGTAGAAATTCCTACAAATAAACCAATGATTCGTAAAGATGAAAATGATGTTATATATAAAAATGAGAATGCAAAATTCAGAGCAATTGTAAAAAGCATCAAAGAAAGTCATGAAAAAGGTCAACCAGTTCTAGTAGGTACTGTATCAATCGAAAAATCAGAAAAATTAAGCAAATTACTAAAACAAGAAGGTATTAAGCATGAGGTATTAAATGCGAAATATCATGAAAAAGAGGCAGAAATTGTTGCACAAGCTGGTAAGTTTGGAGCAGTAACGATTGCAACAAACATGGCAGGACGTGGTACCGATATTATCTTAGGTGGAAACAGTGAATTCTTAGCAAAAGAAGAAATGAGAAGAAAGAAAGTACCTCATGAGCTAATAGAAGAAGCAAACACTTATTATGAAACAGACAATGAAGATATTTTAAATGCTAGAAAACAATTTAAAGAATTAGTAGATAAATATGATGAACAAATTAAGGAAGAAAAAGAGAAAGTAATTGAAGCTGGTGGATTAAAAATCATCGGAACAGAAAGACATGAATCAAGAAGAATTGATAATCAGTTAAGAGGACGTTCAGGACGTCAAGGAGATGTCGGAGAATCTAAATTCTATATTGCCTTAGATGATGATTTAATGAAAATCTTCGGTGGAGATGCGATTACAAAAGTATATAATTCTTTAGGTGCAGATGAAAACATGCCAATTGATTCTAAAATCATATCAAGAGCAGTTGAAAATGCACAAAAGAAAGTAGAAGGTAGAAACTTTAGTATTCGTAAAAATGTCTTAAAATATGATGATGTTATGAATGCACAAAGAGAAATTATCTATGGACAAAGAAGAGAAGTACTAGATGGCGAAAATATTCATGATAACATCATGGACATGGTACATTCTGTAGCAGAAGCTACTGTTAGTATGTATGTAGAACCAGAAAAGAACGAAGTAAATGTAGAAGCCTTAAATCAAGATGTTTTAAATACATATGGAATTGAAATGCTACCATATATTAAAGACCATGTTTCAGAGCCTGAAAAAATTACAGAAGAATTAATCAAACAAGCAAATGCAAAATATACAGAAAAAGAAGTGGCTATTGGTTCTGAACAAATGAGAGAGCTTGAAAGAATTGTTATGCTTAAAGTTGTTGATGAAAAATGGATGAATCATATTGATAGCATGGACGAATTAAAAAATGGTATTGGCCTTCGTGCTTATGGTCAACAAGACCCTGTTGTAAAATACAGAATCGAAGGTATGGATATGTTTGATGAAATGATTTCAGACATTAAAGTTGATGTGACAAAAATTTTAATGAATATTCGTCAACAAGGAGAAGCAAAAAGACAAGAAACTGTTAAAATTACAGGAGCAGCATTAGAAGCTATCCATAGTGTTGATGGCGGAGCAAAAATTGGTACAGACGTTGATAGAACTATCAAAAACGATGGACCAAAAGTAGGAAGAAATGACCCATGCCCATGTGGTAGTGGAAAGAAGTATAAAAATTGTTGTGGCAAAAACGCTTAAATAGCAACTTACACAGGATTTTAAAAAGCTGAAAATCGACAAGATAAGTTCGTTTTGTCAACAAAAATACAAATATGCGAACAAAAAACACTGAAAATAAAGGAATGTAGACATTGAATATATGTTGACATTCCTTTTTTAGTATACAAAAATATAAACGAATGGAGGTAAAAAAATGGTAAATATTAGAAAACGTGATAAAGTATATCAATATCAATTTGAAATAGTTAAAGTAGATGAAAAAAGAAAATATATCAGTAAATCAGGGTTTAAAACAAAAAAAGAATATTTTAAAATTAACCATAAATACTCTACAGCAAAAGATATAAAGAAACATTTAAAGTTTTAAAAGAAGAAATAGGAAAATATAAATTAAGTTTTATTACACCATTTTTATTAAATCAGTCATTATTGAAAATTGCTCAGAAATGTAAAACAAAAGAAGGACTAAGAAATTATCAAAAAGTTATAAAAAGCTCTTTTGGGGATGCAACAAATTATTTTGGATTTTTAAATTATAATCCAGCAGTTGAGTTACAAATTTCTAAAATGATTTCGTTTGAACCAAAAAAACAGTATAAAACATATTTATTCTCAACAAGAAATTGATAAAATTTTGTTAAGATTTAAAAGTAATAATACATTTATATGTGCTTATTTAACAGCTTGTTATACAGGAATGAGAACAGGAGAGGTCTTTGCGTTAACTTGGAATGATATTGTGTAATACTGTATATAAAATATTATCTAATTATAAAGAAAAACAAAAATTACTGAAAAAGAAATATGAAAGAAAGTATAAGAAATATGAATTAGAGCCTATTAAGAATAAATACGGAAAAATAAATGAATATAAAATTGTTGAAAATTTAAAAAGTGTAGAATTGGTATTTACGAAAAATAATGGATTATATGTAGGAACAGATATTATAAAGTATCCTTTTAAAATAATTCATAATGAACTCGGCATAAAAAATTGTAGATTCTATGATTTGAGAGGAAGCTATGCTACACAAATTTTAAGAATAGGAGCAGAAATTAGAGATGTAGCTGATATATATGAAGTTATAAATTATTAAAATTTTGAAAGAAGAGAAATTTAATAGGGTAAAAAAATTCTCTGACAATATTTGGAAACAAAATAAAATTCTTACATTTTTTACTTAAAGATGTATAAAAAATTAAAAATATTTTATAATTTTTTAATCAAATTTATATTAAAAGCAGTTGATTGGTAAAAAATGTAAGAGGTTTTTTTTACCCTAGAAATTTAAACAAAAAGATTGTAATATGTTGATTATATTGTTATAATAAAAAAGAAAAAGGAGGCTTGAATAAAGTGAATGATACAATAATATATTTAGTTAGACATGCTGAAACTGTTGACGAAAAAGGTATTAGAAATACAAATGAAGATTCTCAAATGATTAATGAAAAAGAAATATTATCAGTAGAAGGAGAAGAACAAGCAAAAAAATTAAGTGAGAATGATGAATTGAAAAATTTAGATATTATATGGTCAAGTAGTTATACTAGAGCTAAAGCTACAGCAAAATATATTGCGTATGAAAATGATTTACCTTTTAATTTAGACAATAACTTAAGTGAAAGAAAATTAGGAAATTTAAGGGAATTAGGAGAATTTATGAAGGATAAAAGTACAAGAGATCCTTCGCAAGAGCAACTATTAGATAGAACATTTAGAACATCTGATGGAGAAAGTGCAGAGCAAACTAGAGAAAGGATGAATAAATTTTTTGATAAAATACTTAAAGAATATGAAGGAAAAAGAATTGCAGTAATTAGTCATGGAGGCTCAATAAAGTTCTTTTTATTAAATTGGTGTACAGTAAATGAAAATGTTAAACTTGTCTATAACAAAAATACAACATTAAACATAAAATCACCATGTTTGTTAAAATTAACTTTTAGAAAAAATGAATTGATTAATTTAGAGCAAATAGATTAATTGAAAGCCATAAAATGGATTTTATTATAAGTTCGTTTTATGGCTTTGGCTTAAAATTGATGTAATTATATATATGTAAGGAATTTTTAAGAGTTAATTATAAAATTTTACAAGTACAGCTATTTTTCCTTCTAAAAAGGCTTTTTTTATATCAGCAGTTCTAATTGCAGCAAAACCACCATGTGTTACAGGGGCAATATTAAAATATTCGCCAGCATTATATTTTTCTTGCATTGTATCTAAATCAACATGTCTTGAACCAAATTCTCCTGGTCTTGATGTTCTACTTCTGTCGAAAGGAATATGTACATAATTAGCAGGGTATAACATGCCAAGCAATGCACATGTTGTTGTTTTACCAACACCACTTGCACCAGATATTACAAGAATTTGATCATTACCACGTTTTATCATATCGAATTTTTTCATACTTACCATCCTTATATAAATATTATAAAGTAATTATACTATTTTATAGGGAAAATGTCAACAAAAGGAAGTTATTATGACAACTTAACAACACAATAAAATACCCCACTTAATTTAATAAAATAAGTGGGGATTTTAAATAAAAAGTTATCTAATAATAATATGTTTGAAAAATCTTTCTTGATATTCTGTAAGAGCATTAATTTGTTCATCTGTATAATCAACATTTTCAGGAACAACAATAAGTTTGTCGTCATCATCGGTTAAACGATGTAAGACTGCAATACAAACACCTTCAAAAGATTCAACAGGCTCAAAAACCCCAAGTATATAGGCATCTAGTTCTTCACCATCGCCACTTATTGTATTAGGAATGTATCCATAGTTATTGGGATATATAAATCCCCACTTTGGATGTTTTGAGCCCATTTTTCTGTCAACTGTTACTGTTACTTTTTTACCAATATATTTTTTGAAATCGTCCATTTTAATCCTCCTAACATTATGATAACTTTTGCTTAAATATGTAGAAATTATAACATAAAATATTTATTTTCTCAAGTTTTAGTAGAAAAACGGTTCAAAACAATTGCAAAATTTATGAAAAGATGGTATTATATTTTAGTTAAAAAGAAGTTATATAGAATAGTGAAAATATTCTATATACCAAATTATTGTATGTAGCTTGTACAAGAGCAATGCATACACTTGATATTATAAGCAAATAAAAATTAATATAATTACAAAAAATAGATTTTTAGACTTGAAATTATATATAAGTAATTATATAATTAGTTTAGTAAAATGAAATACTGCGAACAATGTTCACAAAATGTCTGATAATAAAATAAATACCATATATAGTATATATACTATATATAGTGAATGTTACTTGTTCGTGTATGATTTGAAATAACAATAATACTATAAATATTATATATACGGATAATACTAAAAGGGACAGATCATGTGGCAGTGGAAAGAAGTATAAAAATTGTTGCGGTAGAAATGCTTAAAATTTACTATTTTGGAGGGATGAAACATGAACTACTCAAAAAGTACAGACAAAAAATGGCAAGAAAAATGGAAAGAAGCCAATATATATAAATACAATCCAGACAGTAAAAAAGAAAAACTTTATACCTTAGAAATGTTTTCTTATCCATCAGGAGCAAAGCTTCATTTAGGACACTGGTTCAATTTTGGACCAGCAGATTCTTTTGCAAGATTGAAAAAAATGCAGGGATACAATGTATTCCATCCAATGGGATTTGATGCCTTTGGACTTCCAGCAGAAAATTATGCAATTAAAACTGGTATTCATCCAGAAGACTCTACAAAGAAAAATATCGAAACCATGAAAAAGCAATTAGAAGAAATGGGTGGAAGCTATGATTGGGATTACTCTGTAGAAACCTGTATGCCAGATTATTATAAATGGACACAATGGATATTTTTAAAATTATATGAAGCAGGGTTAACCTATAAAAAAGAAGCACCTGTAAATTGGTGTGATAGCTGTAAAACTGTTCTTGCAAATGAACAAGTGATTAATGGAAAATGTGAAAGATGTGGCACAGAAGTTGTTAAGAAAAAATTAAGTCAATGGTTTTTCAAAATTACAGATTATGCGGAAGAACTATTAGAGGACTTAAAAGACTTAGACTGGCCAGAATCTACGAAAAAAATCCAAACAAACTGGATAGGAAAATCAGAAGGTGCCGAGATTGTATTTAAAACAGAAGATGGAAAACATGATATAAAAATATTTACAACAAGACCAGATACCCTTCAAGGTGTAACTTATGTTGTACTTGCGCCAGAAAGTAAATTGGTTAAAGAAATTACAACAGAAGAATATAAAGAAAATGTTGAAAATTATATTGCAGAAACTTTAAAATTAACCGAAATTGACCGTATGTCAGCAGAAAGAGTAAAAACTGGAACCTTTACAGGTGCCTATGCAATCAATCCATTAAATGGAGACAAAGTGCCTATTTGGATTGCTGACTATGTATTAGAAGATTATGGAACTGGAAATGTTATGGCAGTTCCTGCACATGATGAAAGAGATTATCAATTTGCAACAAAATATAATTTACCAATAAAAGAAGTTATTAAGCCAAAAGATGAAAAAGAAGAATATCATTTGCCATATACAGAATATGGTGTATTGGTAAATAGTGGTAAATATAACAATTTAACAACTGAAGAAGCGAAAAAGCAAATTGTAGCAGACTTAGAAAAAGAAGGCATTGGAAAGAAAACAATTAATTATAGATTAAAAGACTGGTTAGTATCAAGACAAAGATATTGGGGAGCACCAATTCCAATTATTTATTGTGATAAATGTGGTATTGTCCCTGTTCCAGAAAAAGACTTACCAGTATTACTACCATATAATGTAGAATTTAAACCAGATGGTGTATCTCCACTTAAAAAATCAGAAGAATTTATGCATTGCAAATGTCCAAAATGTGGGGGAGACGCAACTAGAGAAGCAGATACGTTAGATACCTTTGTATGTTCATCTTGGTATTATCTAAGATATCCAAATGCAAAAAATGATAAAGAAGCATTTAACAAAGAGCTAACCAATAAACTTTTACCTGTAGATGTTTATGTTGGAGGAAAAGAACATGCAGCAATGCATTTAATCTATGCTAGATTTATGACAAAAGCAATGCGAGATTTAGGATATCTAAATTTTGACGAACCATTTACAAAATTAATCCATCAAGGTATGATTTTAGGACCAGATGGAAATAAAATGAGTAAATCAAAGGGAAATACAGTATCTCCAGACACATACATTGATAAATACGGAGCAGACGTTTTTAGAATGTATCTAATGTTTGGCTTTGACTATCAAAAAGGTGGACCTTGGGATGACAAGGGAATTGAAGCAATGGTTAAATATTTTACAAGAGTAGAAACATTGATTGAAAAGGTAAAAGACCTACAAACACAAGAAAATGCAAAAATTGGAACACCAGAAAAAGATTTACTAAGATTAATGAACCAAACCATTAAATCTATGACAATGAATATTGAATCTTTCCAATTTAATACAGCAATTGCAAGAAATATGGAATTACTAAATGCAATTAACAGTTATTTAAATACAGATAATGTAAACAATGCGGTTGTATTGAATGTTACAGAAACCTTTATTAAATTATTAGCACCATTGGCACCTCATTTTGCTGAGGAAGAATGGCATGTATTCGGAAAAACTACCTTTATATATAACGAAGAGTGGCCAACAATAAATGAGAAGGACTTAAAAGGTGGTACTGTAAATATACCAGTTCAAGTAAATGGAAAATTAAAGACTTGTGTTTCAGTTGACGCAGAAATAAATCCAAAAGATATGTTAGATATTATTAAAAAGGATGAAAAAGTGGCTAAAATATTAAGTGAGAATACAGTTAAAAAGGAAATTTACGTACCAGGAAAAATATTGAACATTGTCATTTAAAGTTACTTCAAGTCTATTTTTGATTTTCATAACCGTTTGTGTTATAATATAGGTATGGACCAATGAGTCCAAATAAATTAAAAGGAGGGTCTAATTATGACCAAAAAAGTTGAACGGTTAGAAAGAAATTTTTATGAAAGGATGGTAAGAATTCTTACAAGTCCAAAAATCGGATGGAAACTGCTCAGATATCTGAGCATGGCGTTTTCCATTGCTATTGTGGGATATGGATTGGTATCATTCCTTACATGGATACAAGATTATTATAACATGATATCAAATAATCCCAGCTTTCTTGAAGAAATTTCTAGAACTGAAAATATTCAGGCAATTCTTCAGGAATTCGTAAAGAACATCAATAGTAATGAAAATATGATAGCTACAATAGTAGCTTTCTTAACATTCCCAATGATGTTCATAGGACTTTTTTCTTTAGGCTTGTCTTTATCAAGTCTAGAGAACAGAATTCAGAGATTTTTCTTTGAAAAAAAATCTCACCGGAACCGTTAACTTTGCCTTAGGGGGAGCGCATGCTCCCCTGAATTTTCTAAAAGGAGCGTGATAGAATGTTAGAACTAGAAGAAAATGCAAGACTTCTAAAAATCTTAGAAGAAAAATTACAAGATTTGGGTGAGTCTCTTTGACATTTCTAAACTAGAAACAGAATTAAAAGATTTAGAAGCTCAAACACTAAAAGAAGATTTTTGGCAAGATACCAAACAATCTAATAAAGTATTAGCCAAAATAAAAAGTGTAAAAAATAAAGTAAATGAATATAAAACAATAGAAAGTGAAATACAAAATCTAAAAGAATTAACAGAATTGGTAAATTTAGAACCAGACGAAGAAATGGCAAAAGAAATTATTAAAAATACCAAAAAAACAGAAGCAGATGTAGAAAAGTTTGAAGTAGCAACTTTATTATCTGGAAAATATGATAGCAATAATGCCATAGTAACTATCCACCCAGGAGCAGGTGGTACAGAATCGCAAGACTGGGCAGAAATGCTATATAGAATGTATACCAGATGGGCAGACAAAAATGGATACACAGTAACAGAGCTAGACTATTTAGAAGGAGAAGAAGCAGGAATAAAAAGTGTAACCTTTGAAATTATTGGAGAAAATGCCTATGGATATATGAAAGGGGAGATGGGGGTACACCGATTGGTCAGAATTTCTCCATTTGACAGTGGAGGAAGAAGACACACTTCCTTTGCTTCTGTAGAAGTATTACCAGAAATTACAGATGATATTGAAATTGAAATCAATCCAGATGACTTAAGAATTGATACTTATCGAGCTTCAGGAGCAGGAGGACAACATATCAATAAAACATCATCTGCTGTTAGAATTACACATATTCCTACAAACATAGTCGTTAGTTGTCAATCAGAACGTTCTCAGATTCAAAATCGAGAAACAGCAATGAAAATGTTAAAGTCAAAACTATTTGATTTAAAAGAAAAAGAACATAAAGAAAAAATTGAAGATTTAAAAGGCGAACAAAGAGATATTGCTTGGGGAAGTCAAATACGTTCATATGTATTTTGTCCATATACAATGGTAAAAGACCATCGAACCAATTATGAAGTTGGGAACGTAGAAGCTGTTATGGATGGCAAAATAGATGATTTTATGGAAAGCTATTTGAAATTTTCTAAAAAATAACATATTCGGATATATTTGAATATAATAGTAATGGGTTAAAGTTAAATAATTTTAGCTCATTACTTTTATTATTATAATAAATTCCATTTTTATAATATTAAAACAACATAATTGCATGAATATCTACTATTAGGAAATTTGTAGATTTGCAAAGAGAAAGGAATGTGCTAAATGGAAGATATCATCGTATTAAAATTTGGGGGAAGTTCTGTTTCAAATAATGAAAACTTAAAAATTGTTGCCAACAAAATAATTGATTTCAAAGCAAATACTAAAAATGTCGTTGTTATATTATCAGCACAAGGAAAAACAACCGATAAACTCATTCATGAGGCCTATGAACTAACAGACGAAGTTAACAAAAGAGAACTAGACGCCTTAGTAAGTTGTGGAGAACAAATGTCAGCTGCAAAACTAAGTATTTTATTAAATAGCTTAGATTTTCCTTCTGTATCACTAACTGGATGGCAAGCGGGGATTTATACAAATAATACAAATCAAGACGCATTTATCGAAAATATTACTACAGCAAGAATTTACGCAGAACTAAAAAGCCACAAAATTGTCATTATCACAGGTTTTCAAGGAATTAACGAAAACTTAGACATCACGACATTTGGCAGAGGTGGTTCTGACACAACAGCTGTTGCCGTTGCAGCAGCCTTAAAAGCAAAAAATTGTTATATATTTTCAGATGTTGATGGAATTTATTCATCAGACCCTAAGAAAGTACAAAATACAAAAAAATTAACCAAAATTTCGTATGATGAAATGTTAGAATTATCAAATGAAGGTGCAAAAGTTTTGCATAATCGATGTGTTGAAATAGGGGAGAAATATAAAATACCAATTATTACAAAATCAACTTTTAATGAGAATTATGGTACAGTCATATCTGATGAAAAAATAGAAAAAGATGAAATCAAAAGTATTATTAAAAAGGATATTTCTAGAATATCTATTATAGGCAATGGTATGATTAGAAATACAGAAGCTATTACAAAAACGATAAACTTTATGAAGGAAAATAAGATGGAATTATTGGAATTCCAGGTTACTGAAAGCAAAATTTCCATTACATTTAAAACATTTGTCACTGACAAAATGTTAGAAAAATTACATGATACTATATTTTATAATAATTAATAAATTAACTAGCTCAAGTTATATTAAATATTTTTGGAGATTAAATGGCTAACATTACAGAATATACAAATTCTAACATTATCAAGCGTAAAATCGCTGGCGCACCGCGACTTTTCCACTTGATAATATAAAAATTTGTAATATTCTTCCATTTGCACATTTAATCTCCAAAAATATTTAATATAACTTGAGCTAATAAAAATTTATAATCTATTCTGTTATTGAATTTTTGTTCTAAAATAGACAACCTTTGAATATATATAATTTAGATTAAAAATTTGGAGGTATGCATATGACAATTGATGAAAGAAAAACAATCAATACCGCAGTGGTACAAAATTTAATATTAGAAAATAGAGGAAAACTTAGCATATCAGGTGTCTTAGATGTTTTAAGTTTTGACGACCAAGTGATTATGGTAGAAACAGAGTTAGGATTACTAACTATAAAAGGGGAAGGGCTTAGAATAACCAAATTGAGTATTGACACTTCTGAAGTCATTGTAGAAGGAAATATAGCCTATTTAGCATACAGTAATAAAGAAGTAGAAAAAAATAAAAGCAGTCTCATTAGCAAAATATTTAAGTAGAATTTTGCAATAGGGGGAAATGATGATTAATACACAAGTATATTTATTTTTGATATTTATTATAAATGGTTTCATCATTGGATTATTATTTGACTTTTTTAGAATATTAAGAAAAGCAATCAAAACTTCTGATTTTATAACTTACATTGAAGACGCTCTATTTTGGATTTTAACAGGTTTTATTATACTATACTCTATATTTACTTATAACAATGGAGAAATTCGACTATTTATGTTTTTGGCAATCTTAATTGGTATTTTAGTGTATATTTTGTTTGTAAGCAAATACATATTACGAATTAGCTTAGCAATCATCAATTTTATAAAGAAAATTTTTCGCACAATATTTCATATCATTAAAATTCCATTAACTATCTTAGCTAAGTTCATAAAAAAATTATTTTTAAATCCAATATCATTTATAATCATCAATATCAGAAAATTTTTTACAAAAACCTTCAAAAAAATTTCTGGTATACGAAAAAAAGCAAAAATATCTAACAAATTTGTAAAAAATGCAAAAAATTAGAAGGAAAAAAAGCATATATGTAGAATAATATATATGTGAAACTTTTAGAAACTGGAGATTACCTATGAAAAAAAGTAAAAAAATTTTAAGAAATTTATTGATTATAGCAATTGCTATATATGTTATATATATCTTTATTAATCAACAAAAAACATTAAATGAATATAGTAAAAATACTGAAGAATTAAACCAACAAATTGCGTCAGAAAAACAGACAAATGAAGATTTAAATCAACAAAAAGATAATGTAAATTCTTTAGAATTTATTGAAGAAATGGCTAGAGAAAAATTGGATATGTATCACCCAAATGAGCGAGTATATGTTGACCAAGGAATGTAGTCTTGTAGATTATATTCCTTTTTTTGGAAAATTTGTTTATTTTTTTTATTTTTTATGTTATAATACTAATTGTATTAGGTTCGTTTTTATTCCCATATTAAAAATGTATAAATAAAATTAAATATTAAATAAAAGTATAAATGAAATAAACCATTCATTTATAAAGTTAGGAGGTTTTATGATAGATTTAGAAGAAATGAGTTTAACGGATTTAAAAGCATTAGCAAAAGAACACAACATTAAAAATATTTCAAAATTAAAAAAAGAAGAATTAATAGCAGTATTAAAACAAATAATCAATCCATCTTTAGAAGCAGATAAAGAAGATGAGAACAATGAAATGGATGAAAATATGACGAATGAAAACCACAATCATGAGGAAATAAAAAAAGTAACAGTAGAAAGACAATATGACGAAAATGGAGAACCTATTGTCGACTATAAATTAACCAATGAAGGAGACGAAATCGTTGAAGGTATATTAGACATTATGCCTGATGGATATGGCTTTTTAAGAGGCGATAATTTCTTATCAAGTGAAAAAGATGTTTATGTATCTATGGTACAAATAAGACGTTTTAGACTAGACACAGGAGATATCATCAAAGGAATTTCTAGATTTAGAGAAGGCGAAAAATTTCCTTCACTAATCTTTGTAGGAGAAGTTAATGGCGAACATCCAGAAAAAGCTTTAAAAAGAAAAAGATTTGACGAATTAATTCCTATTTATCCAAACGAACGACTAAGATTAGAAACTGTTCAAAATGATTATGCAACTAGAATTATAGACTTAATGTGTCCAATAGGAAAAGGACAAAGAGGAATGATTGTTGCTCCTCCAAAAGTAGGAAAAACAACACTATTAAAAAAAGTTGCAAATAGCATTAGTCAAAACAACCCAGAAGTAGAATTAATCGTACTTCTAATTGATGAAAGACCAGAAGAAGTAACAGACATGAAACGTTCTATCAAAGGTCAAGTTATTCACTCAACATTTGATGAATTACCAGAACATCATGTAAAAGTTGCAGAAATGGTATTAGCTAGAGCCAAAAGATTAATTGAACAAGAAAAAGATGTCGTTATATTGCTAGATAGTATTACAAGATTAACCAGAGCCTATAACCTTGTTATTCCATCTTCAGGAAGAACTTTATCAGGTGGTATGGACCCAGCAGCATTACATAAACCAAAAAAATTCTTTGGTGCAGCAAGAAACATTGAAAATGGGGGAAGCTTAACTATATTGGCAACAGCTTTAATTGATACAGGTAGTAGAATGGATGACGTTATATTTGAAGAATTTAAAGGTACAGGTAATATGGAAGTTCATCTAGACAGAAAATTGTCAGAAAGAAGAATTTTCCCAGCAATTGATATTAATAAATCTGGTACAAGAAGGGAAGACCTATTATTAACACCTACTGAAAGAGAAACTGTTTTTGCTTTAAGAAAGGCAATGAATACAATGCCTGTTGCAGATGTTACAGAACAAGTAATTAGCGAAATGACAAAAACAAAAAATAATAAAGAATTTATTGAAAAAATGGATGCTTATTTACGAAGATTTAAATAAAAGAAGCAAAAAGGTAAGTGCCATTGATTGTATATTTAGCATATGAATATACATATATAAATTAAAATGGATGCATTCTTCATATTATATATTGAAAATATTGAACTAATGGATATTTACCGTTTGGTTCAATATTTTTTGGTAATTGCTATCTAACATTGTTTTCTTTACGATAAAAAGAGATTAAAAAGGCAAAAAAAGAGCCCCCGTTAGGAGGCAAGGAATGGAACTATAGCACATAAAATTGCTATAATTGTTAATGATAAAGCTGTTGTATTTTCCTTGATATGTTCCCTAAAATAATTGAAACAACCAAACAAGAAAAGTACTAAATAAAAAAGTGCAATAATTTTGATAAATAAAATCATATTAACCTCCTACGGGGTCTCCACATAAATGTGGGCGAAGGTCTATAAACTAGACCAAATTAAAAAGTTCCATATAATTATTATACTACAAATCAATAAAATAGTCAAAAATTCGGTCTTTTACTTTCTGCATATTTCTTTTTATATCTAAAAATTTATTCTAGTTCTTTACATAAACGTGATATAATTTTGAAGGGGGAGGCTTATGAAAGAATATGGAATATATATTCGACAAGGAGAAGGAAAGCCTTATATATTACAAACCTTTAATGATATTGATTTAGCAAAAATAAAACTCTATGAGATGTTATGTTTTGAAGAACAACGACAAAGATCATATTTTGTAGATAATGATTTTTTTCATAATAAATATAATATTGCTACAAAATTAAAATATTATTGCATTCAAGAAAGAGAAGTAACAGAATGGAAAAAATATTCTGAAAAAAATAAAATGACGCAAAGTAATATTATATTTTTAAAAGATTTTAAAAATGAATAAAAAGCATAAAATGCTTATATTTAAAGTAATTGCGTATTTAAGATAGGGAGAGGATAGAATCTCTCAAATAAATATGCTTATTAAACATTGCGCAAAATCAAAGTTTTGTGCAAAAAGAGATGGGGCTAATGCATAAAACAGCCATAAACCTCTACTTTTACTAATTCAAGGCTTTTAGCTGTTCTATGCATACTAACATTCATTTATATATCTTTATTTTCTTATTATATTTATATTATACTAATTATTATTATAATTTTTTGTATTACAGTTATATCAATATTATTATAACTTATTAAAATTAATTTTAAGACATTTTTTTATTTTACTTATATAATTTCATTACTATCATTATTTTTCTTATTTTATTTTTAAATTTATATCTATAATTTTTTCTTATTATATATTTTTTATTTTTATATATTAAATTGTATGAAAATTTT
>CALWZZ010000002.1 GCA_944386145.1 uncultured Clostridia bacterium | reverse complement strand
TTCTCTATGTGGTTAGCGATATATACCCCCACTACGGACTTTCACCGATTAGTTAAATGACATGCCTGTCGCACATGTACTAAAGAGCCATTCTAGGCTCTTCCTTGTTAAAAACTTATTACGATTATTGCCTTCTAGCAATAACTTTATTGTAATTTAATTGTATCATGATTTATAAGAATTTGTCTAGCTTTTTTAGAAATTTTTTTAAATTTCATAAGAATCTGTATTAGCAATTTTCTTTAATTCTGTTAATTGATTTTTTAATTTTGAAATATATAGATCTTTATCTTTTAATTGTCTTTCAAATTTCTTATAATAATTAAATAAATCTAAAGTTGCAAATAATTCCATATCAATGTTTTTCATTTCTTCCTTAGATATTGTTGCTATATATGAGCTTAACCTTGCTTTACTTACACACATTAAGTTTGAAACATTTGCATAACCATCTAAAATAATATTATTTTCTTTATCTATCCTAGTTTTTATTGGTACTATACAAGATATTTTCTTATTGGTGTGAGATATAGGTACAACAATTACATTTCCTGAACGAGAATTTCTAGTATTATTTTGAACAATTATACAAGGTCTTTCTTTTTGCATTTCTGATCCAATTCCAATACCAAAATTGCATTTATAAACTTCTCCTCTTCTTACTACTCTTTTTATTGCATTGGTTGAAATTGTATCTAAATAAATTTTTGTTTTCATCCAATCTAATAAATTTTGTATTTTTGATAATTCTATTTGCATTAGCATTCCTCCTATTATATTCTTTTTGATATCTTTTTACTGATATTTTATTATTTTTTTGAAAGTGAAATTTGAATATCTACTAAATTTTATAAGATTTAATAAGTAAAATAATTTTTTATATATTAATTTGGACGTAAAACAATTTTAGAATTTAATATTAATATAATTCAAAAGCTTAAAATATTATAAAACAATTGTTTGTAAAAGTCAAGAGTAATTCAAAATTTTTAAAAAAATTACATTTGACAAAATAATAATAATGTGTTATTACTTAAGTATAACAAAAATGTATCCTAGATTAGGTTGAGGATAACATTTACTCGTATGTGTACCGTAACTACACATACTTTTTTTATGATAAAAAACAGAGCAAAACCATAAAAAGTTTGAAGTCAAAAAATAAATATAAATTCCCCATACAATACCAATATGGGGATTATATATTTATATCATTAATTATATTAAATTACCAAAACATGATAAATAAAAGTTGTGAACATACAAATCACAATTCCGCAAACGGTTGGAATTAAAAAACTAATAGCCGTCCATTTTAGGCTTCCCGTTTCCTTTTTTATTGTCAGTAAAGTTGTCGCACAAGGGAAATGGAATACTGTAAATAACATCACATTAATTGCTGTCAAAATCGTCCAACCATTTTGTCTTAAAATTTCCCCTATTGCAAATGTATCTTCCATATTGACCAATGATGTTCCTTGCATATAACACATAAGGATAATTGGAAGCACAATTTCATTTGCAGGAATTCCAAATATAAAAGCTGTTAAAATATAGCCATCTAATCCCATAAGATTTGCCAATGGGTCTAAAAAGTTTGCTATGATTGTTAATAAACTTTCTCCCTGTATACCAATATTAGCAAATAGCCATATAACAAGGCCAGCAGGTGCCGCAACTGCGATTGCTCTTCCCAATATAAAGATGGTTCTATCAAAAATAGACCTAACCAATACTTTTAAAAATTGTGGCTTTCGATATGGTGGCAATTCTAGTACAAATGATGATGGCATTCCTTTTAATATGGTTTTGGATAATATTTTTGAGATAACCAATGTCATAATAATTCCCAATATGATGACGAGTATCACAGATACTGTTGATAAAATTGAGGCACCTATTCCCCCTATCGTTCCTGCTATAAATATACTTGCAATTGTGATTAAAAATGGAAATCTTCCATTACAAGGAACTAAATTGTTTGTTAAAATAGCAATTAATCGTTCTCTTGGTGAATCAATAATTCTACAACCTGTTACACCACAACTATTGCAACCAAATCCCATGCACATGGTAATCATCTGTTTTCCACTGCAACAAGCCTTTTTAAAAAAGCCATCCATATTAAATGCAATCCTTGGTAAATATCCCAAATCTTCTAATATAGTAAATAACGGGAAAAAGATAGCCATTGGTGGCAACATGACCGATATGACCCATGTTAAGGTTTGATATACACCTAATATTAACATATTGGATAACCATTCTGGACAATGTATATATGTAGCAAATTGGATTAGTTTTTCTTGTATATTTCCAAATACACTAAATAAAAATTGAGATGGATAATTGGCACCTACTATGGTAATCCAAAATATGATGAGTAAAAATAGTATCATAATGGGAATGCCATATTTTTTAGATGTAAGTATTTTATCGATTTTTCTATCTCTTTTGGCATATGCCTTATTTTCAAATTTACATACCTTTTTTGCAATTTCTTCTGCATTTTTAACCATAGTAGTTACTAATTTTTCTTTAAAAATTTCTTGGGTGATTCCTTTTTCTTGCAAATCTTTTATTATCTGTTTCTTCTTTATTTTTAGTGTATTTTTATTTTCAATTTTCTCCTCTTTGTCTTTTTTACAAATCTCTTTTGTATCTAACTTAGTTTTACTGTTATTGTCATTTTCATTATGTTTATTTGATTTTCTTCCATCATTCTCCCTTATATCTATATGTAAATGATTTTCTATTTCTTTTATAATGCTCTCTTCCCCATCTAAAATTTTAATACCAATCCATCTTGCTAGTTTTGGCTTTATTGAATATTGTTTCATCAACATTTCTTGAAGTTCTTGGATTGCTTTTTCGATTGATTCTTCATATTGTACTTGATATATCGTTTTTGCTTCTTCCTTATGTTCACAAGCTTTTCTGGTTACCTTTAGTAGTTCATTTAATGTTTTCTTATTTCTAGCTGTTACACCAACCACTGGTATTTTTAAAATTTGTGATAATCTTTCTAAATCAACGGTTATTTTCTTCTTTTTTGCTTCATCTAATAAATTCACACACAAAATAATATTGTCCGTTATTTCTGCTATTTGTAACACCAAATTTAAGTTTCTTTCCAAACAAGTTGCGTCAACTACAACTATTGTCACATCTGGGTTTCCAAAACAAATATAATTTCTGGCAATTTCTTCTTCCTCTGAATGAGACATAATAGAATATGTACCAGGAATGTCCACTAATTGATAATTTTCTCCTCTATACTCAAAATATCCAGTTGCATTTGCAACTGTTTTACCTGTCCAGTTACCAGTGTGCTGGTTCATTCCTGTCAGATTATTAAATATTGTAGACTTTCCTACATTTGGATTTCCTGCTAATGCTACTGTATACTTTGCTTTTGTTTCTATTTTATTTTGTTTTACACCTCTATCTTTTTTTAATATCCTCATACATGCCTCCTTTTACCTACTTGCGTTTATTTTATAGTATATAAATTTTATTGATTTTGTGATAAATTTTCATTTTATAAAAATAACTTAACACTTTTTGTCGTTTCAATTTAATAGTAAAAAACAACTATCTAGTATTTTATTAAAATAAGAAATCTAGATATTTTCTTAACTTCATTTTTTTCATAAATAACAATTCAACATTCTTATCTTATTTCCACATTTTCTGCATCTTCTTTTCTAATAGCAATTAATCCTCCTCTAAATTCAAAAGCTCTAGGGTCTCCTGAAGGACTTATCAATACAGGTTTTATTTCTGTTCCTTCTATTAATCCTAAATCTAACAATCTTCTTTTTATTGTTTCTTCTCCTATAATTTTACTAACAATTCCTATTTCCTCCATTGCTAATGTATTAATTGTTCTTCTGCTCATTTGTTTACTACACCTCCATTTTATGTCTAGTATATTGTATTCTTTTTCTGTTACAATTGTTCTAATGAGACAGTTTGGGACAGGTTAGGTCCAATTGGGGACGTTTCCTGATGTCAATGGGGACGGAGATTTTGACAACTTTTACAATTTTAAATTTTGTTAACTAAAATTACAAATATTATAAGTATTAGTATTGTAAGTATTATAAGTATTAAAGTTGTCAAAATCTCCGTCCCCATTGACATCAGGAAACGTCCCCAATTGGACCTAACCTGTCCCAAACTGTCTCTATTATGCAATTTTTCTTTTAACAAGCATATACTTTAAAATAGAATAATTTTTTATCTATGGAAAGGATGGTTAGCTATATGAAAACAAGATATAGAGTAGCAATTGTTGGAGCCAGCGGTGTTGTAGGAAGAACTGCCTTAAAAGTATTAGAGGAAAAATCGCTCCCAAATATTGAATATACGTTATTTTCCTCTAAAAGATCTGCTGGTAAAAAGATTGAATTTTTTGGAATGAATTATATTCTACAAGAGTTAGATGAAAATTCGTTTAACAAACATTTTGATTATGCCATTTTCTGTGCAGGAGGTAGCGTTTCTAAAAAGTACATACCTATTGCTGTCCAACATGACTGTATTTGCATTGATAACAGTAGTGTTTACAGAATGGATCCTGATGTTCCTCTAGTCGTTCCAGAAGTAAATATGCAAGAAGCTTTTAAAAATAAAGGAATTATTGCTAATCCTAATTGCTCTACGATTCAAGCCGTTGTTCCTTTAAAGCCTTTAGATGATGCTTACCAAATTAAAAGAATTGTGTATTCTACTTATCAGGCGGTTTCTGGTGCTGGAAGAGAAGGCATTGAAGATTTAGAAAACGGAATGAATGGCTTTGCTCCCAAGAAATTTCCTTATCCGATTTTTAATAACTGCTTGCCACATATTGATGTCTTTATGGATGATGGTTATACAAAAGAAGAACATAAAATGATAAATGAAACTAGAAAGATTTTAAATAGACCACATTTGCCAATTACCGCTACCACTGTGCGTGTCCCTGTTTTGAATTGCCATAGTGAATCCATTAATGTTGAATTTGAAAAAGATTTTGATCTTTATGATGTAAAACAATTGTTACAAAATTTCCCTGGTGTTATTGTCGTAGATGATATTGAAAAAAATTATTATCCAATTGCAACAAAAGCAGATGGATATAATGAAGTTTTTGTTGGGCGAATTAGAAAAGATTTTAGTGTTAAGTATGGACTAAATTTGTGGGTTGTCGCAGATAACTTAAGAAAAGGCGCAGCAAGTAATGCTATCCAAATACTAGAATGTCTAATTGGGGACGTTTCTTTCTGAGACATTTTATCAATTTTATAAAAATTTATTAACAAAAATAATGTATATAATATTTTATGAGATTAAATGTGCAAATGGAGGAATATTACAAATTCTTATATTATCAAGTAGGAAATCTGCGGTGTGCCAGCAATTTCATGCTTGGTAATATTAGAATTTGTATATTCTGTAATGTTAGCCATTTAATGAATAAAATATTATATACATTATTTTTCCAATATTATTGTTAACATAAAAATGTCTCGGAAAGAAACGTCCCCAATTGGACAATTAGACATTATACATTTTTCCATAACCAGTCTAAACTATTATCAAGGCTTTTCTTTTGCATTTTCTTAGCTTCAATATCATCAACCCATAAATATGCAAAGAATGTAATAAATATAAATACAAAATCAATTGCTATACATCTTCCAAGCACTGGTAACATATCACGAAATTCTGCTGGTAATGTTATCATCTGTCCTGCATGTACAATCAATAAAATTAGATATGCAAACAATGCAATTCCAGTTATATAACTTTTCTTTAGCTCTTGTGCTAAAAAGATTAATAATATTGTTGCTATAAGCATTAAAATTAAATTTAAAATATTTGATATATCAAAAATGAACATCTAACACAACCCCCTTAGATTATACATTTATGTTATCATTTTACCTTTGATATATCAATGCTTTTTTATTTACATTTATGTTACAAATTGATTACAATATTAATTAACAAATCGAATTTATTTCAATTTTTTTTCAATTAGATTCACAATTTCTTGTGCTCTTTTCGTTATGTATGCTTGATCTTCGCCTTCAATCATAACTCTTACTAATGGTTCTGTTCCTGATGGTCTAATTAAAACTCTTCCATTTCCTGCAAATTCTTTTTCAACATCTTCGATCGCTTTCTTAATATCTTCGTCTTTTTCATAATCATATTTTTTGTCAGCATTTACTTTTGCATTAATTAAGACTTGTGGATATAATTTGATAATGCTTGCTAATTCTGACGCTTTTTTATTTTCTTCTAAGATTGTTTGAATTAACATTAGCGATGTTAAGATACCATCTCCTGTTGGGTTATAATCCAATAAAATGACGTGTCCTGATTGTTCTCCGCCTAGGTTATAGCCATTTTTTAGCATTTCTTCTAAAACATATCTGTCTCCTACTTTTGTTTGTTTCAATTGTAGCCCATTGTTTTCAGCATATTTATTTAATCCCAAATTACTCATAACTGTAGCTACAATAGTATCTTTATTTAGTTTTCCTTTTTTTCTTAAACTTGAAGAAATAATGGCTAATAATTTATCTCCATCAATTTCTTCCCCATTTTCATCAACGGCTAAACATCTATCGCCATCTCCATCATAAGCAATTCCTAAACTTAATTTGTTATCAACAACAAATTTCTTTAAATTGCCTAAATGGGTAGAACCACAATTATCATTAATATTGATTCCATCTGGTGTATTATTGATAATTTTATAATTGATTCCTAAATCTTTAAAAACTTTTTCTGCAACGACTGATGTTGCACCATTTGCTGTATCTATTCCAACAACAAAATCATCACGTAAGTGGGGTTCGATTGTATCATCAAAATGCTTTCTAAAAAAATAGATGTATTCATTCATTAAATCAAAACAATATTCTGCAACACCAATTTTTTCATTTTTGGCTGTCAATTCTTCTAATTTTCCAGAATCCATTACTTCCTCAATTTCTTCTTCTAGTGCGTCTGGAATTTTGGTTCCCTTATTGCTAAAATATTTTACACCATTAAATTCAAATGTATTATGTGAAGCCGAAATTACCACACTTGCATCTGCTTTCAATTTTCTGGTTAAATATGCTACTGCTGGTGTTGGAATAACGCCTAATAATTTGACATTTGCTCCATAACTTAAAAATCCAGCTGTCATAGCACTCTCAATTAATGTTCCAGAAATACGTGTATCTCTTCCTATTAAAATCGTTGGTGTATGGTCTGTATGTTTTGATAACACATATGCACCTGCTTTTGCAACTTTATACACCAATTCTGGGGTTAATTCTGTATTGGCAATCCTTCTAATACCATCTGTTCCAAAATATTTTCTCATTGTTCAACTTCCTTTCCTTAAAATCAATTTTAATTTTATTTTCAAATCCTATTGTCCCTTTTTATTTATCATGAAATCTTTGGTAACTTATTTGATGAAATTCTATTTCTTTTTATATTATTCAAATTCTTCAACAATGCTATTATTTCTTAAAATTCATAATAATTTTTTCTTTTAAGGATAATTTAAAATCAAATGGTTCGTCGATTTCAATCTTTTTGTTACTTAAAACTAATTTTGGATTTGTCGTTGTTAATTCCTCTAACTTTTCTTCTCCGATAATATCTGCTATCTCATCCAATATTTGAGGAATTTTTGGGTAAATTGTATTTTGTCTATGGACATCTGAGCCCAAAAAATGTATCATATTATTCTCAAAAAATCTTCTAACAATCATCTGTGCCTTTTCACCATATTGTCCAATGATACTGCCATAATTTGCTTGCATTAATACCCCTTTTTCTATTAAATCATACACCAAGTCTGGTTCCTTTTGTACAAAACTATATCTTTCTGGATGTGCTAAAACTGGTACTAATTTATATTGCAACATATCATATACCACATCATATAAGTTCATAGGTTCCGCATTTAAAGGTAATTCAAACAAGACATAACTTGTATCATTAATGGTTGATGCCTTTCTCTTTTCTAACAATTCAATAATATTATTTGTAAAATAAATCTCATTTCCTAAATATAAAGTGGTATTAATATTTTTTGTTTTTAAATTTTCTAAAATTGCTTTGACCCATACTTCTCTTTCTGGTACATCTGTTTCATAATAATTTTCCATATAATGTGAGGTAGATATAACTGCCTCAAATCCTGCTTTTTCTGCTTCTTTAATTAGATTAAATGTTTCTTCTATACTTCTTGAACCATCATCAATATTTGGTAATATATGTGAATGAAAGTCTATCATTTTTCTTTTGCTCCTTTTTCTTCGTTTTTTGCAGTGTCTATAATAGTATACCGTTATCTTAATATTTTTTCAATATGTATTTGCAAATTTTGTCCAATTTTGACGATTTTTGTATATGCCATGAAGAAGAGACTTGTTAAAGTCTCTTGTATTAAGATTTATTATTTAGATTTTTCTTTTCTTCATCTAGATAAGCATTAATTTGATTTAAAATATCTGTTGTTTTTTCCAAAGATACATCTCCAGAGGTATCTATCTTTATTTTATTGTCTAATGATTTAGGCTGTTCATGATTTGTCGTATTTCTATTTATTTTATGATTAGCATTTTGCATTTCTCGATTATTTCTTGAAGCTTGTGGATTTTCTGGTCTTACTCTTCTTTTCATATCTTCTACTTTATTCTGTCTAGACATATTAAGTCGATTATTCGCTGGTACTCTATTTGTTTTAGGTCTCATGTTTGGATTTTTCATTGTTGTTGAGCCATAATAATATGATTGTTCATATTTCTTAGCAGATACTGGTATTTTATTTAACACAATACCTGCAATTTTTCCACCTACATTTTGAATATTGGTAACAATTTTTTGTAAATCATCTTTCTTTGTTTGTTTATGTGCAGTTACAATTACTGTAGAATCAACAATTCTAGAAAGTATAATTGAATCTGTTACCAATTCACAAGGTGTTCCATCAATAATGACTAAATCACATAATTCTTTTAATCTATCTAATAAACTAACCATTTTTGTTGAAATTAATAATTCTGATGGGTTTGGTGGTATATTTCCAGCTGGTATAATGTATAGATTTGGAATTTGCGTATCTTGTATATAATTCGCTAAATCTTCTGAAATTTCTTCTCCTGTGTTACTATCAAACCCAGATAGATAATTTGAAAGTCCTGGTCTTGGAGAAACCTCAAAAATGGTATATTGTCTTCCTTTCCTCATATCTGCATCAACTAAAACTACTTTTTTTCCTGCTTGTGCAAAAGTAACAGCTAAATTGGATGTTACCCAGCTTTTTCCTTCACCTGGTAATGTAGATGTTACTAATAATGTTTTTAATTTATTATTGGTATTCATAAATTGAATATTGGTTCTTAATGTTCTAAAAACTTCAGAAACAGGAGACTTCGGATCTCTATGCGCAATTAATTCTTTTTTCATTATCTTCTACCTCCTTTTCTTTTCTTAAGTTTTTCCATATCCATATCATACATTGGAATAGATGCTAAGACTGGTATTTTTATACTTTTTTCAATATCTTCTTGTGTTTTTACTGTTGTATCTAGCATATTAGCAATTAATACATACATAACAGCAATAACTGCACCAATAAATGCAAAGATAGCAATATCTCTTATATGATTAACATTTGAAGGTTCTGTTTCTACAGTTGCTTCATCTACAATATGTACATTATTGATATTATATATTTCCTTTGCAATTTTTTCTTTAAATACATTTGCAATTTCATTAGCAATTCTAGCAGCATATTCTGCATTTTCGTTAGAAACTGTTATTCTGATTAATTCTGTATCTTCCACTGATGTAACTTGTACATTTTGTTTTAATTGCTCTTCATCTATGTTCATTCCTAAATTTGAAATAACTTGTCCTAAAATATTTTTGCTTTTTACCAATTCACTATATGTTGAAACCAATTGAGAGTTGATTGATAAGTCTGCAGTTGTTATTGTATTTGTTGACTGCTCTTCTGTACTACTTGCTGTTCCTGCTAAAAGTAATGTGGTTGATGAACTATACATTGGTGTTACAAATCCTACCGAATAAATTACGCCAATTACCATAAAAATTAATATGATTAATAGAATTTGAACTTTCTTATGCCAAAATATTTCAAATAATTCTTTTAAGTCTATTTCTTCCATATTTCCTCCTTTTATTCTTTCTTTTTTTCTTTTGCATTGATACTTTATTAGTATACAGTTTTTAAGATAGTTTTGCAACATGTTTCGTAAAAAAGGTAATCTGTTTTAGGGTTATGCTTATGAAATGGACAAAATAATTAAATTTTATAATTTTTTATCTTCCAATTGAATAATATTCTATTCCTGCATTTTTCATTTCGTTTACATCATATATATTTCTTCCATCATACACTAATGGTGTTTTCATTAATTTTTTATATGTTTCTGGTTTAATTGCTTTTATCTCATTCCATTCTGTGAATATAAAGCATATATTCGCTCCCTCTAATGCTTCTTCTGGTGTTGAAACATAATTTATTTCTGTTGGATATCTCTTTTTAAAATTATCCTCTCCTACTGGGTCATATGCATAAATATTATTTGCATTATTTTTTAACAATAATTCCACATTATCAATTGATGGTGCTTCTCTTAAATCATCTGTTCCTGGTTTGAAAGTTAATCCTAATATGGCAATTTTTACCCCATTAAATGTAATCATTCTTTCTGACGCTTTTTTAAATAATTTTACTTTTTGTTCTGCATTAACATCTACTGCTGCTTCTACTGTTTTTAATTTATACCCATGTTGTTTTGCTAAATATTTTAATGCCTTTGTATCTTTTGGGAAACAACTGCCTCCATAACCAATACCAGCATTTAAGAATTTTGCACCTATACGTGGGTCATATGACATACCTTTTGCCACATCTTCAATATTGGCACCTACCAACTCACAAAGATTCGCAATATCATTCATATATGAAATTTTTAGGGCTAGAAAATCATTTGACGCATATTTTATCATTTCTGCACTTCTTCTATTTACTGAAACAATTGGTAGTTCAAATGGTTCATATATTTCCATTAATTTCTTTTCAGCTTCTTTACTTTCTGTTCCGATAATAATTCTTTTTGCTTGCAATGTATCTTTTACCGCTGTACCTTGGGCTAAAAATTCTGGATTACTTGCCACTTCTACTTTTACATCATTTACCAAAAAGTCTTTAATAAATTGTTCTACCTTATCATTTGTTCCAATTGGTACAGTTGATTTTACAACCACTAAACAATCTTTTTCTATGCTTTCTGCAATCTGTCTTGACACAGTCGCTATGTAACTTAAATTTGCTGAACCATCTGGTTGTTCTGGTGTTCCTACACCTATAAATATGGCATCTGCATCTTTATAGGCATTTTTGTAATCTGTTGTATAATCCAATCTTCCTTCTTTATAGTTTTTTTGCATTAATTCTTCTAAATCTTCTTCATATATTGGACAAATTCCTTGTTTCATAGTCTCTACTTTTCTTTCATCAACATCAACACAAATGACTTGATGTCCTTTTTCTGCAAAACATACACCTGCTACTAATCCTACATATCCTGTTCCAGCTACCGCTATTTTATATTGTTTCATTTTTTATGTTCCCCCTATTATTCATATAAATTTTTATTTTCTTTATACCATTTTACAAAATTTTCTATTCCTTCCCTAAATGTTGTTTTTGGTTCATATCCAATTAATGTTTTCGCTTTTGAAACATCTGCATAAGTTCTATCCACATCTCCTGGTTGCATTGGCAATTGTTTTATTTTTGGTTCTATTCCTAAAGCTTGTCCAATGGTATTTATCATTTCTTTTAATGTTGTTGGAGATGAATTTCCGATATTTAGAATTTCATACACCTCTTGATTGTTCATACAATAATTACAAGATTTTATAATTCCATCAACTATATCATCAATATATGTATAATCTCTTGACGTTGTACCATCGCCAAACATTGGTATTTCTTTTCCTTCTAACATTAATCTTGTAAATTTATTGATTGCTAAGTCAGGTCTCTGTTTTGGACCATAAACTGTAAAAAATCTTAGCATAACAATATTCATATCAAATAATTTATGATATACATGTGCCATTACCTCATTTGCTTTTTTAGTTGCTGCATATGGACTTATGGCATAATCTACTATCATATCTTCTCTAAAAGGTACTTCTTTACAATTTCCATAAACACTACTAGAAGATGCAAACACGCCATTTTTTACATTATGTTCTTTCATTTCTTCTAAAATATTTTGCGTTCCCATACAGTTTACTTCTTGATACAATATCGGATTTTCTATTGATGGTCTAACACCTGCCATAGCGGCTAGGTGCATGACTATGTCAATTTGATTTTCATCAAATATTTCTTTTAGGGCTTTTCTATCTCGTATGTCTGCTCTGTATAATTTAAAATTTTCATTTTGTAGTAATTCTTTTACATTATTTTCTTTTATTTTTGGATTGTAAAAGTCACAAAAATTGTCTATTGCTACTACTTTGTTTCCTTGTTCGATTAATTTTTGGCTTAATGTTGAACCGATAAATCCAGCTCCGCCGGTAATGAAATATGTGGTCACTATTCTTTTACCTCTTTCTTAATAAAATTCTTTTTTAATATTTCTAAGACAGATTTAGCATCATTTCTATAAATAAGTAAATTAATAAGAAGAACTATCACTGCAATAACAATTGTCACTACAGCAGCTATTATAATCCATGATGAATATTCTTCAATATTAAATTTACTACATATAAATATACCTATTGGCACTAATAGAAGCAATTCTAAAAATAATAATATTATTCTTTTAACTGAATCCAAAATGCTTCTACCTAAAATATATTTTGATGAATGATATATAAATTCTATTGTTCTTATAAACATTGCTACTAGTGTACCAATTGCCACACCTATCATTCCAAAATTAAATACTAATACTATAGAAATGATCAAATTAGAAAATACTTCGACCCAAGCTCCTTTTCTTGTCTCTTTAAAATGTCCCGCCGCCAATGTTATTGAACTATATGGTAATCTAATAGACCAAAATAATTCAGCCAAAATTATTAACATAGCAAAACCTGGTCGATAGTAATTCACATCTGTTATTCCTTTAGTATATACCGTAATAAATGGTAATATCATAATCATTGTAACAATATATACAATTGTTATAATTGTATAATAAAACATTTCATATGTCCTAAAACTTCTATTTAATGCCTCTTTTTCTCCTTTTACTATCATATCTCCAAATGATGCATCTACGCCTCCAGTAAATGCTTGTACTATATTTTTTACACCATTTATCACAAAAAGATAAACTGTATATACAGAAACTTCTGCTGTATTTGAAAATATTGTCAATACCGCTACATCAGTATTATTGTGAACTACTGCTGCAATATGTTGTGCTAAGCCATCCCATTTTTGCTTTAAATCATATTTTTCCTTTACTTCTTTAAAATTAATATTATATTTTCTTTTTACATATATGTTCTGAACTATTGGTCTTAACACAAAAACAAAAGCACTTACTAATTTGACTATCTGTATATTAGCATTACATTTTATTAATACAACAATTAATACTGCATTTAATATTGTTGTAGCACTTTGTACAATGGAAGTAACATAAGTTTTTTGTTCTGCTTGTAAATATAATTTGTAAACCATACCAAAAAAATATTCTGCAAATGTACTTATTGAAATTATCAATATCAATGAAACTGTAAACATATAATCAAATTGATTTGCTACTATTAATGGATATATAAAACATAAAATTATTAAATACACTATAAAAATAGCTGAAATTATCCTGAAAAACCTTTGACTTGCTTTTAAGATTTTTTCGATTTCGTATTTATCTTTTTGAGCTATTGGTTTATATAATGCCGATTTTATTACTGGTCCAATACCTGCTTCTAATAACGTAATATATGATAAAAACTGTGTAATAGAAGATAGTAGTCCATTTACACTTGAACCAAATGTACCTATTATAGCTCTAGGAACAATTAACCCACATACAAAAGTTACTATTTGTTGAAATACAGATGATATAATATTTTTTATTGCTTTTTTACTTCTCATAAAATTATCATATTCCTCTCAATAATGTTATTTTCTTTTCTGATATTCATTTATATTATTATCAAGTATTACCCCATTTTTCACAATAAGTGCTGAATTTAAAACATCATTTTTACTGTCTGTTATGAAATAATCTATAAATTTGCATACTTCTCCAGACAATTCTTTAGAAACTGTTCTATATACTAATGATGGTGTATGATCAACAACATAGTGTTCAACCCCATCAATCCAATATGTTGGCTTTTCTATAGTTGTAGGTTTACTTGTTTCTATTGCACCATTATGATCGCAACTTACATCTATAATTAAACTACCTTTTTTCATTTTCATTAAGTCTTCTTTATATATAATGTGATCCTTTCTATTAACATCCCATAAAACTGCATTAACAATAATATCGTATTTTGCAATCTCTTTAGATAATAATTTTTCCATTTTTCTATTATAAACAGTTATATTACAACCTAATTGAGTCAATACTCTATATGCTCCCCTAGAAACATTTCCATTTCCAATAATAGCTACTTTTAAATTATATGGCATTATTCCATGTATTAATAACGCATGCATCACTGCTGCTTCTCCTGCTATTTCATTATTTCTCCAAAAAATATGTCTACCTTCTTCAAACATTTCTTCCCAAGCATATACTGTTAATTTGTTTTTTATTAAAATATCTGTTATTGCTTTATTTTGTACTGCATGTATCCAACCAAATATAGTTTTATTTTTCAATTTTTTCAAATACTGTGCATCACCAATTTTAGGTTCTACTATAATATTTTTATCAAATATTTCCTGTTTATCAACAACATTCACACCTGCTTTAATATATTCATTATCTTCTATATTTAAGTTTTTGCCATATCCTTCTTCAAGATAAATATATTTTTTATTTTGTATAACGTTTATGTCTTCTGGTAATAAACATATTCTATTTTCATTTTCTTTATCACTCTTTAAAAAACCAACTGTTTTCATTATCTTTTCACCTCATCTAATATTAAATTATCTTCATTTATTGTTAATATATCAAATATTTTTTTAATCTATTTTTTATTTACATATGTCAAAAACTTTTTATTTAATTATTAAAACTATTTTTATCCAAAACATTATTATAAATAAACTAATGTTTCAAATGTTGTTCTATTATTTAAAATCCATTGATATATATGAACAATTTTTACTTTTCTGATATTTTTAATTGTTCATTCAAATATTTTGTAGCATCATCTGTTCTAGTGTCATCAAATCCTCCACTTGGAAAGAATGTAAATTCTCCAAAATATAATTTACCATTTACTTCATAAAAATCCACTCTCACAAAAGGTATATTTTTAGATAATTCTTCAGCATATTTAAACATTAAATCTAAATTATTAGGTCTTTTTAGATTTATATTATCTCCATATTTTATTCCATCATTGCTAAATGTTTTTTTTATGTTCCAGTCTCTATCAAAATAAATAAATTTCACATTATCTTTAAATCTATCAAAACATACCATTACATAATCGCATTTTCCATTAAAAGCATATATTTTGTAATCAATTAGCTCATGATAAAATTTATCTTCCATATATTCCTCGATTATAATTCTAGGTTTTACATTTTTATATGGCCATTCTCTGCAATTCCAATAATAATTATTTTTTAACGATTTTTTTATTATTTTCTTTGCTTTATTAAAATCAAAAGAATTTTTGTCTTTAACTATTACAATTCCTCCAGAATCATGTGTACATTTTATAACAAATTGATTTGGTAATTTATCCCAATCTATATCTTCCCATTTTTCATAAATTCCTAATGTAGGAATTACATATTCTTTTCCAATAATATTAGTAATATAATTTTTTACTTCATATTTATCTACCATTCTTGTATATTCTGGCTTTCTATTATGTAACTTTAGCCATTGTAATTTTTCATTAAACGTCTTTGGATTATCTAAATCTAATTTTTTATTCGTTAAAATATAATACATTAAATGTAAATAAATTTTATCTGGTATATAATTTTTAATTCTTAAAATTGTACATATTTTTATAATTAACTTGCTAAAAAATATCATATCTCACCTCAATATCTTATGATCTCCTAAATTTTTTATTCTAAAAAGTGGGTTAAATAATAAATTGTTACCCAAAATACCTATATCACTCATTTTATAACCATTTTTCCATATAACGTATGGTAATGCTAATTGATCTCTTTCACTTTCTGATTTACAAAACTCATCATACCAATCTGACATTATTTTTTTTGCTATTGGATTTTTTAAATCACATACTATTATTGTAGCCTCACAAAGTCCAAAATTTTTAGGAAAATTTTCCTTTTCATATTTTTTCATCTGTTGTTTAATTTTATCTATGTTTCCTCTATGGCATACTTCACATACTTTAGCCTCTACATAGGCACAATTTCTATTTGGATGTTGATGCATAGCTATTCCACATTTAGAATTTTTAGCTATATCACATAGCCCACTAATATTCGAGATGACTTGTACATTACCATCAATGTATATCGAAAAATCATAATCCCCAAGAAGCTCAAATGGATGCATTTTGCAATATCTATTAATTTTATTTCCCTTAAGTCTTTTAGCATTATCTGGAATATCTCTTTGTTGCCATATTTGATTATAATTCGGATTTATTTTATCAGTATATAAAATAAATTCAGTATCACAAAAATATGGATCATAGATTGTATCATAATTATTTGTGATACATGTATAGACTGCATAATTAGTATATATTTTATTTCCGGTATTATATTTAATTTCTTTAAATTCTTGATTACCAGAAATTTTATTTAATTTTTTTTGCATTCTATATGACTTATAATAATTAATTAATTCTTTAAGATTAATTTTTTTTAATGAATCTTTTATTTTATACATTCTTCTACCTAATTTGTATTCTTTAGAATATACAATTTCTAGATATTCCTTATTTATTTTTTCAATATTTTCTTCAACTTTATATTTATCCATAAAAAATCCTTTCTATATACTTATTTAAAAATTGAATTAACACCACTGTATGTAAAAAATGGTTTTATAACTGTTTCAATTGGAGTATAATTATATGTAATTAAGCATAATAAAATAAGAATCAGCAAAATCGTAAAACCTCTCATTTTATTTTCAATTTTATAATTAGAAAAATAATAAGCAAATATAATATAAAATAACATATATCCCATTTCTAAAAAACGATGAAAATTTGAATCATATATTAAAAAAAATGTTGTAATTAATAACAATGAAATAGCATTTACACATCTTAAAAGAAATTCTTTATTTTCATCTTGAATATTTTTTTTACTAATTTGTAAATAAAAATATCTAGCTCCTATATATGAAATAAACCATATAACTAATATTTTTATAAACCACGATGTAGTTGTTTGTGATATATCTGACATAAAATATCTTTCAAACTTTACAACCGGAATTATATTTTCAATTATTTTAATAATATAATCTTTTCCAATAAACATTACAACAAAACAAGTAAAAGCAAAAAATAATGTTTTTTTATTTCCATATTTGTCAAATAATGGTAGAAATAAAAAAATTAAAAATATTATACATGATGAATGTATAAAATATGCAATAAATACTGAAATGCAAAAAACTATAATACTTTTAGGCTCTTTTTTTAAAAAAGGTATTAATCCCCAAAAAACAACAGATGTACCAAGAAAAAATCTTAGCTGTATACATTGAATTAAACCTGGAAAGATTAAATAAAAAGCCCAAAATAAATTTTCGCAAAATTTTATTTTTTTAATTCTGGAATGTATTAATATCATTGAAATAATAATTACAATTAAAGACATTCCTGTATATGTCAAATTTAATTTTCCACACAATAAACACAATTTGCCCCACAAAATAGACATACCCATATATGAAATTTCCACAGTCCCATTATTTAACAAATTATAATAATTTTCATAATTAATATAATCTGCCTGACCTGTAGTAGTTAAAATCATGATTATATAAAATATTAAACATAAAAGCCAAAATTTTTTTTTATTTTTTAATATTAAACCATATAAAATTATTCCTATAAAAGCTATCCCTTTCATTTTTTATCCTTTCGTATATGGATTTTCATTTGTTTTATTTAATGCATTTTTTATTGCTTGTAAATATTCATAATTATATTTTTCATCAGGTTCTAAATATCCACCTTCAGCCCATTCATTCCATGCAAACATAAAAATAAAATCTTTATGATATTTATCTTTAGCATTATTAATTTGTTTTACCATATAATTTTCGAATTTACTTGGTGTATTATTAACAACAACACTTCCTCTGTTATTTTTCCTTGGCGTATTGTCCCATCCAACAAATGCTCCTGGAACATTTTTTTCATTTTCTGGATTTCTTTTTAAAATGTTATTCCATAGTTCATCATAATCGTATTTTTTTAAATTATTTTTTAATGTAGATACTTGTATACTTTTATGAAATATTTTTTGAGAAAAAACATCTATTTTATTTTTTATTCTTTTTAAAAATAATAATAATCTATTATTTTCACTTTCTTTCATAGCATATGAAGGTTGATATTCTATTTGATAACTAAATCTAGAATCATCTTTATTTTTCATATTCCCATAATTAAAATGCTGATATGCAAATGTAATTCCATCAAAGCCATTTTCTATTGCTAATTCATTCCAAGTATCAAGCATTTCATTTAGACATCCTATTAATTCTGGTCTATATATAATTAGTAAAGGCTTATTATTTATTTTTATATATCTATCATCTTTAAAAAATCTCAAAAAATAATCGAAATGATTAATCCATTCTTTTTTTGAGCCATAATTTTGAGAAATTAAAGTTTTATTACTGTTATTAGCCCATGCATTTGTCCAATCCTCATTAGCCCACGAAATACAATAATTAATATCTATATCTTTATTTTGCAAAAAAATTTCAATGGGTTTTTCAAGTAACATATGTCCATCAAACCAATAATGATAAAAGCAAAAACCATATATACCATATTTTTTTGCTATTTCAGCCTGCCATTTAATAGTTTTTTTATCTAAAAGATTATAATAGTTTTTATCTTTTGGAATTCTTGGTTGATAGTGTCCATCAAATAATGGTTGTGCCTTCTTTACATTAACCCATTCAGTAAACCCTTTTCCCCACCATTCGTTATTTTCTGGTATCTCATGAAATTGTGGTAAATAAAATGTAATTATTTTCATTTTTTTTCTCCTTTTAATTTAGTTTATTTAAATATTTATAAAAATTAAAATATTTCTTATATGTTTTTATATCGTCCATTACACTTTCACTTTTACTAAATTCTTTTATTTGTATAGAATTAATTCCTTCGTATTTTCTTGTAGTAAATAATATTTTATTTTTCGCTTTAAACTCATCAAATTTTTTTATATGTTCATATGTACACATATTCTGATCAGAAAATTTATATATAATATTATCCCAATTAATTCTTTGTTTTCTTCTATCCCACTTTTCTTTAGCTTCTTTTTCAGAACTATAGTGCAAAAACATTATTTCAATGTCATCAATTCTACCTATTGGACTATTATAATTTAATTTTTTTAAATAATTTTTATATTTTGAATCTTCTATATTGATAAATTGTAAATCTTCATTAATATAGTATTTTATATTATATATAAATTTTATATAATCTTCTGCCATAAAAAATAATCCCAAGGTAGGTGATAAGTATTCCAAATTATTATTTCGATAGAAAATACCAGCCCAACAATTATTTGAAATAATTGTAAAATTTTTATTCTTTAATCTTTTATTATTTACAACACCGATTGTACTTTTGTATATTTTTAGTAATATTTTTTTTATTTGCATTATATCTTCCCTCACCTAAATACTATTTAAAAAATGCATTATTTCATATTTATAATCATTTTTATAAAGTCTTTCTACAATAAATTCTTTTCTACTATTTACTTTTACTATTTGTTCTTTTAGTTCATTAACATTACTGAATAAATAACCATTTTTCTCACTAACAAATTCTTTTGCTGCACAACATTCATTCACTATGCAAGGTATTCCAATTGCCTGTGCTTCTAAAACTGTTAAACCTGCTGTTTCATACCACCTACTAGGAAAAATCAAAGCTCTAGCACATTTCATATATTCATTCACTTCATCTTTATTTTTCCAACCAACAAACTCTATATTAGGAAATTGTTTTTCTAATTTTTCTTTTTCGTCGCCGTCTCCCACAACAATTCCTTTATAATTCAAATCAGTTATAGCTTGGCAGAATAAATCAACACCTTTTTCTTTTGATACTCTGCCTACATATAGGTAATACTCATTTTTACTTGGGTCAATTTTTTCTATATTTTCGTCTATATCTATCGGATTATATATTTTTGTAATTTTTGTATTTTTCCCTAATGTTGGTTTTAAGATTTTTTCACTAAAATCTGAAATAGAAATAGCATATTCTAGTTTATCATTTAATTTGACAATTTTGTTTTGAACAAATTGCCTTAGTACTCTATATAATTTAAATCCATAATTTCTTGAATCACAATTACATTTTATACATTTCCAACTTAGTGGTTTTAAATGACATATTTCATTTTGTGGATAGTTAAAATATCCACCATTAGGGCATGCTGTAAAGTAATCATGTAATGTTAATACCACTTTAAATTTCATTTTAAATGCAATATCAAATACACTACTAGATAATGCCTTTGTCCACCCATGAACATGAATTACTGTTGTTTCTTTATCTAATGTTTCTAATAATTTTTTTAATTCTTTTTTTGCTTTAAAATTGTATATTCCATTAAAAATACCTTTTAATTTATTCTTTTCTTTCAATGCTTCTTGCTGATTTGTCGAAATATATGTTATTCCTTCTATTTCCTCTTCTTTTTTGTGAACAGCAGAAAAGAAGTAAACATCAAGATTTGCTTCTTTTAACATCTTCGCTGTATCTATAGCAACTTTACTTGCTCCTCCTTGAACATAGTTAAAGTCATTTACAATAACTACTGTTTTGACATTCATGTTATCCCTCTTTTTTGCTCATTTTTCCCACCTGCATTCCGATAAATCTTGAAACCATATTGGGAAAAAACTTAAATATTACTTTCCAATTTTTATCTTGAATAGCACGTTTCAAGATATATTTTGCCATTCCGCCACCAGCTTTTGTTACTTGATATTCATTTAAATAACTATTTTGTTTAAAAAATTTACCTATATCATAATACTTTTTATAATTTTCCTTAATGCCGTAATCATGTGAATGGTAAATTACTGAATCTGCACAATATTTTACAGTATAGCCATTCATAATTAGTTTATATGTAATATACATATCTTCGCTTGTAGGTAAATTTTTTCCATCATAATAATTCAATTTGTTGAATATCTCCCTTTTGATTGCTGATGAAGCATCTGATGAAAAAAATGCTTTAATACCTAAATTTTCTACATCTTTTTTTGTAAAAATTCTAGATTGCTCTGGATAATTTCTTTCTCTAGTATATTTTTCTATTCCATTATCCTTTGCAATCTGTCTACTATAAGTTTCTTCACATTTTCCTTCAATGATATCTTTTGTTAAATAATATAACCATAATTTATCTTTTATTATGATATCTTGTGTAATAAAAACAATAATATCTGCTTTAGATTCTTTTGCTGCTTTTTCTCTCGTTAAACTATGCGAAAATTCACTTGGTAAAATTTCCTCATAGTTTATATTTAAATCATCTAAAATCTTTGTTGTGTTATCATTGCTTTTTGTAACAATATACCTTATATTACTAATATTTACTTTTTCTTGCATTATAAGACTTTTATGTAATTTTTCTATATACTTTTCTGCCTTATATAGAGGACAAATAATCTCAATCGTCATTCTATATAGCTCCTTCTTTTTTTACTACATTTTCTACTGTTTTATAAATCAATTTAACATCTGTCTTTAATGTATGGTTATAATAATATTCCATATCTAAAGTTAATCTTTCTGTAAATGTTGTATCGCTTCTTCCATTTGTTTGCCATAAACCAGTAATACCTGGTTTGCAAGATGTTATGTATTTGAAGAATCCATTAATTTCTTCTTTTTCTCTTGGTAAGTATGGTCGTGGCCCTACTAAACTCATTTCTCCTTTTAGTACGTTTATAAATTGAGGAAATTCATCTAAGCTTGTTTTTCTGATAAATTTTCCTATTTTTGTTATTCTTGGGTCGTTTTTTAGTTTTTTATATTTTTTGTATTCTTCTCTAGCTTCTTCATTTTCTTCTAAGTAGTGTTTTAGCTTTTCATCTGCTCCCACTACCATAGAGCGAAATTTGTACATTTTAAATATTTTTCCGTTTTGTCCGATTCTTTCTTGTGTAAAAAATACTGGTCCGTCTTCTTTTGATACCTTATTAGCTATCCATATACCAATCGTCAATGGTATTAATACCAATAGACCGCAAAAACCACCTAAAATATCTAGAAATCTTTTAGCAATTTTTTCCAATCTTAAAATTGCTCTGCTTCTTTCGATATGTTTAGGTATCAGTGCTAAATTTTCGATATTATCGTCTCCATATGATAATATCACATCATTTCTGACATCCATCTTTTATTTCCCCCTAAAAATTCATTTTTCTCCTTTTTTTGCCAACAACATTATACTACACTCAAGCAATTATGTAAATACCTTTTTTATAACATTTTTCTACTTTATTGTCATTTTTCTGTAATATTATTGTAATCTTTTTGTCGTATTTTTTTATAAATTCCTCTTACTAACAATACCAATAAAATCCCCAATATAACACCTAAAGTATCAATATATACATCTGTAACTTTCGGTGTTCTTCCAGGTGAAAAACTTTGATGGAATTCGTCTAAAATTGCATATAATATTCCAAATCCTATTGTTATGCAAATTCTCCATTTGTCTCTTAATTTTGTTCTCGTCATGATTCCCATCATAAACAATCCTAATAGTGTGTATATTGAAAAATGAGCTAATTTTCGTATAATAGCATTTGTTTTATTTCGTATTTGTGTTTTTTCTTTTGTATCTGCTTCTTGATATCGAGAACTAAATTGTAATATATATTCTGTTACTCTTGTACTAATTCCCTTTGATTGTGTTCCATTTTGACTAGAAAATTCAAATATTGTAAAAAGTGTACAAATGAGTAAAATTGCCATAATTCCCCTAAATATGTTTGTTTTCATCTCTTGAATTCCTCACTTTTTAGATATTTTCTCTCGCCATGAAATATGATTAGAGTTTTGACTCTAATCATAATCTGTGTCTGTGTTTTTTATTTTATCATCTTTCATTTTTTTCACATTCTTTTCCTAAAGCTCTCTTGGTTGGAAAAGAATTAAATTTTGGCTAGGAAAACGAATTTGAAATTTATGAGGCGTACTTTTTGTACGTTGATTAAATTTCAAATGAAGTTTGACAACGCCAAAATTGTAATTATTTCCCAACCAATCTATTGTGTATATCCTGTTGTTTCAATAATTTGATTACTAATTTCTTTTACTCTGTCTGATGGTGTATAATCCGTTTCTCCAAAAGCTTCTTGATGTAATCTTTGAACATTACTTTCTAATGTGACTGGTACCCCATACCATCTATCTAGTGTAATTCCTCTTGTCTCATATGGCCATCCAATGCTATCTGTAACTTTAAAACTTGCTATGCTTGGTAATAGTGAAAAGATGTCGCTTGAAGTTATGTTTGTATACACTTCTGGCAAAATTTTATCTATAATTTGATTCATTTCACTAATACTTTTTGTTTTAAATTTTTCTACCATTGCTTCTACAACTGTTCTCATTCTTTCTGCTCTTTTGTAGTCTCCACCTTCTGTATATCGAATTCTTGAATATGCTACAGCTTGTACACCGTCTAAAGTTTGTGTTCCTGCTGAAGTTACTTTTTCTGTAGATAGCCCTGTTACCTTTGAAGTTTCTCCAATATAATCATTGATATATTCTACTTCTTCTGGTTGAACATCTATAGTTACACCGCCTAATGCATTAATAGCTTCTGCTACTGCGTCAAAATTTACAGTTGCAAATTCGGTTATATTTAGATCAAAGTTTTCATTTAATGTTTTTAAAGCTAATGGTGCTTCTCCATAAGAATAGGCATGTGTAATTTTATCTAAGCCATGTCCTTCAATATTAACATAGGTATCTCTATATACTGAAATCAGTTTTACTTCTTTCGTTTTATTATTAATGCTTGCTATGATAATGCAGTCACTTCTGTTTCCTCTTCCTAAGCTACTATCTCTACTGTCTATTCCAAATAAGGCAATATTTCTGTATCCTGACAAATTTTCTTCTGCTTGTGAAGACACACCCAAATCGGTTTCATCAATCGTTACTTGTTGTATTTTGCTTAATTTACTATTTATAAAAATAAATACACTTCCTACTATTAAAACTAAAAGAATTACTAAAATTAGTACAATAATTCCAAATATTTTTAATCCTTTTCTTCCTGTTTTTTCATGATTTCTACTCATGTTTTTTCCTCCTTGATTTTAACGAATCTAGCTTCGCTAGTCCTTTTCTTCACTTTTTAACATTTACTATATTAATTTAAGGTCTAGCAAGAAGCGTATTAGATAATCATATTTTGTTTTCGCATATTTTTTATAATTCTTTTATATTATACTATTTGATTTATTTTTTTACAAGTTTTTTATAAAATAAAAAAGAGAAGTTTACTATATACCATTCTTTAAGGGAGGATATATGTTCTTCTCTTTCCTTTATCTATGTTTTTATTCTACTTTTTAATCAGATAAATATTTATATTTTTCTTCATCTTCTGCTAATTTTAGATTTATTTCTTTATGTTCAAATTCATTTTTTTCCATATAATCATCTATTTTTTTCGTTAATTCTGTCCTTGTTCTTGTTTGTTCATTTAAGATTTGTGCCAAATTTACATTTACCATAATATCTAATTTGTTTTCTATACTGTTAAATCTTCCATCATGTTCTTCAAGTTTTTTGTCTTGTTTATCAAATCGTTTATCGTGTTCTGCAAATTTTTTGTCTATTTGGTCGAATCGTTTGTCGTGTTCTGCAAATTTTTTGTCATGTTCTACAAGTTTGCTGTCTATTTGGTCAAATCGTTTATCATGTTCTGCAAATTTTGCGTCTATTTGGTCGAATCGTTTGTCATGTTCTGCAAATTTTTTGTCATGTTCTACAAGTTTGCTGTCTATTTGGTCAAATCGTTTATCGTGTTCTGCAAATTTTGCGTCTATTTGGTCGAATCGTTTGTCATGTTCTGCAAATTTTGCGTCTATTTGGTCGAATCGTTTGTCGTGTTCTGCAAATTTTCCATTTATTTTGTCAAATTCTTCTTGCATTTTCTCCCATAATTTTTCTATTGTATCTACCATGAAATCCCTCCTTTCCGAATGAAATAAGTCGAAGTTAAACTAAGTATATTTTTCACATATACTTTATTAGAATTATAGATGATATTCTAAAATAAACTTGATTATAAAATTTTGAACAAATTTCTAAAATAAAAATTAAAAAATATATATTATGAATCTAATCTATCCTTAGAATAAAAAACATAGATAAATTATGTTTGTATTGTAACATGTTTATCTATGTTTTTCAAGTCTTTTTTGTAATTTTTTGGAATTTTTTATATTTTTAATTTTACTTTGCCTGTTTTTATGAACAATTTGTTGTATCTTATTGTATAGAATAGATCTACTCTTGTTTTCCTCATATGTAGATTTTTTGCTTATCTAACAATTACATTTTATCTGGCATTTCGATTCCTAATAAATTTGCTCCTATTTTCAATACCTTACCAACTGCGTATGTCAAATAAACTCTAGCATTTTGTACATCTTTATCTTCTACTAATATTTTGTTATCATTATAGAAATTACTAAAAGCTTTTGCCAAGTCGATTAGATATCTAGATAGAATTGATGGTTCTTCTTTTTCCGTTACTTGCACAAGTGTATTTTCAAAATTGTAAATTAGTTTTATACAATTTTTTGAGGTTTCATCTAACAAGTTGTCAAACTTAACTTCCCCTATTTTGGGAATATATCCTGCTTTTTCTAGTACACTTTTCGTTCTTACATATGTATATTGAATATATGGGCCTGTTTCTCCTTGGAAGTTCAAAGCTGTGTCCCAATCAAATATTTGATCTTTTATTGTTGTTGTTGAAAGTGTATTGTATACAATCGCTCCTACCCCAACTTTTTTAGCAACTTCTTCTTTGTTTTTTAGTTCTGGATTTTTTTCTATAATAATTTCTTTTGCTTTTTCTATTGTTTCATTTATTAAATCCTCAATTTTTACGACATTTCCTAATCTTGTTGACATTTTTCCTGTTGGAAGATTTACCATTCCATATGATACATGTTCCAATCCTTTTACATATTTTTCGTCTACTAAATATCTTGCTACTGCAAATATTTGTTTAAAATATAGATTTTGTTCATATGCAACTACATATAGACATTTGTCAAAATCATATGTTTTTGCTCTATACATGATGGCTGCTAAATCTCTTGTGGCATATATTGATGAACCATTCGCTTTTTGTACAATACATGGTGTATCTATTCCAACATCTGTTAAATCAACAATTTTTGCACCTTCTGATTCCTTTAATACCCCTTTTTCATTTAGTTTTTCTATTACTTCATCCATTTTATCTGCATAGAAAGATTCTCCTTTGTATGAATCAAATTTAACATTTAAAATATCATAAATTTTATTAAATTCTACCATACTTAAATCTTTAAATTTATTCCATAAATCCACACAATATTGGTCTTTTGCTTCTAATAGTCTAAAATTTTCTCTACATCTTTCAAGGACGTTTTCATCTTTTTTACAAAGTTCATTAATTCTAACATACATATCCATCAATTTATTTATTGGATCTACTGATAAATCATATTCTTCTCCCCACATCTTATATGCTTCTATCATTTTGCCAAATTGTGTTCCATAATCTCCTAAATGATTGATTCCAATTGTATGATATCCTAAATATTTATATATTCTATATAGTGAGTTTCCTATTAATGTTGTTCTTAGATGTCCTATATGAAATGGTTTTGCAATATTAGGTGCTGAATATTCTACAATAATGTTTTTTCCTTTTCCTATTTCTGATTTTCCATATTCTTCTTGATTTGCTATTTCTTCTAACACATCTTTTACCATTACACTTTGTTGGATATAAAAGTTTAGATATCCTCCTGCTACTTCTACTTTTTCTATAAATTTTTCATCTATTTTGATATTGTTTTTAATGTCATTGGCAATCATTGGCGGTGCTTTTTTTAATTCTTTTGCTAGTCTAAAACATGGAAATGCATAATCTCCATTATTTGTGTCTTTTGGTATTTCTATATAGGTTTCTAATTCTTTTTCATCAATTTTTATAGCTTCTGCTATGGATTTTGCAATTGTCTTTTTAAAATCTATCATATTTCTCTTCCCTTCTTTGAACTTTTATGATCGTTTCTAAAGTTCTTTTTTCTTACAAGATTATATTATGTTTATCTTTAAAAGTCAACGATTTCTAATAATTGTAACTTTAATAATGTCATTGCTTTTTTATAATTTTATTGTTATACTCATTTTAGATTTGTATTTCTCAATTCGTATAAACCGAATACATTTATCAAATTTTGTTTATACTATTTTATACATATCTAATATATTCAAATTCAATAGGAGGTAATAAAAATGTCTACACCACATAATGAAGCAAATTTAGGAGATATTGCAAAAACGGTTATCATGCCTGGTGACCCACTTCGTGCAAAACATATCGCCGAAAATTTCTTAGAAAATGCCAAGTTAGTTAATCAAGTAAGAGGAATTTATGCCTATACAGGAACATATAAGGGAAAAGACGTAACTGTTATGGCTTCTGGAATGGGAATGCCTAGTATGGGAATTTATTCTTATGAATTATTTAAGTTTTATGAAGTTGAAAATATTATTCGAATTGGTTCTTGTGGAGCCTATGTTCCTGAATTAAATCTATTTGATATTGTGCTTTCAAAATCTATTTTTAGTGAAAGTAACTTTGCTTTAACATTTCATAATGAAGATTGTCATATTGTAGAAGCTAATCCAGAACTAAATACAAGAATAAAAGATGTTGCAAGTAAAAACAACATTCATGTTATAGAAGGAAACACCATTTGTAGTGATTGTTTTGACCCTTATATGACTCAAGAAGATTTTGATAGTTTTATGGCAAGAGTGCCTAAAGATTTTCATGCTTTAAGTGCTGAAATGGAGGCTTTTGCTTTATGCTATAATGCAAAGTTGTTAAATAAAAAAGCCACTTGCTTAATGACTGTTGTGGATTCAAGATTTAAAACCGAAGCCGCTACTTCTGAAGAAAGAGAAAATGGACTAGACAGAATGATTAAACTTGCTTTAGAATCTGTTTGAGACAATCCGAGCCAGGTGATGATTTTAGGGACGGAGCAAAAAATCATCATTATATTTAAAAATTGATTATTAAATTTAATAATTTAGTATAATGATGATTTTTTGCTCCGTCCCTAAAATCATCACCTGGCCCCAATTGTCTATTTTTTGATTGATAATATTTTATATTTCATGACACCTGCTGGTGCATTTACTTCGACTGTTTGATTTTTCTTAGCACCTAGTAATGCTTCTCCTAGAGGTGATTCATTTGATATTTTGTTTTCTGCTAAGTTTACTTCTGTTGAACCTACAATCGTGTATTCGATTTTTTCGTCAAATTCAACATCTAATACTTTTACTTTATTTCCAATTTGAACAGTTTCTGTATCAATATCTTTTTCATCTATGATTTTTGCATGTCTTAATTTATTTTCTAATTCTGCAATTTTTACTTCATTTTCTGCTTGTGCATTTTTTGCTTCATCATATTCTGAATTTTCTGATAGGTCTCCAAAGCCTAATGCAACTTTTATTCTATCTGCGATATCTGCTCTTTTTTCTGTTTTCAAAAAATTTAATTCCTTCTCTAAATTATTATACCCCTCTTGTGTTAATATAACTTCCTTTTCTTCCATAGTAATTCCTCCTTGAATTTATGTACATATTTGTGCTAGCTTTTACGAAGCAATTTTGCACCCGTATGCATAACAATCTTTAATTTTGTTATGCATACTTTCCATATCTTACGGCAGAAAATGAAATTTGTCAATACAAATTTCATTTTTTTCTTCACCGTTTTATTAATTTTAATCTTTTAAATATTTTTTGATACCTCTCATATAGTCTATTCCAGAAAATATCGTTGCAATGGTTTGTACAATCATCATAATAGTAACAAACACATTTAATACAAAGTCGCCACCTTGTAAACTACCATTAAAGCATTCTCCAAATGCATGCAAATCTAAGAATGCAAGAATAATGGCTAACATTTGGGTAACCGTTTTTAGTTTTCCCCATTTTGATGCCGCAATAACTTCTCCACCTTTTTCTACGGCAATTAGTCTATATCCTGATACTAAAAATTCTCTTGCCAATACAATAATTGGTATCCATGCTGGTAATTTATTCATTTCTACTAGCATTAGCATAGCTGACAATACTAATATTTTATCAGCTAATGGATCTAAAAATTTTCCAAAAGCAGTTACTTGATTTCTACTTCTTGCTAAATATCCATCTAATTTATCTGTTAGTGAAGCTAATATGAATATGAGATCGATAATTAAATATGTGATTGGTATTCCCCATAAATCTCCTTGTATTCCAAAAAATGGTATGATGACCATAATCGGAACCAATATGACTCTAAATATAGTTAGCTTATTTGGTAAATTCATTTTATTCATTCCCTTCGTGAAGGCAACTTTGTGAAAAATTTTAATTTTTCTAACATTCCCTTTTATTATATATCCGTGTAACAGAGTTATCGTTTTTGTTACACACATCTTTTTCTTATTATAGAACAAATCTAGCTTCGCTAGACCTTTTTCTCTACTTTTTGATATTTGCTATATTAATTTAATGTCTAGCAAGAAGCGTATAAGATTTGTTGCGCGAAAAATTGTTTCACAATTTTTCTGTGCAATTTGTTTTTTTGCATTATGGGAAATGCAATTTCCTATAATGTAAAAAACTCTACTTTTATTTTGTTGACAACATCTCTATTGCTTTTTGTAATTGTGTATCTTGACTTCTTTCAACATTTAGTACATTTTCCACACTTTCTGGTAATTCTACTTCTTCATCTGGTTCAATTCCAATTTCGTTAATTTCTGTACGGTTTGGTGTTAAATATTTTTCTGTTGTGATTTTTAATCCACTACCATCTGGAAGTGTTAAAATTTGTTGAATAACCCCTTTACCATATGTTGTGGTTCCCACTATAGTTGCTTTTCCTAAATCTTTTAATGCACCTGCCAATATTTCAGATGAACTTGCTGTATTTTCATTGGTTAAGATGATTACTGGCATATTGATAATTGGATCACTTTTGTTTGTTTCTACCGTTTCATTATTGTCTTTGTCTACTTCATATAGTAATACAGAATCTTTATCTGCTATATATCCTGCAATTTTTAATGCTTCATCCACAATTCCACCACCATTATTTCTTAAATCAATAATCAATGATGTAATCCCTTGTGATTGCAATTCTTCAAATTTTGACTTAAATTCATCTGCGGTATTTTCATCAAATGATGAAAATTCAATATAGCCTATTTTATTTTCTAATACTTCTCCTTCTACTGGATTTACAATAATATTTTCTCTGGTAATTTCAAAATCTAATGTTTCTTCTCCTCTTAAAATTTGTAATTTGACAGTTGAGCCTTCTTCTCCTTTGATTTTTGTTGAAATAACTGTTAAATCATCTGCTGTACATTGTTCTCCATTAACAGATATGATGTAATCTCCTGGTTGAATACCTGCTTTTTCTGCTGGACTACCCTTTATTGGAGATAAGACCATAATTTGATTGGTTTTTTTATCATTTACCATATAAATTCCAATTCCAACAAAGTTTCCCATTGTATCTTCTAAATAGTCTTGCATATCTTCTGCAGAAATATATTCTGTATATGGATCTCCTAATCCTTCTATATATCCTTTTATTGCACCTTCTTTTAAGCTTTCTTCATCTACTTCTCCCAAGTAGTATTTATCTATAACTGCTCGATATGTGTCTAATATTTGTGAAATATCTTGACTTCCCTTTGATGTCATTAATGTCAAGTATTTGTTTAAGCTATCCCCTTTTACAAAGTATTGATAAAATGTGATTGATGTTATCATAAATGTTATAAATGCTACTAAAACAATCAGCATTATAATCTTATAAACTTTATATCTCTTTTTTTCCTCCATCTGTTTTCTCCTTTTCTATGAAAATATCTATATCTATTATATTTCACAATCCAATGAACATTCCAAATAACTAAAATTGTGTACATCGGCTTTTATCTATTAGAAAATCAGTATTCCGAATAGATGAAATAATGGTACATATTATAAGATCTTATGTATTTATATCCTTTATAATATAATAAACCAAATCTTATAATATGTACTTTTATTTTAAATAACCGTTTTATATCTTAAAATCACATAAATTCAAATTTCTCTACTTATATTCCTTAAGGTAAATAATTTGTTGGGTCTACTCTATTAGCATATAATCCTGGGCTTGTTCTTACCTCAAAATGTAAATGTGGTCCACTAGAATTTCCTGTACTTCCTACATTCATAATTTGCTGTCCTTGAGAAACATAATCTCCTTCTGAAACTCTGATAGATCCTGATTGTCCATGTGCATACAATGTATATAATCCATTATAATGTGCAATGATAATGTAATTTCCATAACTATAATTTAATGCTTTTGCTGTTACAACGACTCCATCTGCCACAGCATAGACTGGTTGTCCATTAATTCCTCCTGAACCAAAATCAACTGCTCCATGATATTGTCCACTTGAATAATACATATATGTCGTAATTCTTGTATATCCACTTGGAACTGGATAGATAAATCCTGAGCTGCTAACGGCTCCACCGCCTGTTGAAGTTCCACCATTTGAACTACTACCTGAAGAGCTACCACTTGAAGAACTACTTCCTGAAGAACTTCCACCAGATGTTGGTCTTTGTTGTTGTAATTTCTTTTGAATTTCTGCTTGCTTTTGTTGAATTTCTGCATCTATAGATTTATTTGCTTCTTCTAATTCATCAATTTGTGCTTGTAACTCTTGTTCTTCGGAAGATAATTGCGCAACATAGGTATTTTTTTCTTCTCTTGCATTTTGCAATTGAACACTCATACTTTCTTTTTCTGCTTTTGATGAATCTAATTCTTGTTTGTTCTGTTCTAGCGTTGTTTTAGCTTGTTCTATTTCATTTTTTTCATTTTCTATACTTTCCATTAAGTTCATATCTGCTTGTGCAATTTCAGAAATCATATAATAATTTGAAATCAAATCTGTTAAACTCTTTGAAGAAAGTAATACATCTAAAAATGATGTTTCTCCTGACTCATAGGTTACCACAAGCCTCTTTTCTAATAATTCTTGTTGCTTATCATAATCTGATTGTTTTTGATTAATTTGTTCTTCTGCCTCTGTTATTTGATTATTCAAGTCTCCTATTTTTGTATCTAACGCATTAATTTGATTTTCATAATCTGCTATTTGATTTTCGATTTCTTCCACTTGTTGTAATGTTTCACTTTTTGCTTGTGTAACTTGGTCTTTTTGTTCTTGGGCATCTTGCATTTTTTCTTCATTAGAAGCTTGCTCGTTTTTCAAATCTGTTATTTCATCAGCATATACAATAACATTAAATTGTAAAATGAGTACAGCACTAATTAATCCCCCTAGTATCTTACTAAATACTTTCTTCATACGTTTCCTCCTTTTTCTTCTATAACTTCGTAAAAGGTCATGAAGCAAATATTAAAAATTTAAGTATAAAATCTTTTTGATACTATATCATAATTTAAGGTAAATATGGTGTTGGGTTCACTGGTGTTCCATTTACTCTTACTTCAAAGTGTAAGTGATATCCTGTTGAATTTCCAGTTGTTCCTACACTCATGATTTGTTGTCCTTGACTAACGGTTTGTCCTGCACTTACCAATCTTGAACCTGGTGCACCATGTGCATATAATGTCATAGTTCCATCATGATGATTAATAACAATATATTCTCCATAACTTCTATAATTTCCATTAGCATATTTTAAAGCTGTTGATGTAACAACTGTTCCTGCTTTTGCTGCTAATACTGGTTTTCCTGCTATTCCTGAGCCACTAAAATCAACACCTGTATGTCCACTATATCCCATCCAACCAGTGGTAATGCTATATCCTACAATCGGTCTAATATATCCACTACTACTAGGATTATTGGTAATATTAGAAACATTTGAACTACTTGCATTAGCAGCCTCTTGTCTTGCAATTGCTGCTAATTGTGCTTGTATATCTCTCTTGTCTTGTTCAAATTGTTCTAGTTCTGCTTGTGTATTTTTTTCATCTTCATTTAATTGTGCTACATAATTATCTTTTTCATTTTTAGTATTTTTTAATTCTGTTGCTTTTTGTTGTTTTTGTGCTCTCACACTATCCAATTCTTGTTTGCTTGTTTCAATCGTTTGTTTTGCTGTTTCGATTTCTTCTTGCTCTTTCTTGATTTTTTCCATTAAGTCCATATCACTTTGTGTAATTTCTGATATCATATAATAGTTAGAAATTAAATCTGTTAAACTACTTGAAGAAAGTAATACATCTAAGTAAGAAGTTTCTCCTGCTTCATAAGCAGCTACTAATCTTTTTTCTAGTAATTCTTCTTTATTATCATATTCTTCTTGTTTTTCATCTAATTTATTTTGTGCTTCTTCGATTTGTGCATTCATATCTGCTATTTGACTATCTAGCTCATCAATTTCTGACTGTGCAGAAGAAATTTGCATAATCAAATCTTCTACTTGTTGTAAGGTTTCTGATTTTTCCGCATTGATATTTTCTAGTTCTTCTTTTGCTTCTTCTATTTTTTGATCTGTTTCATTACTACTTGCATTCAATTCTGATTTTGTTGCTGCTATAACAACATTAAATTGTAATACAATAATTGCTATAATCATTATTCCTATAATTTTAAGTCCTATTTTTTTCATTTTGTTTTTCTCCTTTTTTCTCCTCTTACATTTGTTTCTTTTACTTCCTTAATATTGTGCTGTCATATCCTCTTGTGACTCTTCTTCTGCTTCTGTTCCTGGCACAAGCCCATTTGTGATATATGGGATTGGATTTGTTACCACCCCATTAATTCTAACTTCAAAATGTGCATGTGGTCCAGTTGAATATCCTGTTGAACCTACTTTTAAAATGGCCTCATTTTGTTTAACCGTTTGTCCAACCGTTACCAAAATTTCAGAACCATGTGCATATAGTGTTGAAATACCACCACCATGGTCTATGATAACCATATTTCCATATGCTGTATTATATCCCGCCTTTGTTACAATTCCATCATTGGCAGCCACAAAGTTGGCACCAATTGGTGCACTAATGTCCACACCTGTATGTAATTTATATTGTCCTGTTATTGGATGTACCCTCATTCCATAATTTGAGGTAATTTTGGTATATCCTGGTACTGGCCAAGCAAGCACGCCCCCTATATAGGCTGTATCTAATCCTTGCTTTGCAAGTTCTAATATTTGATTATTGACTTCTTCATATTGTTCCGTCATTTCATCAATTTGTGCTTGTTTTGCTTTTTCCTCATCTGATAATCTTGCTAAGTAATTTTCTCTTAATGTCTTTGTATTTTGTAATACAGTTGCGGTTTGTGTTTGCGTTTTTAACGCAGTAGCCAAAGATTCTTGGTTTTTCTGCAATTTTTGTTTTGATAATTCAATTTCTTTCTTTTCTGCTTCTACATCATTTAGTAACGCTTTATCTACTGATGTAATTTCTGTAATCAAGTAATAACTTGATAAAAAATCGGAAAGATTACTTGAATTTAGTAGTACATCTATATATTTTGTATCACCAGCTTCATAAATGGCTACTAATCGTTTTTCCATAATCTCTTTTTGCTTTTCATAATTCTTTTCTGCTACGTCTAATTGTGATTGAATACTAGCAATCTCTTCTTGTAATTGTTCTACCTGTGTATTCAATTCTTCTATTTTATTTTCTGATTCTCTGATTTTTTCGTCTAATTTTTCAATTTGTTGTAAATTTTCTGATAATTGACTTTGCACTTCTTCTAATTCTTCGTTAGATTGGTTTATTTGATCTTGTAAATTTTGTTGTTGTGTTTGTAAGTCTGTTAAATTGTTACTGTTTGTATTGCTTGTATTATTTGTTGTATTGTCTTCTGCATATACCACAGTTATATATGTACAAATGATGATAAAAGCGAAAACACTACATAAAATTTTACGCATGCTCTCCTCCTATACTTTTAAATATTTTCTCATAGAAATAATACTTCCTATGGCTCCTATTCCAATTCCTAGTAACATATATATAAATATGATTGAACTAAACATATCTGAAAATCCAACCAAGCTAACGCCAACGGTTTTCATAAATTGTGAATTTACCATTTGTTCTGCAATAAAGTTATAAGCAACAGCTACAATCACAATGGAAATGGCACTTGCAATGATTCCAATAATCATACCTTCTACAATAAATGGCCATCTGATAAATCCATTAGTTGCTCCTACATATTTCATAATAGAAATTTCTTTTCTTCTAGCGTGTACTGTTAATTTGATTGTATTGGCAATAATGAATATTGAGATAATAACTAATAATGCCAAAATAACACCTGTTACAATCTTTACCCCATTTGCTAAATCAATTAAAGTTGATACCGTTTCATTAGAACTTGTAATTTTTTTTACATTATCTAATTGAGATATTTCATTTTGAACTTGTTGGCTTAATGTTAAATCTGTTAATGTTACAACATAAGACGCTGTAAAAATGTTGTTATCTCCATCATAGCCATCTAATAAATCTTCATTTTCCGCAAATCGTTCCTTCATTTGATTTAGTGCTTCTTCTTTTGACACATATTGTGTTGTATTAACCCCATCTATCTTATTAATTTCTTCTCCTAGTTGCTTAATTTGTTCATCTGTTGCTTCATCTGTTGCAAATACTTGAATTCCTTGTGCTTCTTCCACCTCAGATACAAAGTGGTTAATATTTTCACTTAAAATTAAGAATACACCAAAAATAATCATGGTTGCACACATAATCATGAGTGAGGCACCAGTTGATTTTTTATTCTTGAATACATTACTAAATCCTTCTCCAATTAAATATCCTAATATATTATATTTCACAGTTCATACCCACCTTTTTTATCGTCTTTTATGATTTCACCTTTTCGAATGTGAATAACCCTTTTTTTCATCTGATCTACAATGTCTTTCGCATGTGTCGCGACAACAACCGTTGTTCCTCTCATGTTAATATCATTTAGTAATGTCATTATATCCCATGCTGTGTCAGGGTCTAAGTTTCCTGTTGGCTCATCTGCAATTAGCATAGATGGATTATTTACCAAAGCTCTTGCTAGTGCCACCCTTTGTTGTTCTCCTCCTGATAATTCATTTGGATACATTTTTGCCTTTCCACTTAGTCCTACTAATGAAAGCACCATTGGAACTTGTCTTCTAATATGTCTTGGTGTTGCTCTTACAATATACATAGCATAAGCAACATTGTCATATACGGTTTTATCTGGTAATAGTCTAAAGTCTTGAAATACAACCCCCATACTTCTTCTTAGATATGGGATTCGATTTGGTTTTAAAAATGTGGTGTCTTTTCCATTGATTATAATATTTCCTGAAGTTGGCTCTTCTTCTTTTAGAATTAATTTAATAAGTGTTGATTTTCCACTTCCTGAAGATCCTACTAAAAAAGCAAACTCACCTTTGTCTATTCTAAAATTGGCATTTTTGACTGCTTTTGTTCCTGTGTCATATGTCTTTGTAACATTTCTAAATTCAATCATCTTTTGCTCTCCTTATATATTTTTTGCATAATATTCTATTATATAATTTATTCATTCTTATCATAACAATAAAGAACAAAATTTGCAA
>CALWZZ010000001.1 GCA_944386145.1 uncultured Clostridia bacterium | reverse complement strand
TGGAGGTGTAGATATTAAATGACAGGATTACAAAAGTTCATAAAATATGCAGCAATTGTATTTGGAATATATCTTGCCATCACAATTGTATGGGTACTTTTAGGGATTGCAAGAGAATTTGTGAGTAGTTCTAAAAATAATGAATTTAGAGATTTAATAGAAAGTGCAGAAGAATATCAAGGAGAAGATATTTCAAGAACATATGAAAATATCAAAAATCTAGACATTACTGCTGAAGTAACAGAATTGATTATAAAAAATGGAGATAGTTTTAAAGTTGAAGGAACAAACATCCCAGACAGAATGGAGATAAAACAAGATGGAGATACTTTAGAAATTAGTGATGAGAATCTGCCATCTAGTCTTTCTAATGAGAATATCAGTATAACAATATATATCCCAAAAGATGTAAAACTAGACAGCATAGATTTAGAAATTAATTATGTATCAGCAGATATTGAAACATTAAATACAGCGAATTTGAATTTAGATATTTATGATAACTATTGTGAAATAGATGAAATTGTGGCAGATAGTATGGAATTTAAAAATGAATATGGAAATTTAGATATTTATCAAGCAGAAGTTGGAAGATTATCATTTGATTCTGAATCAGGAATTGAGGCTGTAAATGTAAAAGTTACAGAAACTGCTAAAATTGATTTAGAATATTCAGATACAGATATGAACTTGATTGGAACAATAGATGACTATCAAATAAATTATAATAATCAATTTGGAAATACGTATATTACAGGTATAAGAACAACATCTGATAATTCAATATTAGGTACTGGAAGTGCCATTATTACGCTAGAAAATAGTAACGCAGATGTATATATTGATTTTAGACAATTAACAAATGAAAGTAATTTGTAAATTTTATGTGAAAAATATTGAATAAATTAACTAGTCATGTTAAAAACTATGCATAAGGAGAATGAGAATGTTAGAGTTAAAAAATATTACCAAAGACTATATTTCAGGGGGTTCAACGGTTCAAGCATTAAAAGGAATCAGTATTGAATTTCGAAAAAGTGAATTTGTATCTATTTTAGGCCAAAGTGGTTGCGGAAAAACAACACTTTTAAATATTATTGGAGGTTTAGATAGATATACTTCAGGAGACTTAGTAATTAATGGAAAATCAACGAAAAAGTTTAAAGACAAAGATTGGGATGCATATAGAAATTATTCTGTAGGCTTTGTTTTCCAAAATTATAATTTAATCCCACACCAAACGGTGCTTTCAAATGTAGAGTTAGCCCTTACCATATCAGGTGTATCAAGAGAAGAAAGAAAACAAAGAGCTATAAAAGCATTAGAAGATGTAGGATTAAAAGAACAAATCCATAAAAAGCCAAATCAATTATCAGGTGGGCAAATGCAAAGAGTAGCCATTGCAAGAGCATTGGTAAATAATCCAGACATCATTTTGGCAGATGAACCAACAGGTGCATTAGACACAAAAACCAGTGTTCAAATTATGGAGATATTGAAGGAAATATCGAAAGACAAATTAATTGTTATGGTAACGCACAATCCAGAATTAGCAGAAAAATATTCTACAAGAATTGTAAAGATTTTAGATGGTGTCATAACAGATGATTCTGAACCATTTACAGAGGAAGACAGAGAAAAGGAAAAGGATTCTAAAGCCAAAAGTGGTAGAACAGCCATGAAATTCTTTACAGCATTAAGACTTAGCTTAAATAATTTAATGACGAAAAAAGGAAGAACCTTGTTAACATCATTTGCAGGAAGTATCGGAATTATTGGTATTGCCTTAATCTTATCAATCTCAAATGGTGTACAAAATTATATTAATCGAGTAGAAGAAGATACATTGTCATCATATCCAATAACCATTGATGAGTCTACAGTAGACATATCTAGTATGATGGAAAGTCTAATGGGAGAAACAGAAGAAAATGCAGAAACACATGAAGATGGCAAAATCTATTCAAGAGATATAATGGATGATATGATATCAACCTTATCAAGTAAAGTATCAAATAATAATTTGGAAGCTTTGAAAAATTATATTGAAAATGAAAATAGTACCATAAAAGAAAATGCAACAGCTATACAATATAATTACAACTTAAACATTAATTTATATAAAGAAGATACATCAAATGGTGTTGTACAAGTAAATCCAAGTACGGTTATGAATGCATTAGGAATGGGCGATATGTTTGAAGCACGAGACAATTCTTCAATGAGTTCTATGTTTGGTTCTAGCATGACAAGTATGTCTAATACAGATGTGTGGGAAGAAATGCTAGACAATGAAGAATTGCTACATTCTCAATATGATTTAGTAGCAGGAAGTTGGCCTACAAATTATAATGAAGTTGTTTTGATTGTGAATGATAATAATGAAATTAGTGATTATACATTATATGCTTTAGGATTAAAAGACCAAAATGAATTAGAAGAAAAATGGAATAAAGTGCAAAATGGAGAAACAGTAGAAGAGGGAGAAACCACTTCCTATACGTATGACGAATTGTTAAATCTATCTTTCAAATTGGTATTAAATTCAGACTATTATGAAAAAGAAAATGGCTTATGGGTAGATAAAAGTGATGATGAAGAATACATGAAAGAATTGCTAAATAATTGCGAAAACATAAATGTAGTAGGAATTATCAAACAAAATGAACAAAGTGTAGCAACAGGAATGAGTGGCGGAATTGGCTATACAAAAGAATTAAAAGAATATGTTATCAATAAAAGCAATGAAGCAGAAATTGTAAAAGAACAAAAAGATAACCCAGATATCAATGTGTTTACAGGATTAGCATTTCCAGATGATAATTCAACAACCTTTGATTATAGCCAATTAAGTGATGAACAAAGAATGCAACTTGCTATGTTAAGCACAGAAGAATTGGCAGAAGTAATGGAAACCTATAATGACAATATTAATGCAAGTTATGATGGAAACTTACAAACACTTGGTGCTGTTGATTTAGATAAACCATCATCAATAAGCATTTATCCAAAAGACTTTGATGCAAAAGATGCTATTACACAAGAAATTGACAGCTATAATCAAACACAAAGAGATGAAGGAAAAGAAGAAAATGTCATTAATTATACAGACTTAATCGGTATTATGATGCGTTCTGTTAGCCAGATAATTGATACAATTAGTTATGTATTAATTGCCTTTGTAGCGATTTCATTGGTAGTATCATCTATCATGATAGGCATTATAACATATATATCTGTATTAGAAAGAACAAAAGAAATCGGAATTTTAAGAGCCATCGGAGCCTCTAAAAAAGATATATCAAGAGTATTCAATGCAGAAACCTTTATCGTAGGACTAATTGCAGGATTGTTAGGAATTGGAATAACAATATTACTAAATATACCAATCACAAAAATTATTTATGCAGTAACAGGCGTAAGTGTAAGTGTTACACTTCCACCAGTTGGAGGTGTCATCCTTGTATTAATCAGTATGTTTTTAACAATTATAGCAGGTTTAATTCCAGCAAGAATGGCAAGCAAAAAAGACCCGGTAGAAGCATTAAGAACAGAATAAGATTGTCCAAGAGCGATGACTTTGGGGACGGAGCAAAAAATCATCATTTATTCTATAAAAAGTTTTACAAAAATCTTTATAGAAATGATGATTTTTTGCTCCGTCCCCAAAGTCATCGCTCCGTCCCCAATTGGACATACCCCGAATTGTCTCTTTACTATTTCCGAAAAATGTGATAAAATTCTGTGGACTAATAAAAAGAAAGAAGGAAATCATTTTGAGCATTCGTGTATTAGCAATTATCAATCCAACATCTGGAAAAGGAAATATAAAAAGTTATATAAAAGAAATTAGAAGAAATCTAGAAGCGCAAAATATGGAAGTGAATATACAACTTACTAAAAAAGAATATAATGCCAAAAACATTGTGCTAGATAATATAGAGGAAACTGACTTAATATTGGTATGTGGAGGAGACGGAACATTTAATGAAACGGTTTCAGCGATTATGGATTTAGAGGCGAAAGATGTTAGTATTGCTTATATTCCTATGGGAACAACAAATGATTTAGCGAGAAGTTTGGACATGCCGATAAAAGATATTTCTATAACCAAAAAATTGCTAGAATCAAAAGCAAGAGTATTAGATGTAGGAAAGTTTAATAATGATAAGTATTTTTGTTATGTGGCGGCTTTTGGTGTCATTACAGATGTTGCTTATAAGACGTCTCAGAAAGCTAAAAATAAATATGGAAGATTAGCTTATTATATGAAAGCAGTTAAAGAATTGATTAAAATTCCTACCTATAAAGTAAGAATCCAATTTGATGAGGAAGAGTTGGAAGGAGAGTTTATCTATGGAGGAATTAGCAATTCTGAATCTATTGCTGGTTTTAAGTGGTTTAATAGAGAGGATATTGATTTAGCAGATGGAAAGTTTGAAGGGATTTTTATTAGAAAACCTAAAAAACTTTCAGGATATTTTCGTTTATTAAGTGATTTTAGACATAAAGATTATATGGTAAATCGAGATTTTGTGTATTTTAAAGCCAATAAAATTACAATAACAACACAAAAAAATGTTGATTGGACAATTGATGGAGAATTTGCTGGAAATACAAATTTTGTTAGCATTCAAAATTGTCAAAAAGCGATAGAACTTGCAATTTGCGAAAAAGAGAACAAAACGTAATACATATTTTCTTTAATAATAGGAAATTTGCATATTTAAATGATAAGAAAAGAGGAAATGAAATGAATAAATATTATTTCACATCAGAAAGTGTCACAGAAGGACATCCAGACAAACTATGTGATACCATTTCAGACTGTATATTAGATGCTTATTTGAAACAAGATAAATCTGCAAGAGTAGCAGTAGAAACCTTTGCATCAGGAAATAAAATTACGATTGCAGGACAAGTAACAGCAAAAGGAAAAGAAGTTGATATTGAAAAACTAGTAAGAGAAACTATAAAAGAAATTGGATATGACAATGAAAATATTGATATGGATTATAGAACTTGCAAAATTGATATTAATATCACAAAACAAAGCCCAGATATTGCCTTAGGGGTTGATGTTGGAGGAGCAGGAGACCAAGGCATTATGTTTGGATTTGCATGTGATGAAACACCAGAATATATGCCATACGCAATTTCTATGGCACATAAATTGTCTAAAAGATTAACAGATGTAAGAAAGAATAAAGAAATAGACTATCTAAGACCAGATGGAAAAACACAAGTAACTGTAGAATATGAAAATGACAGACCTAAAAGAATAGAAACCATACTCGTTTCTACACAACATAATGAAGGTATTCATCAAGACAGATTAAAAAAAGATGTATTAGAAAAGGTTATTAAACCAGTTATTCCAAAAAATATGATAGATGAAAATACAAAAATCTATATGAATCCAACTGGAAAATTTGTCATCGGAGGGCCTTTGGGAGACACTGGACTAACTGGTAGAAAAATTATCGTCGACACCTATGGCGGATATGCAAGACATGGTGGAGGTGCATTTTCAGGAAAAGATGCAAGCAAAGTAGATAGGTCAGCAACTTATATGCTAAGACATATTGCTAAAAATATTGTTGCAAATGGATATGCTAGAAAATGTGAAATACAAATTTCATATGCAATTGGGATGAAAGAACCATTATCAATACAAGTAAATACATTTGGAACAGGTGCAATATCAGAGGATGAATTAATTGCAAAAATTAGAAAAACATTTGATTTAACCCCAGATGGAATTATCAAATATTTAGAATTAGATAAACCAATTTATTCACAAACAACAAATTATGGGCATTTTGGAAAAGAAAATTTAACGTGGGAAAAAATAATAAAATTTTAATAAATCTATTGGAATGGAGAATTACAAATGCTAAAAAAAATCATAGAAAAAAATTATAAATGGATTATTGCCTTTCTTTGTCTAATCATTGTTCTAATGATATTAGAAGATATCTTTGAAAATGAACAATTAGAATTAGATGTATTTGTATATAGACTGGTCATCCTTAATTTAAGGTCAGAACCATTAACTGTATTTATGAAAGTAATAACCAACTTATCTTCGGCATATGTATTAATAGCGATTGCTTTGGGAACATTGCTATTTTTTAAAAACAAAAAAATAGGGCTATGTATATCAAGCAACTTAGCAATTGCAACAATTTTAAATCAATTACTGAAATATATTATACAAAGACCGAGACCAGATGGATATCGTTTAATTGTTGAAAGTGGATATAGCTTTCCATCAGGACATTCCATGGTAAGTATGGCATTTTATGGCTTAATTATTTATTTGATATGGAAAATGGTAAAAAATAAAAGAATAAAATATATTAGTTGTGGCATTTTGGGATTTCTAATACCACTGATTGGATTTAGCAGAATTTATTTAGGTGTACATTATGCAAGTGATGTGATTGGTGGATTTGCAATATCAATAGTTTATCTATTGCTATTTACTAATGTGACAAGATCTATATTACAATTAGAAAAAGGAAAAACGAAAATGATGAATAAAAGAAAAATGGTAGAAATGAGAAAGAAAAGGAAAAAATTAAGAAATAGTTTTAAATATGCTTTTGAAGGTATCGAAGAAGCCTGGAAAACAGAACAGAATTTAAAAATACATTTTATTATTATGTTTTTAGTGATTATAGCAGGATTTGTCTTTAAAATTACGGCAATGGAATGGATAGTGTGTTTATTACTATTTGCTTTGGTTATCTCATTAGAATTAATCAATACAGCAATTGAAACAACAGTGGATATTGCTATGCCAGAAATTAATGAAAAGGCAAAATATGCCAAAGATATTGCAGCAGGAGCAGTGCTATTTTCAGCAATCATTTCTGTAATTGTTGGATTAATTATATTTTTGCCAAAAATATTTGGATAAAAGAAGGTGAAGAAGTATATGGAAGAAAATAAAGAGATGAAAGAAGCAAAAGAAAAGTTAGAAGTGATGAGCGAAGATGAAAGAATGCAAATCTTGGCAGAGTTAAGAAAAAAGGCAATAAGAGATGAAAAAGCAGTGGAAAGATATGGATATAAGCAAGGAAGGGAAAAAGGAATAAAAGAAATAGCTAAAAAGATGAAGGATAATGGAATAGAAATTGAAATAATACAAAAAATAACCAATTTAACACAGGAAGAAATTGAAGCATTATAGACAGGTTGGGCTAAATGGATATATAATGAAAATGATTTTCCAACATTAGATGGAAAAAACAACTTCTATAGTGAGAAAATTTACCTCGGACCCGTAGGGCTAACCGAGGTATTAGTAATTCTGGCTTTTGTATGATGAAAATTTCAAAAAAGACTTGTGCTTTTGTTTGGTTATAGTATATAATGGTTGAGGTAAAGGAGGCAACAGAAATGGCTTTTATTGAAGAAATGAAACAAAGAGCAAAACAAAACATGAAAACCATTATTCTTCCAGAAGCAGAAGACATCAGAGTATTAAAAGCAACAGAGAAGGTAATGAAAGAGAAATACGCAAACATTATTTTAATAGGAAAAGAAGAGAATATTTTAGAAAAGGCAAAAACAAATGCGGTAAATATTGAAGGTGCCAAAATTGTAGACCCAGAAAAATCAGAAGATTATGATAAATATGCAAATCTTCTATATGAGTTAAGAAAACACAAAGGAATGACAATCGAAAAAGCAAAAGAATTGGTTTTAGACCCAGTATATTATGGGATGTTAATGGTAAAGGATAACAAAGCAGATGGATTAGTTTCAGGAGCAGCACATTCTACATCAGATACATTAAGACCAGCTTTACAAATTCTAAAAACAGCACCAGATACCAAATTAGTTTCTGCTTTTTTTGTCATGGTTGTACCTGATTGTGAATATGGTGAAAATGGTGTATTTATATTTGGCGATAGTGGATTAAACGAAAATCCTAATCCAGAGCAATTATCAGAAATTGCCATTTCATCTAGTAAAAGCTTTAAACAACTAGTAGGAAAAGAAGCAAAAGTAGCGATGCTTTCTTATTCTACTTATGGAAGTGCACATTCAGAGTTAACTGAAAAAGTAATTGAAGCAACAAAATTAGTAAAAGAAAAACAAAAAGATTTATTAGTAGATGGAGAATTGCAATTAGATGCAGCGATTATTCCAGAAATCGCAAAATCAAAAGCACCTAATAGTCCATTAAAAGGAGAAGCAAATGTGTTAATTTTCCCTGACTTAAATGCAGGAAATATTGGATATAAATTGGTGCAAAGATTAGCAAAGGCAGAGGCTTATGGCCCATTATGTCAAGGTATTGCAAAACCAGTAAATGATTTATCAAGAGGATGTAATAGTGATGATATAGCAGGGGTTGTTGCCATAACAGCCGTACAAGCACAAAACTAAGCTATATTAAAAAGAGTTTTTTTAATTATAAAATAACAAACAATTTAACTTGCACAATGAGTAACAAAAAAATAAAGATAAGGAGTTTTTATGAAAATATTAGTATTAAACTCAGGAAGTTCATCATTGAAATATCAAGTCATTGATATGGAAACAGAAAGTGTTTTAGCAAAAGGCTATTTTGAAAGAATTGGGCAAGCAGATTCCTTTTTGACACACAAAGTAAATGGCGAAGTTCACAAATTTGAGCATTATGCTAAAAATCATGACAAAGCAATTTCATTTGTATTAAGCAGATTAACCAATAAGCATTATGGGGTAATAAAAAGTTTAGAGGAATTAGGTGGCATTGGACACAGAGTGGTTCATGGTGGCGAAAAATTCACAAAACCAGTTGTTATTACAGATGAAGTCATAAAAGGAATCGAAGAATGTGTAGATTTAGCACCATTACATAATCCAGCAGCAATCTTAGGAATTAAAGCTTGTAAGAAATTGGCTCCTAATATAAAAATGGTAGCTGTGTTTGATACAGCATTTCATCAAACACTAGAAAAGGAAAGATACATTTACCCAATCCCATATGAATATTATGAAAAATATGGGGTTAGAAAATATGGATTTCATGGAACTTCTCATCAATTTGTGGCAAATAGAGTGGCAGAATTGGTAGGGAAAGATATCAAAGAATTAAAAATTATTAATTGCCATTTAGGACAAGGTGCCAGTGTTTGTGCAATTCAAAATGGAAAGTCAGTAGAAACGAGTATGGGATTAACACCACTTGGAGGCATTTCTATGGGAACCAGAAGTGGAGATTTAGACCCATCTGTAGTTACATACCTTATGAAAAAAGAAAACTTAAAACCAGATGACATGGAGAAAATTCTAAACAAACAATCTGGAGCTTATGGAATATCTGGTGTTTCAGTTGATTTTCGTGATATAGAAGCAGAGGCAAAGGCTGAAGATGAGAGGTCTATTCTTGCGTTAGACAATTTCCATTATCTAGTAGCTTGTTATGTAGCAAGATGTGCAGTGGCAATGAATGGCTTTGATATTTTGACATTTACAGCAGGTGTAGGAGAAAAAGGGCAAGATTCCAGAGAAGCGATTTGTGATTATTTAGAGGTATTAGGTGTCAAAATAGACAAAGAAAAAAATCAAAAAGTAAAAGGTATAGAGGCAGAAATTACAGCCGAAGATTCAAACGTTAGAACGTTTGTAATTCCAACCAATGAAGAGATTATGATAGCAAGAGAGACTAGGGATTGTTGAAAAATAATTGCGTTTTGGCGTTGTTAGCCTTCATCGAAAATCAAATCAACGTGCAGAAAGCACGCCTCATTGATTTTCGACTTGGCTGCCAGCTACTGCATACTGACCTTGTAACAGGCAAAGCCTTAACAAGCTCAGCATAGCCAAAAGCCCAATTCTTTTCCAACATTGAATTGATAAATAAATTTGAAATGATTAAGGAGGAATTGAAAATGAAAATTTTAGTTTTAAATTGTGGTAGTTCATCACTAAAATATCAATTAATCAATATGGAAACAGAAGAAGTTTTAGCTTCTGGAAAATATGAGAGAATAGGAGAAAAAGAAGCATTTATAACACATAAAGCATTAGGAAAAAAAGTAACAATTGAAAAACCAGCATATGACCATAAAGAAGCCATAGAGTTTACATTAGAGCAATTTACAAATCCAGAATATAAAGTAATTGATTCACTAGACGAAATTGAAGCAATTGGACACAGAGTAGTTCATGGAGGAGAAATTTTCAAAGAATCAGCTGTGATTAATGATGATGTCATAGAAAAAATTAAAGAATGTGGAGAATTTGCACCATTACATAACCCAGCAGCTGTGTTAGGAATGGAAGCTTGTAAAAATGTAATGCCTGGTAAACCAATGGTAGCTGTATTTGATACAACTTTCCACCAAACAATGCCTAAAGATAAATATATTTATCCAATTCCATATGAATATTATACAAAATACAATGTAAGAAAATATGGAGCACATGGTACATCTCATATGTATGTATCTCAAAGATTAGCAGAAATTGAAAATAAATCTCTTGATGGAACCAAAATCGTTACATGCCATTTAGGTCAAGGTGCCAGCATTTGCGCAGTAAAAGATGGAAAATCAATTGATACAAGTATGGGATTAACACCACTTGGAGGATTGCCAATGGTAACCAGAAGTGGAGATTTAGACCCATCTGTTCTTACATATATTATGAAAAAAGAAAACATAGACCCACAAACAATGGAAGATATCTTAAATAAAAAATCAGGATTAGCAAGTATATCAGGAATGGCACCAGATTTTAGAGTAATTGAAGAAGAGTCAAACAAAGGAACAGAAAGAGCAAAAATTGCGATTGAACAATTTAATTATGCTATTGCAAGTTATATTGCAAAATATGCAGTTGCAATGAAAGGAATTGATTATATCATCTTTACAGGTGGAATTGGTGAAAACCAAATTAATATCAGAAAAGGTATCTGCGAAAAACTAGAATTTATGGGTGTAAAACTTGATTTAGAAGCTAATAATATGAGGGGAGAAGAGAAAGCAATTTCTACACCTGATTCAAAAGTGAAAGTATACTTAATTCCAACAAATGAGGAATTAATGATTGCAAAAGAAACAAAGAGACTTGTTAAATAGGAAAAAATGGTTTACACTGAAAAAAAAATGTGGTATACTAGTAATATCAATTTTTAAGGAGAGAATGATGACAGGATTAAAAGATAAGTTCTGCATCATTTCATTTTATAATATTATAATAAATGGAGGGGAAAATATGGCAAAGATTTTGGAAGATATTTCAAGAACATTTAACGAATTTTTATTATTACCAAATTTAACAGACGAGAGATGTATACCAGATAAGGTATCTTTGAGAACACCACTTGTAAAATATAAAAAAGGAGAAGAAGCAAAATATTATGCGAATGTACCAATGGTATCAGCTATTATGCAATCTGTTTCAGGTGTTGACATGGGAATTGCACTAGCAAGAGAAGGTGGTGTTGCATTTATTTATGGTTCACAAAGTATTGAATCACAAGCAGAAATGGTAAGACAAGTAAAAAAACACAAAGCAGGATTTATTGTTAGCGATTCTAATGTAAAATCTGGAACACCATTAAAAGATGTCATTGCACTAATTCAAGAAACAGGACATTCAACAGTCATGATAACAGAAGATGGAACAGCAAATGGTAAATTTATTGGTCTAGTAACAGATAAAGATTATCGTATTTCAAGAGATGATATGGAAGCACCAATTGATAATTTTATGACACCAAAAGAAAAAGCTGTATGGGCACATGAAGGTATTTCTTTATCAGAAGCAAATGATTTAATATGGGAAAATAAAATTGCATGTCTACCAATCTTAACAGAAGCAGGAAATTTAAAATATTTAGTATTTAGAAAAGATTATGAAGAAAGAAAAAATAATCCAAATTCATTATTAGATGAAAATAAAAGATATATTGTAGGTGCAGGAATTAATACAAGAGATTTTGAAGAAAGAATACCAGCATTAGTCGATGCAGGTGTAGATTTAATTTGTATGGATTCATCTGATGGATATTCTGTATGGCAAAAAAATACAATTGATTTTGTAAGAGCAAAATATGGAGATTCTGTAAAAATTGGAGCAGGAAATGTAGTTGATGGAGAAGGTTTTAGATATTTAGCAGAAGCAGGAGCAGACTTCATTAAAGTAGGTGTTGGTGGAGGTTCTATCTGTATCACACGTGAAACCAAAGGTATTGGACGTGGACAAGCTTCAGCTTTAATTGATGTTGTTGCAGCAAGAGATAAATATTTTGAAGAAACAGGAATCTATATTCCAGTTTGCTCAGATGGTGGAATTGTACATGACCATCACATTACTATTGCTTTGGCATTAGGTGCAGATTTTGTTATGATGGGAAGATATTTTGCCAGATTTGACGAAAGCCCAACAAGAGTTGTTAAAAAAGGAAATGGCTATGTAAAAGAATATTGGGGAGAAGGTTCAAATAGAGCAAGAAACTGGCAAAGATATGATATGGGAGGAGCTCAAAAACTTTCATTTGAAGAAGGTGTTGATTCATATATCCCATATGCAGGAAAATTAAAAGATAATTTAGCAATTACTTGTGCAAAAATTAAATCAACGATGTGTAACTGTGGAAGTGTTACAATTCCAGAATTACATGAAAAAGCAAGATTGACATTAGTTTCTGATGTAAGTATTTCAGAAGGTAGTGCACATGATGTTATTCTAAAAGAAATTGACAATCAATATAAATAAAATTTTATTATAATTATTTAACCAAAATGCTATATTTTTAATATTTTATTCATAAAATATTAAAAATATAGCATTTTGGCTTTTGTTAAATTGTAACAAAATTATACATATATAATTATAAATAAAGTAAAAAAATGTTGACAAATCTGAATTACAATTATAAACTATAGTTAGATTATAATTGTAATTTTTTTGATTTTACTAAAAACAAATTATGGAGAGAAAATGGAAGAAACAGTAGATATTTTAGTAGCAACATATAAACCCAATATTGTCTATTTAAAACAACAAATTGACAGCATTTTAAATCAAACATACAAAAATATCCAAATTATAATTTCAGACGATTGCTCAGAAGATAAAAATGTAATAGAAGTTTTAAAACAATATCAGAAACAGGATAAGCGTATAAGTGTATATTTGCAAGAGAAAAATTTAGGATATATCAAAAATTTTGAATTCTTACTAAAACAGTCTAAAGCAAATTATATTGCATTTTGTGACCAAGATGATATTTGGGATGTCAATAAAATAGAGAAATCATTACAAACATTAAAAGAGAAAGATGTAGATTTAATATATTGTAATGCAAGACATATTAATGAAAAAAATGAAATAATTCATCAGAATTATTTTCAATATAAAAATATGCCATTAGTAAAAGGAAAAAATAACATTCTAGCAATATCTAGATATTTAGGATTAGGTTGTTCACAACTGTTTACCGCTGATGTACGAGATAAGATGTTACCATATACTACTTCTGTAATGGCACATGATTGGCTTGCAAGTTTTATAGCAAACGAAGGAAAAGGCGTAGCATATATTGAAGAGCCACTTTTTTCATATAGATTACATACAGAGAATGTTTTTGGTGGTAGAAGCTTACAGCAAAATATTACTAGATGGAAACAAGAACATGGAAAATCGTATAAAAGTTATTTACAATATCGAAATGAAAATGTAATTGATAAAGCATATTTAGATGGTGCTAAGATGTGCTTAGAATATGCTAAAAATTCACAGACTAGAGAAATGATAGAAAAACTAGTAAAATATTATGAAACGCTAAAAAAATCAAGGTTTTTTAATTTTCATATTATACAGTACGTAAAATTTCTAGGTGGTAAGAATATGTTCAAAAAAATGCTTAAAGAAATGATAATTTTTCATATGCCATTATTTGGCTATTTGATATATTGTTTATAAGAAACTTGTATACAACAATTAAACAAAATGGAGGACTTTAAAACAGTGAAAGATACACAAAAAATAGATATTTTGATGGCAACCTATAATGGCGAAAAATATCTAGAAGAACAAATAGAAAGTATTTTAAATCAAAGTTATAAAAATATCCATTTAATTATTTCAGATGATGGTTCAAATGATACCACAAGAGAGATTTTAAAAAAATATGAAGACAATGACAAAATTACCATTTATTATCAGGAAAAAAACTTAGGATATGTCAGCAATTTTGAATTTTTATTACAAAAAGTAGAAAATGAACTATATATGTTATCAGACCAGGATGATGTCTGGAAACCAAGTAAAATAGAAGATACTGTAAAAAAATTAGAAGAAGAAAATGCAGATTTAGTATTTACAGATTTAGAAATCGTTGATGAAAATTTAAAGCGTATACATCCTTCTTTTAATGCAACGATGGGAAAAATGCATAAAATTAAAAAAACATTGGGAACAAAAGAATTTGAGTATTTATATAACAATATGACAGGATGTACAATTTTATCTAAGAAAAAATGGATACCACAAATATTACCAATTCCTAAACATTCAAAATATATAATTCATGATTCTTGGATTGGTTTAATGATATCTTTCCATGGTAAAATTGCGTATTTAGATAAACCAACGATTCAATATAGGCAACATGGAGATAATCAAGTAGGAACAGAGAGGACATCTTATAAATATAAAGAATTTAAACAAATTCGAGAATTGTTTATCCAAGTAAAAAAAGATTTATTTAAAACATATCTGGAAAATCAAGAAAAATTTCCTGAGGATCTGCAAAAATTGAATCAACAAGGAAAAACATATTTTGATAAAATAGAAAAAAAGCAGTTTTTCAATTTTCAAAATTGGGGAACATTTCATAGATTATATAAAAATGAAACGATTAGCTATTATATATTAAACTTTATAATTCTCAATTTACCATTGGTTGGTAATTGCTTGTTTGCAATTAGAAAAATACGAATAAGGAGTGCGTAAATATTGTATATTCAATTAAAAGATAGATTATTCCCAAAAGATAGTAAAATTAGACATTATCTTGTATTAATAAAACAAACATTTCTGTCTTTAAAAAATAGTGGAATAAAAGAAACTATGACTAAAATCAAGCAATATGATAGAAAAGGACAAGAAAATAATACCATTGCCTATAAAAAATGGATAGAAGCAAATGAACCAACAAAAGAAGAGTTACAAAAACAAAAGGAAACGACATTTGCAATACAACCCAAAATAAGTATTGTTATCCCATTATATCATACAAAATTAGCATATTTAAGCGAAATTGTTGAAAATATGAAGGCTCAAACCTATTCTAATTGGGAACTTTGCTTAGCAGATGGAAGTGAAACAAAAAATCAAGAAATAGAAGAATTAGCAAAATCAGATGAAAGAATACGATATCAATATCTTGGAAAAAATTTAGGTATTGCAGAAAATACCAATGAAGCAATTAAACTTGCAACAGGAGACTATATTGGACTATTAGACCATGATGATTTGTTAGCAGAATTTGCTTTGTATGAGGTAGTAAAATGCATAAATGAACAACCAGACACAGAATGTATGTATTCTGACGAAGATAAATTTTCAAATTCATTAGAAGATAGATATAGTCCACATTTTAAACCGGACTTTGCGATAGATACATTAAGGTCGTTGAATTACATCTGTCATTTTACAGTGATAAAAGCTTCATTAATGCAAGAAATTGGTGGATTTCATGAAGGTTATGATGGAGCACAAGATTATGATTTGTTCTTACGAATAGCAGAACATACAAATCATATTGTGCATATTCCTAAAATTTTATATCATTGGCGTGTGCACGAAGGGTCTACAGCTGCTGCAGTGACAGGAGAAGCAAAACCATATGCATATGAAGCTGGAAAAAAAGCTTTAGAAGACCATTTAAAAAGAATGCACTTACAAGGAAATGTAGAACATGGAAAATATTTAGGAACATATAAGATTACATATGCTATAAATAAAGAGGACAAGGTCTCTATACTAATTCCTAATATGGACCATGTTAAGGACTTAAAATTATGTATTGAATCTATTTTACGTTTAACAACATATTCAAATTATGAAATTGTTGTGATAGAAAACAATAGCCAAAAAAAGGAAACATTTGACTACTACAAAAACATTGAAAAAAATGATAAAATAAAAGTAGTGTATTATCCGGAAAAAGAATTTAATTATTCTAAAATTATCAATTATGGTGTAAAACAGGTAGATTCTCCATATATTTTACAACTAAATAATGATACAGAATTGCTAACCCCAGACTGGTTAGAACAATTTATAGGATTTGCACAAAAACAAGATGTTGGAATTGTAGGCGCAAAACTATATTATCCAGATAAAACCATTCAACATGCTGGAATCGTTGTAGGGATTAATGGAACAGCAGGACATATCTTAAGAAATTTATCAAAAGACAAAAAAGCATACTTTTTTAGAGAAAGTATCATTCAAAATTTTAGTGCAGTAACAGGAGCTTGCCTATTTTCAAAAAAAGCTATTTATGAAGAAGTAGGCTATATGAACGAAAACTATCAAGTGGCATTAAATGACGTAGATTTTTGCTTAAAAGTACGTGAAAAAGGATATCAAATTGTATGGACACCTTATATAGAATTAAATCATTTTGAGTCAAAATCAAGAGGTTATGAAACAAGTAAAGAACAAATAGAAAGATATCAAAATGAAACTGAGAGATTTAGAAATGATTGGAAGCATTTTCTAGAAAAAGGAGACCCCTTTTTCAACATAAATTTCAGAACAGATATAGAAGATTATCGCATAAGAGAAGGGAGGGATTAGTAAATAAAAAACATAGAAAAGTGTTGTATACGAAAAAAATCAAACAGAATTGGAATATTAATAATTTCATATACAATAAAGATAGTTTAATTTTGGAAAGGAAAGAGGGAAAATGAAAAAAAGTACATATTTAATTAGTATTATTTTTATATTATCATTAGTTATGCTAATATTTCCAATATCTTCAAAAGCCCAAAATGAAGCACAAATTTATATAGATTATCCAGTACAAAATGAGGTATGTAAAGATACACTTACTGTACACGGATGGTTTATGTCTGCTATTGAAGATAAATCTTTGAAAATATTTATTGATAGTGAAGAAAACGATATTACAGAGGCAATTGAAAGATATGATAGACCAGATGTAACAGGAAGTGTTACAGGATATGGAACAGCAGAGCAAAATCCATTGGCAGGTTTTAAAGGAACCGTAGATATTCGCCAATATAAAGATGGCACACATACATTAATTATACAAGCAATTCATAATGAAACAGGTGAAATAATTGGAGAAGCTGAACAAAAATTTACAGTTCAAAAATATAATACACAACTATATATAGATTATCCAATCCAAAATGCACAAGAAAAAAATGAAGTATATGTGCATGGCTGGCTAATGTCAGAAGCAGAAAATAAAGAACTTAAAGTATATATTGATAATGAGCAAAATGATGTAACAGCAAGTATTGAAAGATATAACAGACCAGATGTAACAGGAAGTATTACAGGATATGGAACAGCAGAACAAAACCCACTTGCAGGCTATAGAGGAACAATTGATTTAAGTACATATAGTGATGGACAACACAAAATTTATATACAGGTTATCAATACAGATACAGATGAAGTAATTGCAGAAGATAGTAGAACCATTTATCTTCAAAAATACAATACCCAATTGTATATTGACTATCCAGTAGCAGATGAACAAGAAAAGGATACGGTTTATGTACATGGCTGGCTAATGTCAGAAGCAACAAATAAAGAAGTAAAAGTATATATTGATAGTGAAAAAAATGATGTAACAAGCAATATCGAAAGATATGCGAGACCAGATGTAACAGGAAGTATCACAGGGTATGGAACACCAGAACAAAATCCATTAGCAGGATATAGAGGAAAAATTGATTTAAGTAATTACAGAGATGGTAACCATACTGTCATTATACAAGTGATTAATACTGACACAGATGAAGTCATTGCACAAGATAGTCGAACCATTTATGTGAAGAAATATAATACACAAGTATATGTAGATTATCCATCAACAAATCAAACAGTAAAAACTTCTGTTAATATCCATGGCTGGCTAATGTCAGAAGCGAAAAATAAAGAAATCAAAGTATATATTGATAGTGCTCAAAATGAAGTAACAAGTAGTATTGAAAGATATGCTAGACCAGATGTAACAGGAAGCATTACAGGATATGGAACAGCAGAGCAAAACCCACTAGCAGGATTTGATGGAACAGTTGATGTAAGTAATTTTAAAGATGGAGAACATAAAGTTATTATCCAGGTTATCAATACAGACTTTAATGAAGTGATTGAAGAAGTACAACAAACATTTTATATAAAAAAATATAATACACAAATATATGTAGATTATCCTGTACAAGGACAAAATTATAGAAATTCTTTAAGTATCCATGGTTGGTATATGTCTGAGCAACCAAATAAAGAAATACGTTTTTATTTGAATAATCAAAATATTACCAGTCAAATTAATTTATATAATCGACCAGATGTAACAGGAAGTATTACAGGATATGGAACAGCAGAACAAAATCCATTGGCAGGATTTGATGGAACAATCAATGTTTCAGGATATGCATCAGGAAACTATACATTAAAAATAGAAGTTTATTCAACAACTTTGGGAGAAATTATTGATACACTTAGCTACCCAGTATCTATCAATGAATTTACTTATGAAGAAGGCACTTATGGAATTAGTGGGTTAAAAGTACAAAGAGCAGCAGAAGGAGACGATTTAAAATATTACAGAATAGGTGATGGACCAAATGTATTATTTGCTGTATTTTCAGTGCATGGATTTGAAGATGGTTGGCATAAAGATGGACAAGAACTTTCTTATATAGCAGACCAATTTAAAAATCATTTATTACAAAACCAAATGAATTATCAAGATGTTTTAAATAATTGGACAATATATATATTCCCATGTGCTAACACAGATGGACAATACTATGGTTGGGATAATAATGGTGCAGGAAGAACAACATTATATAGTGCAGCACCAGGACATCAAGGAATTGATATGAACCGTTGTTGGTCAGTAGGGTATACAAGAAGAACAAGCACAAGAGAATATAATGGTACTCAAGCCTTCCAAGCATATGAGGCAAGATATTTAAGAGATTTCTTATTAAGTAAAAAATCATCATCAGGAAGAACCATTTTAATTGACTTACATGGTTGGCTAAATGAAAGTATAGGAGATAATGGATTAGGAAGTTATTATAGAAGTGAATATGGTATGTCAACACATATTTCAAGCTATGGTGGTGGATATCTAATTAACTGGGCACGTTCTACTTTGTCAAATACAAGAAGTGCATTAATCGAATTACCTCCTGTAAGCAATCATAATCAAGTTGTAAGTAGAGACTATGCAGGAAAATATATTAGAGCAACCATTAGTATGTTAAGAAATAGTTAATTGATGTTGTAAAAAAAGGGGACATGTATGAAGTTGCTGTCCCTTTTGTAGTAAGTATACAAAGGTTGAAAACAATGATGATTTTTTCAATCTATTTGTGCCTTGGAGGAATGATAAAAATGAAAAAATATATAAAATATGTCATTATAATTGTTATCATTATTTTAATTGCTATTGCAATATATTTCTTTAGTAGAAAAAATGAAACAGAAGACTCGCAAGTAATAGAATATACACCACAAGAAGGTGTGGAAATTGACAAAAATCAAGTAGCTTATCAAGAAAATGTAACAGTAGATGCGTTAAAAGCAGATGTTGGAGCAACAGGAGATGATTCTATCTATGATGTTACATCAGAATATGATGGTAGAAAAATTTTAACCATAAAACCAGAAGTACAATTCAATGTAGTATTAGCAGGAATTATTGAAAATCAAATGCCAGAAGGAAGACCAGAAAATTTAAGGCAATATGATGAAGATTTTCAAGATAAAACAGGTATCTGGGTTGCTGGTAATTCTCAAGAAGCATTTTTAGAGTTGTTGCATAATACAACACAAAATACATATTCTATTAATTCAGATGGATATTTGGTGTGTGAAAATACCACAAATGGTAATGAAATTGATGAGAAAATTCAAAATGTGTTGAATGGCGAGGATTTATATATAATTTCAATGACTGGAACCTGTTATGTGGCAGATGAAGTTTCTGGAGAAATTGTAGAATATCCTTTTGAACAAATGGACCCTTATCAAACTTGCGAACATTACGAAAAGGATAATAAAAAAGTATTTGTTGTTACGACAAATGCAAGAAATGAATTGTCAAATGAAGAAATTATAAATTCTATTTTTTCATAAAAATGATGAAGATTAGTCAGAAGTTATATTATTATATTTTATTTATTAAATGGCTGGCATTGCGAAATATACAAATTCTAACATTATAAAGCAGGCCCCTCTCAAAGCGGGGTTGAGATTCTCCCACTTGATAATGTAAGAATTTGTAATATTTCTCCATTAGCACATTTAATTTCATAAAATATAATAATATAACTTCTGACTAATTAAATAAATTTTTTGACGCAGAAAAATAAATTAACAAATTTTATAATTGACAAATAATAGAATTAAAGATACAATATGGTTTGAAAAAACAGAGAGAAACAAGGAGAGAAATATGGACTTTTTTAAGACACTAATCAAGAATAGAAAATTAATTATGCAATTAGGAAAAAACGATTTTAGAAATCGTTTTGCCAATACAAGTTTAGGAGCAATATGGGGATTTATACAACCATTTATCTTTATGCTTACTTATGTTATTGTATTCCAGTATATTTTAAAAACAGGAGCAGCAGGAAATGACCCTTATGTGGTTTGGTATATACCAGCAATGGCATTATGGTTAACTTTAAATGATACGATTATGAATGCAAGCAATTCTATTAGAGCATATAGTTATCTGGTAAAAAAATTAGTCTTTCCAGTAGATATTATTCCAACAATATCTATTGTATCATGTGCAGTAGTAGGATTATTTTTAGTGATTATTTCTATTATTGTATGTTGTTGTTTTGGATATTTTCCAAATATTTTAATGCTAATCTATGTATTAATTGCGGCATATGCATTTATACTTGCCTTTACAAGATTTACTTCTGCTATTTGTGCATTAGTACCAGATTTTTCACAATTGTTATCCATCGTTATGCAATTAATTTTCTGGTTTACACCAATTATCTGGAATTTATCTATGTTAGGCGATGGTATTTTATTAAGTGTAGAAAAATGTATGCCATTTACATATCTAATTACAGCAATGCGTCAAGTATTTATAGATGGAAATATTGTCTTTGAGGTATATGGATTTTATACACTTATATTTTGGATAATTGTAGTTGTTTTATTTGTATGGGGAAACAGTATATTCAAAAGAGCCAAAAAAGATTTTGCAGATGTATTATAATATTTTGATTTAAGGGAGTTAGAATAGATGAATGAAGAAAATGCAATTGAAATAAAGGATTTAGTAAAAGAATATAAAATGTATGCTAGAAAGCAAGACCGTTTAATTGAAATTTTATTTCCAAAGGTAAATCGTCATCAAGCCTTTAGAGCAGTAAATGGTTTGAATTTGAATGTTAAAAAAGGAGAAATTCTTGGTATTCTAGGAAAAAATGGTGCAGGAAAATCCACATTATTAAAAATGGTAACAGGGGTAGTTGTACCAACTAGTGGAGAAATCCATGTAAAAGGAAAAATCAGTTCTTTACTAGAATTGGGAGCAGCTTTTAATTCAGAATTAACAGGATATGAAAATATTTATCAACATGGACAAGTTATGGGAATGACCAATGAGGAAATTAAAGCAAAGGAACAAGAAATTATTGATTTTGCAGATATTGGAGAGCATTTAAGTCAACCTGTAAAAACATACTCATCTGGTATGTTTGCTAGACTTGCTTTTGCTTGTGCAATTAACGTAGAACCAGAGGTTTTAATTGTTGACGAGGTTTTATCTGTTGGAGATATGGCATTCCAAGAAAAATCTATTACAAAAATGAAGGAAATTAGAAAAAAAGGAACAACAATTCTTTTTGTATCCCATTCTTTACATGCCATAAAAAACTTCTGTACGAGAGCTATTTGGATGAGAGATGGACAAATTGTACTAGATGGAGATACTGGTTTTGTAACAGATGAATATAAAAAGTATATGATTGATAATCCAAGAGAAAAACAAATCCAAGAAAAAATCGAAGTAATTGAGAAAGAAAAGAAAAAGAAGAAAAATGATAAAAATAAATCTATCCGTGTAGAAAAAGTAACAGCAGACAAAGAGGTCTATGATGTATTTGACGATATATATATCACAATTGAACTAGAAAATTTAAAACAAATTGACAATTATGGTGTAGGATTATTAATTTCCAATTCAAAAGGAGAAATCACAACAGCGATTAATTCTGTAAGAATTGACCAATTCATTGGCAAAGATGAGAAAAAAGTGACCTATAAAATCAATAGAAATAATTTTGCGGAAGATACCTATTATGTGACAGTATCTGTATGTGATGAAAAGATAATGTTTAGCTATGATAAGGTAGATTATGCAACAAGTTTTAAGGTTAAAGTACCTAGAAACCATTTTGGTGCTTTACATTCAGAAGGATTGTGTAGCTGTGATTATGAGATAATAAAAGAGGGGTAAGTTTTTATGAAAAAGGTATTAATAACGAATTTTGCAATTGTTCAATTTGCTGGTTCGGAAATCAATTGTGTGACAATTGCTAAAAGATTAAAAGAACTCGGATATGAGGTGTATATAGCAGCTTTAGAATTTGGCCCTCCAATTTATGATATTGTAAAAGATGATTTTGATGGTACCATTCATTTATTAGAAAATGATTTTGATTTTTCACAAATAGAATTTGATATTGTGTGGGCACATCATTCTTATTTATTAGATTGGCTGATTTTTGAAAAAGGACTACGTGCCAAAAAAATCATAACCAGTTCTTTGTCTCCAAAAGAACCATTTGAAGCAGCACCTATCTATGCAAATGCATTATGTTTTTCTTTGGCAAATTCGCAAGAAACTTATGAAAAGCTAACAAAAGAAGAACATATAAAAAATGTATATTTATTAGAAAATTATTCTTTCAAAAGCTATTTTGAACAAAATATACAAGTAGAAAAGCTTGAAAAGATTGCTGTTGTTTCAAACCACATACCAGAAGAAGAAATGGAAGCCATTCAAAAATTATCAGAAAAAGGTTATCAGGTGGACATTTATGGATTAGTGGGAAAACAGGTACTTATCACAGATGAAATTCTAAAAGAGTATGATTGTATTATCACTATCGGAAAAACTGTGCAATATGCCATGTCACTAAAAATCCCTGTATATATCTATGATATTCATGGAGGAGATGGCTATTTGCGTATGGAAACGATGGAAACCAATCGAGCACACAATTTTTCAGGTAGAGGCTTTTCTAAAAAGGACGCAGATACCATTGTAAAAGAAATCATCGAAAATTTTGAAGCTACATTAACACAACTAGAACAGATTAAAGATTATGCCTATAACAATTTTTGTTTTGAAACAAAAATTGATGAAGTATTAACACGTTTAGAAAATTGTGAGGAGGTGGATATAGAAAAGATAAAACAGGAATATAGCCAATATGCAAGAAACCTACTAGTTTCTAAACGATTAGCAGAACATTTTGAAAGAAGAAAAGAAGAAACTTTAAAACAACAAACAATTGAATTTTATCAAATAAAAGAACAAGAACTAAATGAAAAACAAAGGGAAATTGACAATCGAGGCTATTTATTAGGCGAGAAAGATAGAACAATAGAGGCTTTAAAGGAAGAAATGAAACAAAAAGATGAAGCTATTCAAGCTATTAAAAACTCTAGAAGCTGGCGATATACTAGATTTTTTAGAAAAAATAAAGATTGATTTGGAGAAAATCTAAAAATTTACTAGCCATAAGAATTAAATATGAATAGAAAAAGATAAAGAATTAAAAAAATAAAAAAGGAGAATTGGATATGAAAAAATTATTGTCTATAGGATGTATATTTTTAATCATTTTAGTATCATTTTTAGCGATTAACACAGTACAAGCCGCAACAGAAGATTATGAAACCTACTTAAATATAGATTATCCGAATACAAATGCGATTGATACAGATACTTTAGAAATTAATGGATGGGTTTTATCAACATGTAGCGATAGAACTATTCAAATTTTATTAGATGGAACCGTACAAGATGTTGATATTCCAACAAGAGAGAGGCCAGATGTATTAAGTGCTGTTTCAGGATATGGTGGAGCCGATACAAATGCCGAACCAGGATTTAAAGCAACATTAGATTTAAGTAATGTGTCAGATGGAGAGCATACCTTAACCATTAGAATTTTAGCAAACACAGGAGAAATCTTAGCAGAAGAAAACAGAAATTTGAATATACAAAAATATCAAACATACTTAAATATAGATTATCCAAATACAAACTATATTGATACAAATACCTTAGAAATCAATGGATGGGTATTGTCAACATGTAGTGATAGAACTATTCAAATTTTATTAGATGGTGGTGTAGAAAATGTAGACATTCCAACAAGAGAAAGACCAGATGTATTAAGTGCAATTTCAGGATATGGTGGAATTGAAACAAATGCGAAACCAGGATTTAAAGCAACACTAGATTTAACAAATGTACCAGATGGCGTACATACCTTAACCATTAGAATTTTGTCAGATAATGGAGAAATCTTAGCACAAGAAACAAGAACTTTACAAATACAAAAATATGAAACATATCTTAATTTAGATTATCCAAATACAAATTATATTGATACAAATACCTTAGAAATCAATGGATGGGTATTGTCAACTTGTAGAGATAGAACCATTCGAGTTTACATAGATGGAGAAGTACAAGATGTCGATATTCCAACAAGAGAGAGACCAGATGTATTAAGTGCTGTTCCAGGATATGGTGGAGCTGCTACAAATGCAGAGCCAGGATTTAAAGCAACTTTAGATTTAAGCAATATTGCAGATGGAGAACATACTTTAACGATTAGAGTAATCGCCAATGAGAGTGGAGAGGTTATCGCAAGAGAAGTAAGAAATTTGACAATACAAAAATATCAAACATATTTAAATGTAGATTATCCAAACACAAGTGACATAGATACAGATATCTTAGAAATTAATGGTTGGGCATTATCAACTTGTAGTGATAGAACCATTCAAATTTTAATTGATGGAATTAAGCAAGATGTAGATATTCCAACAAGACAAAGACCAGATGTATTAAGTGCTATTCCAGGATATGGCGGAAGTGCTACAAATGCTGAACCAGGATTTAAAGCAAGCTTAGATTTGAGCCAAATAGCAGACGGAACACATACATTAACGATTAGAATTTTAGCACCTAGCGGAGAAGTTTTAGCAGAAGAGAATAGAAGTTTAAATATTTACAAATACCCTACATATCTAAATGTAGATTTACCAACCAATTATGTTGGTTCAACAGAAGTGGAAGTTAATGGTTGGGTAATGTCAAATTATAAAGATAGAATTATAGAAATCAAAGTAGATGGTATTGCTCAAGAAGTTGTTACAAGAGAAAGACCAGATGTTATTAGTGCAATAGAAGGATATGGCGGATTAGAAAGAAATCCAGAGCCAGGATTTAAAGTTTTAGCAGATGTATCAAATCTTGAAGATGGTATTCATACAGTATCTGTTAGAATTTTAACACAAGATGGAAGTGTTTTAGCAGAAGAAACAAGACAATTTACATTGGTAAAATATCCAACAATGATTTATGTAGATACACCATCACAAGGACATATTACAGGAAGAGATAATATGGAAATATCAGGATGGATAATGTCTACATATGATGATGTAACATTAAAAATCTATTTAGATGATGTACAATTAGACGAAGAAATTACAAGAAGAGCAAGACAAGATGTTATTAATTCAGTAGAAGGATATGGCGGAATTGAAACAAATCCAACACCAGGATTTCGTATGGAAATACCACTAACAAGTTATCCAGAAGGCAATTATACAATTCGTGTAGTAGCTGAAAAAGAAGATGGAACTGTGCTTTCTTCTTCAACTGTAGACTTTTCAATTGATAGAACTATTTTAAGAGGAATTGATATTTCTGAACATCAAGGAAATATTGATTGGGAAAAAGTAAAAAATGAAGTGGATTATGTTATTATCCGTTGCGGATATGGTGTAAATGATATGACACAAGATGATAGCATGTTTATAAGAAATGTAACGGAATGTAAACGATTAGGTATTCCTTATGGTGTATATATTTATTCATATGCAGTAGATACAGATAAGGCTGTATCAGAAGCAGAACATGTAAGAAGATTATTGGTACAAGCTGGAGATTATACAACACCAGAATATGGAATTTGGTTTGATATGGAATCAGATGGCTATAAAGCAGATTACAATGTTACAGATGAAATGTATAGAGAAATTGCCCATACATTTGTTGATACAATGAATGGATATGGATATGATAATATCGGTATTTATGCAAATTTGACTTGGTGGAATGGTATTCTTAATGATGAAAGTTTAGACCAATATCCAAAATGGGTAGCACAATGGGGAGATGAATGTACATACGAAAAAGATTATATTATGTGGCAATATACAAGTGATGGTTCTGTAAATGGAATTTCAGGAAGAGTGGATATGGATTATTATTATTGCTACAGATAAAAAAATTAAAATAGGGGAAAAATATGTGGATACTTTATATAATTTCAATTATTGCATTATATATACTATTATTGATATTTAAAAAAAATCGGAAATAAAATAAATTTGCTTTTATGGGCAGCATTAACTGTTGTATTTATATTATGTTACAATGTATTTATATGTTATATATATAGTATTATAAAAATACCTTGCAATTTAATGAGTTTGACAATTTCTAATTTTATAGTCAGTTTATCAATTTTTCTAGGAATTAGAAAACAAAAAACAATACAAAAATTTTTTATAAGAAAATCGGATATTGCCGTAATATTTCTATTTCTTATAATTGTAATTGTTATTGCCAATATACATTTTGGTGGATTTCCATTTGAATTGAATTATGAATCAACAGATCCTGCTACACATTATACGGCTGCAAGAGAATTTTATAAATCTTCTACATTATTAAATAATGTAGAAGATACAACTATTTTTAATTTTAAAACAATGATGCCAATTTCGTATGTTAATACAGGAATAACGTTCATGATAGCAGAAAACTTCTTAGAAGAATATCAATTTTATAATATTTATGTATTGATAGATTTGTTTATTCTTTTTGTGTCAGGATTATTGATATATAGTTATCTTAAATTGTTTGCGAAAAACTATAAATTTAATATAATTGTAATTCTATTTTCAATATTATATTTACTGGCATATCAATTAAACAGCTTGATATTTGGATATGCATATTTATCAGTTAGTTTGAATATTATCATTTCTATATTTATCATGATGAAATTAAAAGATAATCTAAAGTTTGGTTTGTGGACAACAATTATGTTTTTGTTAAATTTTGGATTGTTTTTTGGATATTATTTCTTTGTGCCTGTTGTCTATGCATCAGAAGGAATTTTCTTATTGTTAAATATGATAAAAAATAGAAAGAAAGAACCAATATTAAGACCTAAAAATTGTATTTGTATTTTTATTACATTAATTCTTCCAACAATATTGGGATTTATATATTTTGTTTTACCTGAAATAGGAAAAAGTAGTGAATTAATTGCTGTAGATGGATATATATATAAAGAATTATATGGGGATTTACTATTTTATATTCCTTTTGTGCTATTCTATATTATCTATCATATAAAGCATAGAAAAATTGATTTTAATTTTATAAGTTTAATAATAGGTATACTGTATGCATTTACTCTTTTTATAGGAGGAATAGGATTTAACAAAGTATCTTCATATTATTTTTATAAAACATATTATTTTCTGTATATACCAATTATTATTACTACTTGTAATTGTATATATATTTTATGGAAAGAAGAAAAAAGTAAAGTCTTGACTAGTATTATACTAGCTGTGTATATTGGAGGGCTAGTATGGAATGTTTTGGGATTAGATATAAAATTACAAAACAGAAATCCGAAATTTAATCCTGAAATTAGAAGTGCGCAGATTTTTCCAATATATGATTACAACTGGGAAAAAATGCATACAAGTAAGAAAATTTGTACAAAAAATATGTTGGATATTATTTATTATTATGGTAATTTAATTGATGATAATAAAGAATCTGTTATGATAAAAGGAAATAACAGATTACAGAGATGGATGTATGCTTTATTTGGGGTTACACATCATAATAACTATTTAGAATTTTCAGAACCTAGTATATGGAATACAACTGAAGATTGGATACAATCAGATAAGCAATATTTAATAGCGTTTTATGAAGAAAAATTAACACTAGATAATCAAGAAAAATATGAAATTATATTAATGAACGATGATGGATGTATTTTAAAAAGAAAATAATATATGATTTTAATTTTTATAGTAAAAATTGTAAGAATGGGAGAAAAAGATGAATAAAGATGTACTTATAGTTGTACCAGCATATAATGAAGAAAAAAATATAGAAAATACAATAAAAGATATAAAAGAAAATACAGCATATGATTATGTTATTATAAATGATTGTTCAACAGATAGTACAAAACAAATTTGTGAAAAAAATAAATTCAATCTAATAACATTACCGATAAATTCAGGACTAAGTAATGTTATTAGATTGGGGATGAAATATGCATATGAAGAAGGATATCAAATTGTTTTACAATTTGATGGAGATGGACAACATGAAGCAAAATATATCAATATACTAGTAGATGAAATAAAAAATAATAATTGTGATATTGCAATAGGTTCAAGATTTTTGGAAGAAAAAAAGAAGAAAAATATAAGAATGATTGGTAGCAAGTTAATTTCTTTAGCAATAAAATTGACTACAGGAATAACGATAAAGGATCCTACATCAGGAATGAGAGCATATGGAAAAAAAGCAATTTATGAGTTTAATAAAAATTTGCATTTGGCGCCAGAGCCAGAGACATTAGTATATATGATAAAAAATAATATTACAATAAAGGAAATTCAAGTAAAAATGAAAGAAAGACAATACGGTGCAAGCTATTTAACATCGTTAAAATCTATAGAGTATATGTTAGATACATTATTTTCAATATTTTTTATACGAAATAGAAGAAGTAAGAAGGAGAAATGAAAATGTCTATAACATTGAGAATAATTTTAATAATAGGATCTATTATATTATTTCTATTATGTTTAAAAAAGATGAGAAAATCAGAATTAAAAATAACAAATGGCGTTATGTGGATGTTTGGAAGTTTGATTTTAATATTAATGAGTATTTTTTCTGACGCAGTAGGAATTATTTCTCAAAAAATAGGGTTCATGGCACCTGTTAATTTTGTCTTTTTAATTATTATCTTATTTTTACTAATTCAAGTATTTCTAATGAATTTGAAAATAGTAGTGTTAACAGATAAAATTAACCAAATTAATCAATATATTGTATTGATGAAGACAAAATTAGAAAAAGATGGAGAAGATCATAAATGAAAACAATAGCTTTATTTTCTGGATATTATTTACCACATATTGGGGGTGTAGAACGATATACATATAATTTGGCACAACAGTTTAAAATGATGGGATATAGAGTTATTGTTGTCACTACGCAATATGATACTGCATTAAGTAGTGTCGAGGAATCTGAAATTTGTAAAATATATAGATTACCAATATATAGAATTTTTAGCAAAAGATATCCTGTTTTAAAAGTAAATATGAAATATTTTAATATGATAAAGCAATTGAAAAGTGAAAATATTGATTCAATTATTATAAATACTAGATTTTGGATTACATCATTACTTGGTTCACACATATCAAAAAAATGGAATATTCCTGCATTTGTAATAGAACATGGTACATCTCATTTTACTGTAGGAAATAAATTTCTTGATAGATTAGGACATTTCTATGAACATAAAATCACAAAAGCAATAAAGAAAAATATAGTGGATTTTTATGGGGTTTCTAGGGAAGCAACTATATGGTTGAAGCATTTTAAGATTGAAGCAAAGGGTATTTTATATAATGCAATAGATAAAGGAGAGTATAAAGCGTTTGAAAAATATCTACAAAAAGAAGAGAACAGAATAATAATTACATATATTGGTAGGATGGTAGAAGAAAAAGGGATTTTAAATTTAATACAAGCCTATAAAAAAATTTCTGACAAATATCCTTATACAGAATTAATATTAGCAGGAAAAGGTACTCTATTAAAAAAAATAGAAAAAGAAAATAGTAATGATAAAAAAATAAAAATATTGGGAGAGATATCTCATGAGCAAGTTATGAAGTTATTAGGAAAAACAAATATATTTGTGAATCCATCTTGGTCAGAAGGATTACCAACTTCTATTTTGGAAGCAGGATTAATGAAATGCGCAGTTTTAGCTACACGGGGTAGGAGGAACAACTGAAATTATATGTAATCCCAAATTAGGAATTATTTGCAATAAGGAAATAGAGGATTTATCAAATAAATTAGAATATTTAATTTTAAATAAAAATAAATTAAATATAATGGGAGAAGAATTACATAAACATGTTTTAGAAAATTTCACTTGGGAGGAGACTGCAAGTAAAATAATAGATATAATGAAATTTAAATAGGAGAGAAATAAAGTGAAAAAATCGCATTTTATTTGGAATATGTTTGGAACAATAATTGCTTCATGTTTAAGTTCCATTTTATTATTAATAGTTGTAAGAATTAATGGTGTAGAAATTGCCGGTATATTTTCAATTGCATTTGCAACATCAGTTATATTGAATGCAGTAGGTGATTTTGGAATTAGAATTTTACAAGTTACAGATATTAAACAGCAATATACCTTTGGAGAGTATATGGCTTTAAGAATTATTGTTGTTTTTGTTATGATTGTATTAGGGATAATATTTATTATTGTTTCTCATTATGATATAGATAAAGCGTATATATTATTCTTTTTGATATTATTTAGAGCAGTTGATAACTTTAGTGAAAGCTATCAAGCACAATTTCAATTGTCAAATAGATTGGATTTAGCTGGAAAAACATTGATTATTAGAAATAGTATATCATGTGTTGCATTTTTTCTTGTAGACATTTTAACACATAATATTATTATATCGACACTTGCATTATTTATTACAAATCTTATTTTGTTGGGATTATTAGATTATAGGTGGAAAAAACATTTTGTTAAAGACAAAATACACTTTACAAAAGAAAAATGTATTGAAATACTCAAAGAAGCTTTACCTGTATGTATATCAACAATTTTAGCACTATATTTAACAAATGCTGTTAAATATGCTATTGACTTAGTTGGAAATAATGAAATGCAAACATATTATAATATTATATATCTACCAGCTTTTACAATTAATTTGTTAAGTACTTGCATTATGAAACCAATTTTAAAACTTTTGGCAGAATCTTTCGAACAGGGAGATATGAAAAAATTAGTAACATTAATTCTAAAGGTTATTTTACTAACATTTGGAGCCACAATCGTTATCATTTTGATATGTATGACAATTGGTATACCTATATTAGAATATATTTTTGGATTAAAATTGGATAATTATCGAAATGAATTTGTCATTTTATTAGTATCAGGATTTTTCTATTCTGTATCTATATTATTGTTCTATGCATTATCTACTATAAGGAAGCAGAAATGGACAATATATGTATATATGTGTGTTAGTGTCTTAGCATATTTTCTTACAAAAATATTCGTAAGAGAATTGCAAATGACAGGGGCTGCATTGGGAAATATTACGATAAATTGTTTATTAGTTGTTGCTTTAGGAATATTATTTATTATATTTATCAAAAAAAGAAGGAGAATTTCAACATAGGAATTCTCCTTAAGATTTTTCTTTTTTCAAGTAAAGACGGAAAAATGTTTTTGTTTTTCTAATTAAAATCCTAGGTAGAGAAATTAGCTTTTTAACGCACCATACAAGTTTATTTTTTATGCTAATAAAAAAGTTTTTTACAGAATTTTTGGCTTTTTCAAAAAATGCAGATATTTTGTCATAATGTTTATAATACGATAACCATTTTATAATGGCTTTTGTATTTTCTTGTTTAATTAATCCTAATAAATGTTTTCTATGAAGGTCTTTTAAAAAATCTTTTACATATGTATTTTGATAAAGGTCTTCTCCAAACATAGTATTTATTTTTTTACAAAAGATAGGTATCAAATGTTCCTGCTCTTTTTTAGACAAATCACTGATAGGGTAAATAAGCAATGCTAATATTTGGTGTGTATATAAAGAGGTTTTTATTTGTAATTGAACCTCTTCTGGTAAAGTTTTGGCATATTCAAAACAAATTTTAGCTGTGTCAAAAATAACAAATCGTTTTTCGCTAAAAGTATTATTTTGAATAGAACCAGCTCTTTGATAATATTTATAAAAAGGTTTATCAATTTTACATATTTTTTTAGCTTGTGCAACCAAAATAGGGGTAATAGCAACATCTTCATTGTTTAGTCCTACTGGAAACTTAGAACCTTCATATAATTCTTTTTTTACCAATTTATTACAAGAAGTTGCCATAAGTGGTGTATCAATTAATCTAAAAAAATCATTTGTTCGTTTTATATTAGTACAATGGCTATAAATCGTATGTCCATCATCAAAAACTTGCTCGACATCACAATAAACAACATCTGCATTTTCTTTTAATGCTAAAGCAAGCATTTCTTTATGCATATTGCTATCTACATAATCATCAGAATCAACAAAAGTGATATACTTTCCAGTTGCTTTTGCAATACCATAGTTTTTAGTGTCTGACAAACCACCATTTTCTTTTTTATAATATTTCAAAACATTTGGATATCGTTTTTCAAATTTTTTAATAATATATTCTGAATTATCTGGAGAACCATCATTAATTACCAAAACTTCTGTATTTTCTGGTACATTTTTTAAAATACTGTTTAAACATTTTTCAATATATTTTTCTGTATTATATACAGGAATGATGATAGAAAGATTATTGGTTGTTTTGCTCTTCAATTTCAAAACACCTCCTCTTATCAGCTCTCCTTTTCATTACACGTTCTTTTACCTCTTCTGATAGTGTAACTCTCTTCATAATATCATCTTGAATTCTACAAATTTCCTCATATTCTTGTTTGGCAGAAGTTGTTAAAGTAACAGATTTACTTTGCATACGATGATAATTTAAAGACGTTTTGCAATAATGAATATCGCCATGTTCTAATACTTTTGTATAGAAATACCAGTCACCAGCCAATCGGAATGTTTGAGCTGTTTTTAACATTTCTTCAAAATTTACAGAAGGTAATTTCCTAAAAACAGCACCAGAAACATTAGCAATGGTATTATTAATACATAATGTACTTGCAAGTTCCATATCGCCTGTATTATCATAATCTTCATTCCATTTGCCAGTTTGGAAAATATCAATCCATTCACGTAAATCCTTCATTAAAATAACATTATTCTCATCCATAGTTAATGATTCACAATAAGATAAAATGGTATTAGGATTGTCAAAACCTTTCATAACATTTTCTAAAAATAGGGGAGAACAACTATCATCAGCCTCACAAATCCATAAAAAGTCCCCAGTAGAATATTTAAAAGCATTTTGCCAACCACAGAAAACATTTCCGCTATTGGTATCTCTTTTAATAAAAGACACTTTCAAATCAGGATATTTTTTTTGCACCTTTTTTAATTTTTTATCAATAACCTCTACACTATTATCTGTAGATTTATCATCAATAATAACCAATTCATAAATTGGGTAAGTTTGTTGTAAAATAGAATCAATTCTCTCAATAATATAATTGGCATAATTGTAGTTTGGAATAACCGCAGATACTTTTTTAGGGTTGTCTAAAGCTAATTTTTTTGGTACATTTTTATAAATATTTACTTTTTCTTTAAATAAGTTCTTAAAATTCAACATAATTTGCTCCTTTTTTCTAAAATCAAAGAAATTATAACATAGCAAAAAAAAGTAGTCAATCAAAGTTTTTAAATAATACGATTGCTTTTTACATACAAGTTTGATATACTGTTCAAAGTAAAAGGGAACAAAAAGGAGATAAAAAATGATACAGCCAAAATTAACAATTATTGTACCTTGCTATAATGTTGAAAAATATGTCGAAAAAAGTATCAACAGTATTTTAGAACAAACATATGAGCCAATAAAAATTATTGCAATAGATGATTGTTCAACAGATAAGACATATTCAAAAATAAAAGATATACAAACCAAGTATCCAGATAAAATGACAGTTTATCAAAATGAAGAAAATAAAGGTCTTGCATATACCAGAAACAGAGGAATTCAATTAGCAGATAGTGAATATATAGGGTTTATTGATTCTGATGATTATATTGATAAACAATATTATGAAAAATTAATGGAAGTTCTAGTGAAAAACGAGGCAGAAATCGCAATTGCAGATATGCAATTAATGGATGAAAATGGAGAGCCATTAGGAACTGTACAAAGAGGGATAAATCTAGAGGAAACTGATATAAAAAAAGCAGCCATTGATAATGGATTAGCAGCTTCTGCTTGTAACAAAGTATTTAAAAAGTCATTAATTGAAAATTATTTATTTTTAGAAGGAAAAATTAACGAAGATATTTGTTCTGTGATTCCTGCTGTGCTACATGCCAAAAAGCTTGCATATACAAACGAAGTGGCATATTATTATGTACAGAGAAATACGTCTATACAAAATTCTACATTTTCAGAAAAGCGATTTGACATTTTTGATTCTGTAGAATTAACATTTGAGAGAATTAAGGATTTAAAGGATGTACAAGCATATCAATCTATTATTTTATACCATCAAATCTTAATGTTATATGTGTTTGTTATTACAACACTAGAAAATATAAAGGATAGACAAAAATATTTGAAACTTTTTATAAAAAAAGAGCAAAATATCAAAATCGAAAAACAAGCATGTGTCAAAAGGTATTTAGACACAAGAGGAAGATGGGGAAGAATTTACTGGAAACTCGTAATTGGTCTATTACGATTAAAATCAGCAACACTAATAAATTGTATCATCACAATTGGAAAACAAATTGTAAAGTTTAAGAAAAAAATAATGGATAAAGAAGGAAAATGTGTCATAAAAGAAAATTTAGGAATGGAAGATTTGGTAAAAGCAGCTAAAGAGCAAAAGAGAAAAAAAGAAAGCAAACTGCATATATCTGTAGTTGTTCCAAATTATAATTATGAAAAATTTTTAATAGAACGAATATATAGCATATTATATCAAACAGAAAAGATTAGTGAGTTGATTATTTTAGATGACTGTTCAAAAGACAATAGTCGAAAATTAATCGATGACATTGTAGAAAATATAAAAGATTATATACCCGTTAGAAAAGTATATAATAAAGTAAATTCAGGAATTGCTTTTAAACAATGGCAAAAAGGGTTTAACCTGACCCAAGGAGATTATGTTTGGATTGCAGAAGCAGATGATTATTGTGACAAACATTTAATGAAAGCATTAGTGAAAAATATAAAAAAAGATAAAGATATTGTCATTAGTTATGCAGATACATCTTTTATAGATAAAGATGGAAAAATATTTTTAAAATCCATAGAACCAGAAATTGATATCCGCAAAACAAACCATTGGAAACATTCTTTTATCAATAAAGGAACAGATGAATTAAATAATTATACATTTTTAAATTGCACAATTGCCAATGTATCATCTGCATTAATTAGAAAAGGAAATTATGATACCTTTTTTGATAAAGCCATACAATATCGACAATCAGGAGATTGGGTGTTATATGCGCATTTAATGACATTAGGAGATGTTGCTTATGTCAATAAACCATTAAACAATTATCGTGTTCATGGAAATAACATAACAAGCACGATGAAAAAGCAAAAACACTTAGAAGAAATTAAACGTATTCATAAAGGAATGGAAGAATTGACAAGTATTACTGCATGGCACAAAAAAGAATTTCAAAAGCGCTATGATTTTTTAATAAAAGCATGGCAATTGGAGAAAGAAAGTGAGAAGTGAATTTAGGAGGAGCAAGGTTGAAAAATACTTTTCCAACCAGGTTTGTGCCTTAAGAAAGGAATGAGATAAAATATGAAAGACATTTGGAAGGCCTACAAAGATACGATTCTTGTTGCAGGAATTGCTATTATATTTATAGTCTTTTTAATTATACAACACCAATTTTTATATATGTATCATGATGATTATGGATATGCATCACTAAGTTATGCATATTTAGTAGATGGGGTTAGTGGAACCAATTATTCTTTGGGACAAGTTTTTGAATTTTTAAGTGGACATTATCAAATATGGGGCGGAAGAGTATTATATTACTTATTTGAAATTATCCTATTAGGATATACAGGGCTTGCAGGTTACAGAATTGTACAAGCACTTGCCATATTTGGTATCTTTTTTGTAATGTATAAAATTATGAACAAACTTTTAGGAGACAAAGTTGAAAGATGGAAATTAGCTTTAACATGCATGTTATTATATGGTATTATAGAAATTATGACATTCCGAACAGGTATCTTTTGGATTAGTGCGGCAGTGTCATATGTAATTCCAATTTTATTTTTATTTATTTATATATATGTATATATGTTCAAAATCAAAGGAGAACAAACAAATACAAAAACCAAAAATATTTTCTATATTGCTATTATGGGGATTTGTATCTTTTTAGCAACTTTTTCACAAGAGCAGGTAGGTGTTGCCAGCTTAATGTTTGTGCTAATCTATACAGTGTATAATGCAATAAGAAATAAAAAGGTAAGTAAGTTAGATATAGCAATGAATGTTGTTGCGATTATTGGTTTTGCAATTTTAATGTTAGCACCAGGAAATGAAGTCAGAAAAGAACATCCAACAAGTATTGATTTTTATCAAAAACCATTGATAGAAAGGACAATAGACGGAATTCAAGCAACCATTGAAGGTAATTTTGGACAAAATAATAAAATTTTTGGACTTTTCTTCTTTACAACTGTATTGATAGCAAGTGTACAAAATATTAGGAAACATTATGGATATAAATGGATAAATTATATAAGTTTATTATCTACAACAGGAATAACCATGCTAATGTTTATAAGAACAGAAGGATATTTTAGTTATGTATATTCATTGGTACAAGGACATAGATTGATTTTAATTGCTACCATTGGCTTTACGCTACTACAATTATTCTTTATTGCATATACAGTGACCATGTATTTATGGAACCAAAAATCGGAAGGACTGATTAACCTCTTCTATTGTGCAATTATTTCTCAAGGGGTTATGATTGTAGCACCATATTTTGCTTCTCGTTCAAGTATTGTATTTGAAATACTATATTGTTTAATAGCACTAAAAATTATTGGAGATATGTATAAAGAAAAAGATACAAAACAAATCATAACATGTATGATGATACCATTTTTATTAATTTGTTTACTAAATATGGTAACGATTACAAAAGGCTATTATGAAAATAGTCATGTAAATACGGAAAATGACCAAAAGTTACGAGCAGTTTCTGAACAGATTGCCAATGGAGAAGAAGTAACAGAAGTAACATTAAAACAATTACCCAATATTTTATATAGCGGAGAACAGCCATACACAGAAGGAAATGATTATATAAAATATTATATAAGACAATACTATAACTTACCAGAAGACTTTGTTATTAATTATGAGGAATAAGAGGGGATGGCTTAATATGCAAGAAGAAATTACTGAAAAACAAGCGATAATGAAAATAGAAAAAACAAGCAAAATAGAAAATATATTAATACAATTTTGTTATTTTATAGGTATATGTATAACGATTGGGTTAGGAATAGCAGCATTTATTATTACATTTTATTTTGCTGGACTATATTTTCAGTATTGGGAATTTATGAGTATTCGTATAGATAACTTTTTAACAAATGGATTAGGTGTCATTATATTTCTAGTGGTTGTATACCTTGTAAAAAAATTATTAAAACATATATCAAGCGAAATGCTTTGTGTATTTACAGTAGTTGCAATGATGGTATTATCTGCTATATTTATTTATTGGGCAAAGATTATACCAAAAGCTGACCAAGAAATGATGACATATTTGGCTTCAGAATTTATAAAAGGAAATTATGATTCTTTAGAGCCAGGTGGATATTTACATTGGTATCCATTTCAACTAGGATATATTTATCTTACAGAAATTTTATTTAGATTATTAGGCGAAAATGTAATGATTATGCAAATGGTAAATGTTCTTTGTATAGGTGGCATTGTGCAATTATTATATAATTTCACGAAAAAGATGTTTCAAAATCAAGAAGTGAATAAGATTTTTTGCATACTTATGCTAGGATTTTTGCCGATCATTTTCTTTTCTACCTTTATATATGGCAATATCATAGGGTTATTGTTTGCATTAATTGCTGTTTATCAAATTTGTTTATATAGAGAACAAAGGAAAATAAAATACTTAATAATTGCTAGTATTAGTATAGGAATTTCTGTATTGCTAAAGAAAAATTATCAAATATTTTTTGTTGGAATGGTTATTTTATGGATATTAGACTTTATTGAAAAGAGAGACAAAAAAATTTTTATAGGAATTGTATTATCCGCACTTTGTATGGTTCTATTTAGTAAACTAGTTTATTTCTATACAGAACAGCGAACAGGTATAGAAGTAGCAGATGGAATACCAATGGTTTCATATTTACAAATGGGATTACGAAAAGGTGATGGCTATAAAATGGCAGGCTGGTATGATGGCAGTACCCTTAAGATATACCAAGAAGCAAATGAAGATACAGAAGAGGCTTCTAAACAAAGTATAGAAGTACTAAAAGAACTTTTACAAGAATATGCCAATAATCCTTCAGAAGCTGTTAATATACTGATAGAAAAAATTGAAACAACATGGTTAGAACCTACTTTTCAAACGATTTGGGTAAATGAACCAGCAGAAAATTTTGAAAAAGCACCAGAAAGTATGAAAAGTAATAAAGTATTAATTAGCTTTTTTGATGGAAAATTATCAACAGTATATTTAGAATATAATAATATTTATCAAATTGTATTATATATAATGGCAGGAATTGGCTTAATAGTGGAATTCAAAAAACCAACGATAGAAAAAGTAAGTTTAATTTTAATGGTAATTGGCGGATTTATTTTTCATTTGTTCTGGGAAACAAAAGTCTATTATGTTCTAACATTTTATATATTGTTATTACCATATGCGGCAAATGGTTTACAATTCACATTTGAAAAAATAAGAAAACAATGTTATAATTTGTCAAAAAGAAAAAAGAAAAAAATACAAGGAGGATATGAAAGCAAAAATGGAAACAATAAAAGCACTATGGAACAAATATAAAGAAATTATTAATTATCTAATATTTGGTGTATTAACAACGGTTGTTAATTATGTATCATATCTTATATTAGCAAAAGTATGTAATGTTGATTATATGGTAAGTACAGTTGTTGCACAAATTATATCTATTCTATTTGCCTATGTAACGAATAAACTATTTGTATTTCAAACAAAAGGATTAAGCAAAAAAGAATTTTTCAAAGAAATGTTTTCTTTCTTTGGATTTAGAATTTTATCCCTATTTCTAGATATGGGATTTATGTACCTATTTGTAGATGTTTTACACTTAAATGATGTGATTATGAAATTAGTTTCAAATGTACTAATTGTTATTGCAAATTATATATTTAGTAAATTATTTGTATTTAAAAAGAAATAATAGGAGATGTGAAAATAATGGAAACAAAGAAAAAAATATCATTTGTTATACCAATGTATTATGAAGAAAAAGTTGTAGAAGAATGTTATAAAAGAGTAAAAAATGTATTAAATGACTTATCACAATATGACCATGAAATAATTGTGGTAAATGATGGAAGCACAGATGAAACCCTACCACTTCTAGAAAAAATAGCCCAAAATGATAAATCTTTAAAAGTAATTTCGTTTTCAAGAAATTTTGGACATCAAGCAGCTGTTACAGCAGGGCTAAAATATGTAACAGGAGACGCAATTGTTATTATTGACGCTGATTTACAAGACCCACCAGAACTTATTAAAGATATGATAAAGCTATGGGAAGATGGCAATGAAGTTATTTATGGTAAAAGAAAAACTAGAAAAGGAGAATCTGCCTTTAAATTATTTACAGCAAAAATGTTTTATAAAACACTAAATGCTTTATCAGATGTAGAAATCCCAAAAGATACAGGAGACTTTCGATTAGTAGATAGAAAAGTAGTAGATACGATTAATCAAATGCCAGAACATAACAAATTTTTAAGAGGATTATTTAGTTGGGTAGGATATAAACAAAAAGCTTTTGAATATGAAAGACAAGAACGATTTGCTGGAAAAACAAAATATCCATTGAAAAAGATGTTAAAACTTGCATCTGATGGAATTATTGGTTTTTCTACCAAACCACTAAAATTAGTAGGAATTTTAGGGATTATTTCTATCGTAATATCCTTTATCTTATTAATATATGCAATAATATCTTATGTATTTCAATTAAATAATTTATCTGCTGGATGGACATCTATTATGGTAGCAATTACCTTTTTTGCGGGGGTACAATTATTATCTATATGGATTATTGCAGAATATATAGGAAAAATATATGATGAGTCAAAAAGAAGACCACAATATATTGTTGACAAGACAATTAATATAGAGGAAGAAGAGGTTGAAAAGTAAAATGGACAAAATATCTGTAATTATATCTTGTTATAACGAAGAAGAAAGTATACCATTATTCTATGAAGAAATGGAACGTGTGAGAAAACAAGACTTTGCGGAAACAGAATTTGAATATATTTTTGTAAATGATGGTTCAAAAGACAAAACACTGGAAGAAATCAAAGAATTAAGACAAAAAGATGGAAAAGTACGTTATATTTCATTTTCAAGAAATTTTGGAAAAGAAGCTGCTATGCTTGCAGGTCTAGAACATGCAGAAGGAGACTATATTACCTTAATGGATGCCGATTTACAAGACCCACCAGCTTTGCTAAGACAAATGTATGATTGCATAAAAAATGAAGGATATGATTGTGTAGGAACAAGAAGGGTAACCAGAAAAGGAGAACCACCAATTCGAAGCTTTTTTGCAAGGATTTTCTATAAATTAATTAATAAAATGTCAAATGTAGAAATGGTAGATGGTGCAAGAGATTATCGATTAATGACAAGACAAATGGTACAAGCTATTATTTCTGTAAAAGAATATAATCGTTACTCAAAAGGTATTTTTAGCTTTGTAGGATTTAAAACCAAATGGTTAGAATATGAAAATATCGAAAGAGTTGCAGGAGAAACCAAATGGTCATTTTGGAAATTGTTTAAATATGCCATAGAGGGTATTACTGCATTTTCTACAACACCATTAATCATATCTTCTGTTATAGGTTTACTATTTTGTTTGGTAGCTTTTGTGTTGATATTGGTTATTATTATAAAGACTTTGGTTTATGGAGACCCAACTTCTGGTTGGCCTTCTATGGTATGTATTATGTTTTTTGTTAGTGGTATACAATTATTTTCTTTGGGAATTATTGGACAGTATTTGTCTAAGACATATCTTGAAGTGAAAAATAGACCGATTTATATCATAAAGGAAACAGAGAAAGATGAAAAATAATTAAAAAATTTGTTACAATTAACAGTTTAAATATCAAGTAAAATCAGAAACCAGTAATATATAAATATTTTATTCATTAAATGGCTAACATTACAGAATAAACAAATTATAATCTTATCAAGTGTAAAATCGCTGGCGCACCGCGACTTTTCCACTTGATAAGATAACAATTT